>NZ_JBGNUU010000027.1:0-116240 GCF_041950485.1 Nonomuraea sp. ATR24
ACTGGCTTTTGACACACTGTTGAGTTCTCAAGAAACGGACGCTTGCTCCCCAGTCCTGCGAGAGGCGCTCATTTCGTTGTGTCTTAATTCTTTCAGCCGTTCAAGTCTCTGTCAAATTGACCGGACTCGCTCGACCTGCGGGAATTTCGACCGCCCCGTCTCCGGAGCAACCCTTCTAACTTACTCCGAACTCCGACTCTTGTCGAATCGGCGCCCCGTGGACGTGAAGCATCCACGGACCGGAGGTGGTTGGAGGAGGTGCCCTGGGCGAGTCCGGTGATCACACCGTCCTCGCGGGACTGGTGAACTCTATGTACGGCTCCCGCAACCGTCAAATCGGCGGCGCGCGGCGGTGTGTTCCCAAGGGCAGGGGTAGGAACCCCCGCGTGAATGATCAGCCGGTGCCCAGAGCGCTCATCGTCCTGATGGGGATCGCCGGCGCGGTGATCGCACTGTTCGGGATCCGCGAAGTGGCCTCCATCGCCGGGCCGGTCATCCTGGCCCTGGTTCTCGTCATCGCGGTGTCACCACTGCGCGGGTGGCTCGCCCGGCACGGCGCGCCCGTCTGGATCCAGGTGGCGGTGCCGTTCCTCATCCTCGTGCTGGTGCTGCTCGGGATGGCCGCGGTGCTGACGGTGTCGGCGGTGCAGCTCACCACCCTGATCAGCTCGTACGCGGGGAAGTTCAGCCAGTTGCTGGGCGACGCCGAACGGTTCGCGGTCGCGCACGGCATCAGCGACGCGCAGATCGACCGCGCCTTCGACAGCTTCGACCCCGAGCGGCTGCTCGGCATCGCGCAGAGCCTGCTGGGCGGCGTGATCGGGGTGCTGTCGAGCCTGTTCCTCATCGTGGTGCTGCTGCTGGCGATGTGCCTGGACGCGCCGATCACCTCGCGCATCCTCGCGGCGGGCGAGGGGCGCCGGCGGGGGCTGGTGATCGCGCTGGCCGGGTTCACCCACAAGACGCGCCGCTACCTGATCGTCTCGACGGTGTTCGGGCTGCTCAACGCCGTGCTGGACGTCATCGCGCTCACGCTCATCGGGGTGCCGCTGCCGCTCCTGTGGGGGGTGCTGGCGATGATCGGCATGTACATCCCCAACATCGGCTTCGTGCTGAGCCTGATCCCGCCCGCGCTGCTGGCGCTGCTGCACGGCGGGGTGAAGGAGATGCTGCTGGTCGTCGCCGCCTACGGGGCCATCAACGTGGTGACGCAGTCGTTCATCCTGCCCAAGTTCCTCGGCGACGCGGTGGGGCTGTCGACGACGATGACGTTCCTGTCGCTGATCCTGTGGACGTTCGTGCTGGGGCCGCTGGGCGCGATCCTCGCGATCCCGCTGAGCCTGCTGGTCAGGGCGCTGCTGATCGACAGCGACCCGCGGGCGGAGTGGGCGGGGGCGCTCATCTCCAGCAAGCCCGCGAGCCTCCCCCGGTAGCCCGGTAGAACTGTCAGCCGGTGGGCACCAGGCGGCGCAGCGTGACGCCGCTCAGCCGCTTGACGTCGTTGGCCAGGTGGGCCTGGTCGGCGTAGCCGGCGCGGGCGGCGACGTCGGCGAGCGGGACCCCGGCCCGGGTCAGCCTGAGCGCGCGCTGGAACCGTACGACGCGTTGGAGGGTCTTGGGCGCGTAGCCGAAGCCGGTCAGGGAGCGGCGGTGGAGCTGGCGGACGCTGAGCCCGAGGTCCCACGCCGTCTCGGCGACCGTGCGGCCGGTGCGCAGGCGGGCGGCGATGGCGGGGACGGACGGGTCGGGGGCGGCGGTGCGGCGCAGCCGCGTCTGCACCACCGCGAGCAGCACCCGGAGGGGGTCGTCCGGCGGGTCGGCGGGCAGCCCGGCGAGGGCGTCGAGCGCGGCGGCCGGGACGCGCTGGTCGCGCAGCTCCGACAGCGGCACGCCGAACACGTCGCCGGCGGCGCCCGGCTTGAAGCGGACGCCGGCGAACCGGTCGCCGGCCCGCATCGCGACCGGGGCGGGCCGGGTGTCGGGCCCGGCCACGAACGGCCCTCGGGGGCCCCAGATCAGGTCGACGCAGCCGTCGGGCACCACCAGCTGTGCCCGGTCGTCCTCGCTGGCCTGCCGCCACAGGCAGGCCACGCGATCGGCAAGGGCCGGCTCCGGAGCCCGTTCCGCGTACATGCCCCCAGGCTACGCACGGGCACCGACAGAACTTCAGAGGCGTCCGTACGCCCGCAGGGTGTTGAGGTTGGCCACCGTGATGTAGCCGCCCCACTCGTGCCGCACCAGCGGCGTCCACATCTCCCAGTTGGGCGCCCAGCCGCCCTCGTCGTCCTGGTCGCGCAGCATCACGTCCAGGTGGCGCTCCAGCACGGCGGCCTCGAACAGGGGCAGCGTGAGCGGCTCCGGCGCGAAGTCGAGCGGGTAGTGCACGTGGCCGGGCTGGTCGGGTTCGAGGGAGACCGCCGCCAGCAGCGCGGGCTTGAGCCGGGTGAACTCGGCGAGCGCCCGCTCCCTGTCGGGTACGTGTTCGAGGAAGGTGAGCACGGCGCGCGCCTCGTACTGCTCGGCCTTGTCGGTGATCCGGGCGATCCGCGACCAGCAGAAGGCGGTGGCGGGGCCGAGCCACGGGTGGGTGACGCCGTGCTTGTGGAGCAGGCCCGCGAGCGGGGCGGTGGGGTTGAGGTCGGCGGGCGGGTCGTCGGGCGTCTGCCACCAGGGGGCGCGCGGCTCGCCGGTGGGCAGCATGAACGGGACACCGCCCTCGGGGGTGCTGACGGCGGCGAGGTAGTCGCAGGCGGCGGCCACCATCGGGTCGCCGAACGCGTCGAGCTCGTCCAGCAGCCGGAAGGCGACCTCGACGGGCTGCGGCTGGCTGCCCGCGCCGCGCAGGTCGGGCTCCAGCGCGTGGCCGAAGCCGCCGTCGGGGTTCTGGTAGGCGCGCAGCGCGCCGGCCACCCGCTCGCGCGAGCCGCCGGCGAACAGCGCCTCGAACCTGAGCCTGTCGATGAGTCTGGCGTGCAGCCGCAGGTAGCCGGCCGCACGGTCGAGAACGTCCATGCGGCCGACGGTACGCCACCGGCCGCATGGTTCTCTTGTACGAATCGGCCTCGTCAGGGAGCGGCCAGCGCTTCCGTGGGGGACATGCGGGCGGCGCGGACCGCCGGGTAGAAGCCGGCGACGCCGCCGATGACGAGCGTGGCCAGCACTCCCCCGGCCATCGCCCACGCGGGCACGGTCGCGGGCCAGCCCTGGAGGCTCGCGTAGGCGGCGGTGACGAGGATGCCGAGCGCCACGCCGCCGACGCCGCCGACGGCCGACAGCAGCAGCGACTCGGCGAGGAACTGCAGCCTGATCTGGCCCCGGGTGGCGCCGAGCGAGCGGCGCAGGCCGATCTCCGCGCGGCGTTCGAGCACCGAGATGACCATCGTGTTGGCCACGCCGACGCCGCCGACCAGGAGGGCGACCCCGCCGAGGCCGAGCAGGAGGGCGTTGAGCGTGGCGTCGGTGGCCTGCTTGGCGGCGAGCACGTCCGACGGCCTGGACACCTCGACCTCGTTCGGCGCCCGCGGGTTGGCGGTGGCGGCGAGCACGTCGCGCACCGCGGTCACCGACGGCTCGCCGGCCCTGGCGTAGATCGTGGTCGGGTAGCCGTCGAAGTCCAGCCGCTCCTCGGCGACGGGCCAGCCGACCAGGGCCGCGGTGTCGAGCTCGGGGGCAAGCGGGACGTGGGCGAGCACGCCGACGACCGTGAACCACTGACCGCCGAGCCGGACCCGCTGGTCGGGGCCGGCCTGGACGACGCCGAGCCGGTCGGCGGCCTTGGCGCCGAGCACGACGGCCGGGTAGCGGTGGGTGGCCTCGTTGAGCCAGACGCCGGTGGTGAGGGCGGCGTTCACGTCCGCGGGCAGGTCGAGGCGGGCTGCCAGGACGGAGATGCTGCCCGACTCGCTCTCCGGGATGTGCTCGTTGCGGTAGACCTTGGCCGGGGTGCGGCCGGTGGCGGTGACCGAGGTGACCGGGCCTATCTGGCCGATCATGCCTTCGGCCTCGGCGGGCAGGTGGGCGTCGGCGCCGAAGAGCGTCTGGCCGGGGGCGACGGTGAGCAGGTTGGTGCCGAGCGCGGCGAGCTGCCGGTTCAGGTCCTCCCGGCTGGAGGCGGAGATGCCGACGACGCCGAGCATGGCGGCGATGCCGATGGCGATGCCGAGCGCCGACAGGAACACGCGCAGCGGTCTGGCGCGCAGGCCGGAGCCGCCCGTCCTGATCACGTCGCGGGGGCGCATGCGGGGGCTTTCCAGGACGTTCACCGGCGTGCCCCGTCGAGCATCCGGCCGTCGAGCATCTCCACCTGGCGGGGCAGCGAGGCGGCGATGTCGCGGTCGTGGGTGATGACGACGACGGTGGTGCCCGTGGCGTTGAGCTCGCGCAGCAGGTCCATGACGCCGGCGCCGGAGCGGGAGTCGAGGTTGCCGGTGGGCTCGTCGGCCAGCAGCAGGCCCGGGTCGCCGACGACGGCGCGGGCGATGGCGACGCGCTGCCGTTCGCCGCCGGACAGCTCGTGCGGGCGGTGGCCGAGCCGGTGGCCGAGCCCGACGCGCTCCAGCGCCTCGGCGGCCCGGTCGCGGCGTTCGCGCAGCGCGGGCCCGTTGTAGAGCAGGCCGTCGGCGACGTTGTCCAGTGCCGGGACCCCGGCGGCCAGGTGGAACTGCTGGAAGACGAAGCCGATGACGTTGGCGCGCAGGGCCGACAGCTGCCTGTCGCCGAGCGTGCCGACGTCGTGCCCGGCGATGCGGACGGTGCCGGCGGAGGGCCGGTCCAGGGTGCCGAGCATGTTGAGCATGGTCGACTTGCCGGACCCGGACGGCCCGACGATGCCGACGAGCTCGCCGTGCCCGATGCTCATGGTGACGCCGCGCAGGGCGGCGACGTCGCCGTACTCCTTGCGCACGTCGGTCAGCTCGGCGATCACGTGGGCACCGCCACGGTGACGCCCTCGGCGATGCCGGTGACCTCGACCTGGCCGTCGGCGAACATGCCGGTCTCCACGGCGGCGTAGCGGGTGGCGGGGCCCTCGACGACCTGGACGCCGTAGCCGCCCTCGGCGAGGGCGACCAGGGCGCCGACGGGGACGGCCAGGACGTTCTCGCGCTGCCGGGCGACGACGGTGACCTCGACGGGGGCGCTGTCGTAGGTCTTCTTCAGCCCGGACACCGACACCTCGACCTCGACCGTGGTCGCGGTGTCGTCTGCGTCGCCGCTCTGTTCGGCGACGCGGCCGACGGCGGTGACCTCGCCGTCGACCTCGGTGCCGTCGGGCAGCTCGACGGTGGCGGACATGCCCTTGCGCACCAGGTGGCTGTCGGCCACGTCGAGGTCGACGAGCACCCGGCGGGCAGTGCCCGTGGCGGTGAGGACGGGGCCGGCCGCGCTGTCGCCGAGCGCCTTCTTGAGCTCGGCGACGCGCAGGGGGCCGCCGGCCACGACGACGTCGCCGGGCTCGACGCGGCCGGTGACGTCGAGGCCGAGGTCCTCCTGCCAGTTCTCGACGGCCTCGCGGGTGGCCCAGGTGTAGGCGTCGTCGACGTCGAACCCGGTGTAGCCGAGCTTGGCCAGGTTGCGTTCCAGGAGCTTGACGTCGGCGCCCTCGACGCCGTCCTGGAGGGTGCGGTAGAGGGGCATGGCGCCGTAGAGGAGGGGGCGGCGGTCGGCGTCGACGCTGTAGACGGCGCGGCCCCGGGTGATGGTGGCGCCCTCGGCGGGCAGCCAGGTGATCGTGCCCTGCGCCTTGGCGGTGACGGTCGTGGCGGGGCCGTGGCCGAGGGCGCCGTCGACGGTCTTGGTCTCGGTGAGGGTGGTCCTGGTGACGGTGGCGGTGGCGGGCGGGGTGCGGACGGCGGCGGCCGGGCCGGTGGCGTCGCCGCCGAAGCCGAGCGCGGCGGCCGTGACGGCGGCGGCGAGCAGGGCGGCGCCGGCGGTCCAGGCGACCGGGCGCACCAGTGACCGCCGGGGCCGCGACAGGGGTTCCGGTGTGCGGGCCATCCCGGTCACTTCCGCCTCCCGTTGCGGGGCAGCCGGTCCTGGCACGTGTCCATCGCCTTCCGGAACGCGGGGTCCTCCGGGTCGATCCGGCCGTCGGCCTTGAGCCTGAGGCCGCTGCCCGGCTCCGGGTCCGGCATGTCCACGCCGTTGTCGCGCATGCACTTGGCGTAGGCGCGCATCCGCTCCTCGTCCTCGGGGGTGAGCTCGCCGCGGTCCTTGAACGGGGCCAGCGATCGGCAGGCGGCCATGGCCTTCTCGAACTCCGCCTTGCCCGCCTGGGCCTTGCCGAGCACGCGCACGTTCCCGCCCGGCTCGGGGTCGGGCATGTCGACGCCGTGCTCGCGCATGCACGCGGCGAACTTCCTGCCCTGCTCCTCCGGGTCCGTCGTGGCGGCCGGGGAGGCGGAGGCCGTCGGCGCGGCCGAGGCGCTCGACACCGAGGCGACGCCGGTGGCGGGCTGCTGCGTCCCGCATCCCGCGGCCAGCGCGAGCAGGGCCGCGGTGAGAAGTGTTCGTCTCATGCCCCCGACGGTGCCGGGTGCGGATCAGAGCGGGCTGGGAGCCGCCTGGGAACCAGGTAGGAGCACCGAGAACGTGGCGCCCCGGCCCGGCGCGGTGTCGACGTCCACGCTGCCGCCGTGGGCGCGCACGATGGCGGCGACGATGGCCAGGCCCAGTCCGTTGCCGCCGTCGGACCTGGATCTGCCCTGGCTGATCCGGTAGAGGCGGTCGAACAGGTGGGGGACGTGCTCGGGCGCGATGCCGGGGCCGGTGTCGGCGACCTCCAGCACGGCCCGCCCGGCCCGGCTGCCGACGCGGACGGTGACGGCGGCCTCGGGCGGGGTGTGGGTGAGGGCGTTGCCGATGAGGTTGGCCGCGACCTGCCGCAGCCGGGCCTCGTCGCCCAGGGCGGAGACGGGGGCCAGCGCGCCGCCCAGGCCGGCCAGCCTGACCTGCCGGTCGGGGACGCGGGCGCGGGCGTCACGGATGGAGTCGGCGGCCACCGCCAGCAGGTCGACCGGCTTCCGGTCCAGCGGCCGTTCCTCGTCGAGCTGGGCGAGCGTGAGCAGGTCGTTGACCAGGACGCTCATCCTGGCGGCCTCGTCCTCGATGCGGCCCATCATCTCGCCGGTGTCGCCGCCGCCCCGGCGGTAGAGCTCGGCGAAGCCGCGTACGGAGGTGAGGGGGGTGCGCAGCTCGTGGGAGGCGTCGGCGAGGAAGCGACGCATGCGGGCCTCGGAGGCGGTGCGGGCGGCGATCTCCGACTCGACGCGGTCGAGCATGACGTTCATGGCGGCGCCGAGGCGGCCGGCCTCGGTGTGCGGGTCGGGGGCGGGCACGCGGCTGGCGAAGTCGCCCCGGGTGATGTGGCCGGCCGTGCGCTCCATGCGGGTCAGGGGGCGCAGGCCGAGGCGTACCAGGGCGTCGCCGGCGAGGCCGAGCAGGAGCAGCACGAGCGCGCTGACGGCGGTGGCGATGGCGATGCTGGAGGTCCTGACCTGCTCGGCCTCGGCGAGCGACTGGGCGACCACCCACACGGTGCCGTCGGGCGACGGGGTGACGAGCACCCGCCAGGACGCGCCGGTGGTGCCGGGCACGGTGTACGGGGCGCCCACCCGCAACGTCTCGATCGCGGGGCCGGGGCTGCCCGCGCCGGGCGTCTGGGCGATGATGCTGCCGTCGGCGGCGAAGACGAGGATACGGAGCTGGCTGGCGAACCGTTTGGCCAGCACGCCGCTCTTCACGACCGCCCCCGTGGGCTGGACCCGCTCCCCGCTGATCTTGCTGAGGCCGGTGAGCTCCTTGTCCACCCGGCCGACCATGGTGTTGTGCAGCAGCGTGATGCCGAACACGTTGGCCAGCACGAGCGCGACCGCGGTGAGGGCGAGGACGGCCATGACGAGGCGGGTGCGCAGCGTCCAGGTGGCGGGCCTCACCGGGGCGTCCTGAGCGTGTAGCCGAAGCCGCGCACGGTGTGGATGAGCTGCGGCTCCCACCGGTCGATCTTCTTGCGCAGGTAGTAGACGTACGACTCGACGATGCTGGAGTCTCCGTCGAAGTCGTAGCGCCAGACGCTGTCGAGGATCTGCGCCTTGCTGACGACGCGGCCGGCGTTGGCCATCAGATACTGCAGCAGGTTGAACTCGGTGGGCGACAGCTCGACCGGGACGCCGCCGCGCCGCACCTCGTGGGCGGCAGCGTCGAGCTCCAGGTCGGCGTAGCGCAGGACGTCGTCCGGCGGGGCCGGGGTGCGGCTGCGGCGCAGGATGGCGCGGATCCGCAGCACGACCTCCTCCAGGCTGAACGGCTTGGTCACGTAGTCGTCGGCGCCGAGCGTCAGCCCGCGCACCCGGTCCTCGACGGCGTCGCGGGCGGTCAGGAACAGCACCGGGACGCGCTCGCCGAGCCGCCCGGCGACCTCGAACCCGTCGATGTCCGCCAGCATGACGTCGAGCACCACCAGGTCGGGGTCGAACTCGCGGGCGGCCGCCACCGCCTCGGCGCCGGTCTCGGCGGTCCTGACCTCGAAGGAGACCAGGCGCAGCGTTTGCGAGAGCAGGGCGCGGATGTTGGGTTCGTCGTCGACGACGAGCACCCTGGCCGGACGGTCCATAAGCCAAGGAATACCTCAGGGACTTCAATGCCAGCTCAAAGCGGATTTAATCGGTTGCCGCGCCGGGGCGGCTCTTCCTAGCATCAGCCGCATGTTCGGCACCGTCTACATGCGCATGCGCCGCAGCCGGCCTCTGGCCCGCTAGCGGACGACTGAGCGCGTCCGCGGCGCGCCCGGGGCCCTTCGAGCCTCCCATCGACTCGAAGACCCGAGAGGGCGAAAGCTGTGGCGCAGAACTTCGCGCACGGAAACTATTCACACACCCAGAAGAAGGCCAGGAGCTCCGGCGGCGGCCGCACGCCCCGGGATCGGGCGCGGCGCGAGCTGTCGCAGAACTTCCTGGTCGACAGGCATGCCCTGGAGCTGGTGGTCAAGGCCGCCGCACCGGCCGGGCCCGTCCTGGAGCCCGGGGCGGGCGAAGGCGCGCTCACGCTGGCGCTGGCCGAGGCCGGGGCCCAGGTCACGGCCTACGAGATCGACCCCCGGCTGGCCGGCAGGCTGGCCTCCCGGACGCGCGACGATCCGCGGATCGACGTGGTCCGGGGCGACTTCACGGCGGCCCGCGCGCCACGCGAGCCGTTCGCGGTCGTGGGCAACATCCCTTACGCGGTCACGTCGAGGATCGTCGACTGGTGCCTGCGGGCGCCGGGGCTGACCTCGGCGACCCTGCTCACCCAGCGGGAGTACGCCCGTAAACGCACGGGCGACTACGGCCGCTGGAGCCTGGTCACGGTCGAGTCATGGCCGTGGTTCGACTGGCGGCTGGGCGAGCGGGTCGGCCGGAAGAGCTTCCGGCCGGTCCCGTCGGTCGACTCGGCGATCCTGCGCGTCGAGCGCAGGCCGGAGCCGCTGGCCGGCTCGCGCCGCGACTATCAGGCGCTGGTCGAGCTGGGCTTCAGCGGGGTGGGCGGGTCGCTGCGCGCCTCGCTGCGGACGCGCTACGAGGGCGTGGACGCGGCGCTCGCCGCCGCGGGCGTGGCCCGCGACACCGTGGTCGGGTACGTGCGACCCGACCAGTGGATCACCCTGTACGACCGGCTGAGGTGAGGCCGCCCGGGCCCGCCGGAGTGGCGGGCCCGGTCAGGCCGGGCGCCTGCGGCTTGCGCCGGCCCCACGGCATGGCCAGCAGCAGCACCGGCAGCAGCACAATCGAGGCCCGCGACCAGTCGGCGTGCAGCACGCCCCACGCCTCGCCCCTGTACTGCGTCATGTAGATGTAGCCGTAGGCCGACCAGAGCGAGACGCCGAGGATCGCCGGCCAGGCGAACCGGGTCGGCCTGGCGACCAGGAACGGCATGAACCACAGCAGGTACTGGGCGCCGAGCCGGGGCGTGACGACCATGAAGATGAGCAGGATCGCGATCGTCATGTCGATCGGGTCGGCGCGCCGCCAGACCAGGATCGCGGCCACCACGCACGCGTAGATCAGGTAGGTGCCGAACGTCGCCAGGTCGGGCCGCAGGTCCCAGTGGCCGCCGGTGAAGTGCGGGGTCCAGCCCCACTCGCCGACGATCGGGCGGATCGACTGGATGGTGCGGATGACCTCGGGGATCTGGTCGAACGCGGTGCCGGCGAACACCGGCAGCGTCACCAGGAAGAACAGCGGCACCGCGCCGGTCGTGAACAGCGCCACGATCCGGGAGCGCAGGTGGGGCAGCAGCAGCAGGAAGCCCGGGATCAGCCAGATGGGCCAGCTCTTGGCGCACAGGGCGAGCCCCATGAGGACGCCGGCCAGCGCGGCCCGCTTGAGGTCGGCGCGGTCCGTGGGGCCGGGCCGCAGCGCCTGGAGCACCATGCGCGGCAGCACCCGCAGCCCGCCTTCGGAGACGGCCTGGCGCACCCGGCCGACGGCGGCGTCGGTGACGCCCACCCGGTGCGGCGAGCCGGGGCCGCGCGCGACGACGAACGCGGCCACGCCGAACACCAGCGCCACCGGCTCGACCTGCCCGTGGATGGAGGCGACCAGCAGGGCCAGCGGGTTGAGCGCGTACTGGAAGGCGCGCAGCGACGCCTTCGGGCCGCCGGCGAGCTTGGCCACGAGCGGGATCAGCACGATGTCGGCGACCACGGTGACCAGGCGGCCGGCGTAGTCCCACGGGATGCCGAGCCAGAGCAGGATGCCGTAGACGTAGGGGATCGTGGGCAGGAAGTGCCAGCCGCCGTTGCTGGCCAGCACCGGATCCTCGCCGCGCAGCACGGCCTCGCCGGCCGGGCGGAAGCTGTTGACGTAGTCGACCGGCTGCCACTGGGTGTCGGTCGCCGCTGTGAAGAGCAGCAGGACCCGCACCGCGATCCCGACGAGGATCGCGACGAGCAGGGACGGCCGCCAGTCTCGCCACTGGGCGATCAGGGCGAGGACGACACCGGTGACGAGGACGACCCCCGTGAGGACTGCGTGTTCCATGGCGGAATCTAGAGTGCCGTACGCGCCCGCATGCTGCCACATTCTTATCCCCGACATGCCGGGTCGTACGGCGTCAGAACATGACTGTCTGTGCTGAACTTTTTCCATGGGGGGATCGCAGGTCAACCAGGCGCTGGTCAGGCTCTATTTCGAGGCACGGGAGGGGCCGGGGGACCCGGTGGCCGCCTGGGCGGAACTCACAGCCAACTCGGAGGTTTACCGCCGGGCGCGCGGCGGGCGGCGGGTCCCGCTGGACGACGGCACGGCCGCCGAGCTGGCCGCCGCCGCGATCGTGCACACCGCGTCCGAGCACGGCGCGGACCAGGTGGCGGCGCTGGCGACGGCGCCGCTGGCCGGGCTGGTGGCGGGGCTCGGCGGCGCGGTGCTGACCGAGCAGTCGAACGCGCCCGCGCAGATGCTCGGGCCGGGCTATCGCGGGCCGCGCCCGGAGGACTGGGCGCGCGCGTCGTACGTGCTGCTGTGGGGTGAGAACAACCGGACCGTACGCTCCCCCGATACCCCGTGGGTGATCGCCGGGCGCTACAAGGGGCAGAAGGTGGTGGCGATCGGCCCGCACCCGACGCGCCTGTCGGACGAGACGGTGGTGGTGCGGCCGGGCGCCGACGGGGCGCTGGCCATGGCGGTCGGGCACGTGCTGCTCAAGGAGTTCTACCTGGACCGGCCCGCGTTCGCCGCGCAGGCGCTGGCGGGCACCGACCTGCCGCTGCTGGTGCGGCTGCGCGAGCGCGGCGGCGCGCTGGTGCCGGGCGGGCTGCACGGGGGCTCGGCGGGGCGGCTGAGCCTGTACGGCGAGGAGGGGGCCGCCGGCGTCGAGGTGGCGCTGCCGCGGTTCGACGCGGGCCCGGACGTGCTGCGGCGCGGGGTGCCGGCGGCGTCCGAGGGCGGGCAGCTGGTGACGACGGTGTTCGACCTGCTGCTGGCGGTGTACGGGGTGGCCAGGCCGGGGCTGCCGGGCCGGTGGCCGTCGGGGTACGACGACCGGGACGAGCCGTACACGCCGGGCTGGCAGGAGGCGTGCACGGGCGTGGCCGCGTCGCGGGCGCTGAAGATCGCGCGCGAGCTGGGGGTGACGGCGGAGAAGACGGGCGGGCGGTGCATGGTGGTGCCCGGCCGGCTGGAGACGCCGCACGCCGACACGGCCTACCGGGCGATGCTGGCGCTGCTGGTGCTGACCGGGTGCCGCGAGGGGTGGGCGCAGCCGGCGGGCGGGACGGACATCCCGCTGGTGCCGTACCTGTGCCTGCACGCCTGTGGCGAGGACCGGGCGGACGTGGGGGCGCTGAGCTGGGCGCTCGGCGACGGGCTGTTCGAGCGGCGGACGGCGCGGTCGATGCTGCTGGAGGCGGTGGGCGACGGGCTGCCGATGGCGCCGCCGCCCCGCGTGCTCTGCCTGCCGAGGTGGATCTACCCGCTGCCGCCCGAGGTGGACCTGCTGATCGGGCCGGACGACCGGTGCGACCTGGCGCCGCCCGACCCCGGCCTGGTCGCCGACGCGGTGGCCAAGCTGTCGGCCGGGCACGCCGGTCACCCGGGTCATGCCGGTCATGCGGGCCACGCCGGGCGGCCGGACGTGCCGGAGCCCGGCGGGCGGCGGATGCGGCTGCTGATCGACCACGCCTGGATGCACGAGTACGGCGAGGCCCTGCCCGTCTACCGCCCGCCGGGCGCCGGCCTGCCGATCAAGCCGACGCACCTGGTGCGGTGAGCCCTACTGGCGGTCCAGGTAGGCCCGGTGGCTGCGGGAGAACTCGTAACCGTTGTACTTGTCCCAGTTGATGGACCAGGTCATCAGGCCGCGCAGCCCCGGGTAGACCCCGCGCGGCTTGTACGGCCCGCAGTTCGTGCCCTTGGACAGGCAGTCGAACGCCTTCTGCACCTCCCCGACCGTGGTGAAGCCGTTGCCGGCGTTGGGCGAGGCGGGCAGGCCGATGGCGACCTTCTCCGGCGGCAGCGCCGGGAACACGTTGGCCGCGTTGCCCATGATGGGGAAGCCGGCCAGCAGCATGTCCGTCATGGCCACGTGGAAGTCGTGGCCGCCCATCGTGTGGTACTGGTTGTCGAGCCCGGTGATCGGCCCGGAGTTGTAGTCCTGCACGTGCAGCAGGGTCAGGTCGTCGCGCATGGCGTGGATGACCGGCAGGTAGGAGGCGCTCCTGCGGTCGGCCGTGCCGTTCGGCCCGGGGCCGTAGAACTGGTAGCCGAGCTGGACGAAGAACGTCTCCGGGGCCATCGTCAGCACGAAGTCTGACCCGTACCTGCTCTTGAGGGTCTTGAGCGCCTGGATGAGGTTGACGATCACCGGGGTGGTGGGGTTGGCGAGGCTGGTGTCGCCCTGGTTGAGGTAGAGGGAGTGGCCCTCGAAGTCGATGTCGAGGCCGTCGAGGCCGTAGCGGTCGATGATGGCGCTGACCGACTGGACGAACTTGTCGCGGGCGGCCGTGGTGGTGAGCTGGACCTGGCCGTTCTGGCCGCCGATGGAGATCAGCACCTTCTTGCCCTGGGCCTGCTTGGCGTCGATGGCGGCGATGAAGTCGGCCTCGGACTCGACGTTGGGGCACTCGGCCACCGGGCACTGGCTGAAGCGGATGTCGCCGGAGGTCACCGAGGTGGGCTCGCCGAAGGCCAGGTTGATGATGTCCCATTCGGCGGGGACGTCGCTCATGCGGATGTAGCCGGAGCCGTTGGCGAACGAGGCGTGCAGGTAGCCGACCATGACCCGTTCGGGCAGGTCGCCGCCGTCGCCGCCGCCCACCGTGGTGGTGCCGGTCACCTCGCCGGTGTACGGGGAGCAGTTGCCGGCGGCGTCGCAGGCGCGGACCTTGAAGCGGTAGGCCGTCTGGGGGGTCAGGCCGGTGGCCGTGTGGGTGGTGCCGGTCGTGGCGGCGGGGGCGCCGCCGTTGCGTGAGACCTCGTAGCGGGCGACGCTCCCGGAGTTGTCGGTCGAGGCACTCCAGGTGGCGGTGAGGCTCGTGCTGGTGGCGTTGCCGACGGCGAGGTTGCCGGGCGTGCTCGGCGCCTCGGTGTCGGGCTGGCCGCCGGGGCCGTCGAGGATCACGTCGTCGAGCACGTACGCGCCGGTGCCGTACCAGCCGTTGACGTGGATGGCGACGCTGGTGGTGGTCGCGCCGGTGGTGAAGGAGGTCTTCAGCTGCTGCCACTGGGCGCCGGGCTGGCCCCAGGTGCTGGCGTTCACCCCGGTGCCGGTCGCGCCCAGGAAGACGTAGCCGCCCTGGACCCAGGCGGAGAGCTGGTAGGCGGTGCTGGGCTGGACGGTGATCGTCTGCTGGCAGCGGGCGAAGTCGGCGCCGGCGGGGGTGCCGCGGACGGCGCCGGCGCCGCCGTGCACCGGGGAGGAGACGGCCTCGGCCGACGAGCAGGTCCAGCCGGACAGGCCCGACTCGAAGCCGGGGTTCAGCACGATGTTCGCGGCCAGGGCGGAGGTGGGGTGGAGGGCGGTCAGGCCCAGCGCGAGGGCGGCCGCCGCCGCGAACCCTCGGAACTTCATGGTGATCCTTCCTTGTCTGGCATGAGAAGGGAGGGCGCCGGCAGGTGTGGCGCCCTCCCCCGTCGATCACCTGCCGGTCAGAAGCCGGCGGTGGTCTTCGTGAACTCCCACTCCGTCTGGGCGATGCCGCTGCAGTGAGCGGTGACGCCGCCGCCCGGGCAGGGGCGGTCGCGATTGACGGCCCAGTAGGCGAGCCTGGTCAGGCCCTTGGACAGGGCCCAGTCGCGGATCTGCGTCCAGATCGCCGGCGAGGTCAGCTCCTGCTGGTCGGACAGGCCGTTCATGCCGGAGATGCCCATGTGCGCGTACGCCTGCGCGTCGGTCCAGCCGTAGGCGTTCTTGAGCGCGGTCTTCAGGCCCTCGGAGGCGTTGACCGTGTCCTGGTACATGTTGGAGCCGCCGAAGTCGAACGGCATGATCGTGAAGTTGTCGATCGGCACGCCCAGGGCCTTGGCCTGGTTGATCAGCCGGACGCCGTGGGCGTTGGGGCCGGTCCTGGTGGTGCCGAAGGTGACCACGATCTTGACGTTCGGGTTGTTCTGCTTGACGATCTTGAGGCCGTTCAGGATGCGGTCCTGGACGGTGTAGTTCTCGAACTCGTCGGTGTTCTCGATGTCGAAGTCCACCACGGCGGGCCCGACGGCGTTGATGACCTGCTGCACCGCGCCGGCGAACGCCTGCGGCGTGGAGCAGTTCGGGCCGAGCTTGTTGCCCGACCAGCCGCCGAAGGACACCTGGACGCTGCCGCCCTTGGACTTGATCGTGGAGATCGCCTGGGCGTCGGCGCCGCCGGTCAGCGGCCGGTTGCCGTCCCACGCCGGGTTGCAGCCGCCGCTGGCCAGGATGAAGGCCATGGTGAACGACTTGACGCCGGTGGCGTCCATGACGGTGCCCGGGTTCGGCGGGCTGCCCCAGCCCATGTAGAGGTAGGGCGCGCCGGGCATCCTGGTCGGGTCCGGCTGGCCGGGGCCGTCGGGCGTGGTGACGGTGACCGCGTTGCTGGCGGCCGACACGTTGCCGGCGGCGTCGCGGGCCCGGACCGTGTAGGTGTAGGAGGTGTTCGGGGTGCGGCCGGTGTCGGTGAACGACGTGCCCGTCGCGGTCGACACCAGCGTGCTGCCCCGGTAGACGTCGTAGCCGCTGACGGCCACGTTGTCCGTGGAGGCGTTCCAGGCCAGCGAGACGCTGGTCGTGGTGGTGCCGGTCGATCGCAGGTTGGCCGGCACCGACGGCGCCTGGGTGTCGTTGCCGCCTCCGGTGGCCGTCTTCCACAGCGCGGGCACGTTCGGCGGCTCCCAGCCGGGCAGGGAGGTGTGGCTCTGGATCGCCTCGTAGTCGGCGCCGTTGTGGGTGACGCGGGTGCCGGCGGTGTAGGCCGTCCACGCGGCCCAGGCCGGGTAGGCGGCGATGGCGGCGCTCGTGGCGCTGCCGGTGGCGCCGTAGGCGGCCGGGCTGATCGCGGCCACCCCGGACGCGGTCAGCGCCGCTGAGGTGAGCAGGGCGAGGGACAGGCGACGGATTCTCATGGCATTCCCCGGAGGTGCGGCTTGACGGTCCTGGAGAAGTTCCAGTTGTGGCTGGCGTCCCAGTTGATGGACCAGGTCATCGCGCCCCGGATGCCCGGGTAGGCGCGCGGCGGCCGGAAGGTCCCGCAATTGGTCAGCTTGGCCAGGCAGTCGAGCGCCTGGTTGACGAGCGTGGGCGACACGATGCCGCCGCCCGCCGCACCCGGCCCGGCGGGCAGCCCCAGGGCCACCTGGTCAGGGCGCAGGCCGTTCTCCAGCTGGATGCAGGCGAGCGCGGTCATGAAGTTGACCGAGCCCTGCGAGTACGCCTGCGACTGGTCGCAGCCGAGCATGGAGCCGGAGTTGTAGAACTGCGTGTGGACGACGGTGAGGATGTCCTTGATGTTCAGCGCGAGCTTGAAGTACTCCATCCCGGTCGACTGCATGTCGATGGTCTGGGGGGCCATCGTGATGATGAGGTCCGCGCCGGCCTTGGCGCGCAGCGAGCGCAGGGCCTGGCCCATGTAGGTGGCGTTGAGGCCGTTCTCCAGGTCGATGTCGACGCCGTCGAACCCGTAGCTCTGCATGAGCCCGTACACCGAGTCGGCGAACCTGGTGGCGGCGGCCGCGCTGGCGACCTGCACCCGGCCGGCCTCGCCGCCGACGGACAGGATGACCTTCTTGCCGCGCTGCTGCAGCGCCCGCACGTCGGCCCTGAACTGGGCGTCGGTGTAGCCGCCGACGGCGGTGGCCAGGGCCGGGTCGAGCGAGAAGACGACCTCGCCGGCCGTGGAGGTGGCCTCGCCGAACGCGATCGCGATCAGGTCGTAGTCGTCCGGCACCTGGGAGAGCTTCAGCTCGGTGGCGGCGTTGACGAAGTTGTGCCAGTAGCCGGTGAGGAAGTGCTTGGGCAGCGGGCCGGGGTTGCCGGTGTCGCAGCCGGTCGTGGTGGCGGTGACGGGGTCGCTGGCCGCCGACTCACCCTGGTCGTTGTACGCCTTGACCGTGTAGGTGTGCGGCTCGCAGGTGCCCAGGCCGCTGATCGTGGCGCTGGTGGAGCTGACTGTGGCCTTGACAGCGGTGCCCTCGTAGACGCGGTAGCCGGTGACGGTTCCGCTGGAGGCGCCCCACGTCAGCGCGATGCTGTTGTCGGTGCTGGTGGCCTGGACGGCGCCGGGCTTGCCGGGCGCGCCGGGCTCGTTGTCGCCGCCGCCGCACGGCGCGCCGTTGAGCGTGCAGTTGGTGATGCCGGGAAAGTTGCCGGGCGTGCCGTTGAAGCCGAAGCTGGCGCTCGCCCCGGCGGCCAGGTTGCCTGCCCAGCTCGGGTTCGTGAACGTGTAGTGCTGGCCGTTCCTGGACATGTTGGCGTTCCAGGCGGACGGGATCGTGAAGCCGGCCGGCACGTCGAACTGGACGTTCCAGCCGTTCATGGCGGTGGTGGTGCCGTTGGTGATGGTCACCTTGCCTTCGAAGCCGGAGCCCCAGTCGGAGACCTTGGCGAAGGTGGCGGTGGCCGAGGCAGCCTGGGCGGGGAGCGCGATGAGGCTGACGGCGAGAGTCGCGAGGGCTACGAGGATGACGCGAGGTTTCACATGTCGTCCTTCTGGATGATGTGCCGTACGGCTCGCGCCGGGGGGTGAGAACGCGAGCCGTACGGCACAGCCCGCAGCGGCGAGGCGCGGGCTCCTGGGGGGGTGTCACGCGGGCCATGATTTCTTTTAGGAAAGTTTCCTAAGAGTTGCCGTGATCGTAGCTTTGACACCGTTGCCTTACAAGACCCAAAGCAGTTCCCAGGTTAAGGACGCCGATAATGCCCGAATCGGCCTTTCCGGTATTACGGCTGCTGGGTGATGCGGACGTCGTCCACAGCCGCCTCCACCAGGGAGGCGGTGCCCGCGTCGGCCGCTTCGACGACGATGCGGACCGTCTGCCCGGCGAAGGCGTTCAGGTTCGCGGTCGCCACGCTCCAGGCGGCGTCACGGTCGGTGGCCGCGCCCGCCTGGTTCACCACCGTGGCCGTGGTGGCGCCCACCACCCTGACCCGGAAGTAGTCCGCGCTCGACGCGTTCGAGCCGTGCGCGAGATACCAGGAAAGGGACAGGCCGAGCGTGCCCGAGGCCGGCAGCGTGATCGGCGGCGACTGGATCGACGTCACGCCGCCGTCGATGTCGTACGTCCCGGCCGAGCCGCCCAACCGGCCCGTCACCAGGTCGTTCGAGCCGCTGACCGTGGTGCCGAGCTGCTTGACGCCCGAGGAGTCGGTCTGCTCCGGGTCGCCGCGCTCCCACTGCCCGGCCGTCGCCGTGTCCGTGCCGCCCGGATTCGCCGTCCAGCCCGTGGCCGTCTCGAACGTGTCGGAGTAGACGGTCACCGGCGGGGTGCCGGTGCCGCAGTACTGGGACTCCTTGCCGATCACCCGGTAGACGCAGTCGGCGCTCTCCAGGAAGAGCAGCACCGCCTCCCGGTTGCGCGTCGTCTGCGGCACGATCTGCTCGTCCGGCGGGTAGAAGCCGGGGCTGGCGCCCCTCGGGTACATCTCGAAGGTGTAGCTGAAGATCTTGTAGACGCCCCACATCCAGTCGTTGATCGTGCCGTCGGTGATGTAGAGGTCACTGGACTGCTCGGGCGTGTAGCCGTTGCTGGCGGCCATGCTCTGCCCCAGCGTCGCGTGCGCGTCCCGGTCGTCCTGCGTCAGGCCCGGCGCCGTGTCGTTGTAGGTGTAGCCGTACGGCCACAGCACCAGCTCGCTGTAGGTGTGCCAGTCGAGGTGCGCCTTGATCTGCTGCACGCCGCCCACGACCCGGCCGCGCACCCAGTTCGCCGCCGCGCTCACCTCGGGCGCCGACTCGGCCGACGGGCCCCGGTACGTCTCGCTCGACGTCGAGCCGGACGAGCCGCCGCAGCAGCCCCACTGGTAGGCCCAGTTGCGGTTCAGGTCGGTGCCGACGGCCGAGGATCCGCTGTTCGGCTGCCTGTTCTTGCGCCAGGACCGGTAGCTGCCGGTGGCGATGTCGTACTCGCCGCCGTCCGGGTTGAGGTCCGGCATGATCCAGATCTCCCGCGTGTTCACCAGGTTCGTGATCCGCGAGTCCGTGCCGTACCCGTCGGTCAGCAGGTCCATCATGTAGAGGGCCATCTCGACGGTGAGGTGCTCGCGCGCGTGCTGGTGCGCGGTGAACAGCACCTCCGGCTCCGCCTCGTCCGTCCCGGCGTTGTCGCTGATCTTGACGCCCACGAGCTGCCGGCCCTGGTACGAGGTCCCGTACGTGAACGTGCTGACCAGCCCGGGATGGTCGGCCGCCAGGTCCTGGATGAACGCGATCATCTCCGCGTACGTGTGGTAGCCGGAGTCCGCGGGCGGGAAGTCAGCCACCCGCGCACGGGCCGGGGGTAACGGGCCGGGCGCCTCCGTCACCCGGTAGCCGAGCTTCCGGATCGCGGACACCTCGGCTTCCGTGGCGGTGACCAGGACCGAGTCCTTCGTCACCTCGTCGATCGCGGCCCCGGTCGCGGCGACCGCGCTGCGCTCCCGCGCGTCCGCCGGGCCCTGCACCCGGTACTGCTTGTTCGCCGGCGGCTCCGCGGTCGCTCCCGCCCCGGTCGCGCCGGTCAGGCAGATCAGACCCAGGACGGCGAGCAGGATGACTAATCGGCGTTTCACCTTCGTCCTCCCAGGCGCGTGGGCTCGGTGTTGACACGCGCCTGAACTGAGAGTGAAGACGACGGCCCGGCTAGGAAAGGCCCAAATCCGGCGGGAACGGCACCAGTGTCTCCTCCAGCGGCTTGCGCGCCAGGTCGGGCACCCGCACGCCGGGGGCCGCGTAGCCCACCGGGAACAGGATGTAGGGCCGCTCGCTGGCCGGGCGCTCGCAGATCTCCGTCAGGAACGCCATCGGGTTCGGCGTGTGCGTCAGCGTCGACAGGCCCATGGAGTGCAGCGCCGCGATGAACAGGCCGCAGGCGATGCCCACGCTCTCGTTGACGTAGTAGTGCTTGACGCGGGAGCCGTCGGGGCGGGCCCCGTACTTCTGCGCGAAGCACACCACCAGCCAGGGCGCCACCTCCAGGTAGCCCTTGTCGGAGTTCGTCTCCAGCGGGGCCAGCGCCTCGCGCCACTCCGGGGGCAGCCGGCCGCCCTCGTAGTTCTGGCGCTCCTCCACCTCGGCGGCCTCGCGGATGCGCTTCCTGGTCTCCCGGTCGCCGATCACCACGAACGTCCACGGCTGCTGGTGCGCGCCCGACGGCGCGGTCCCGGCCGCCCGCACGGCCAGCTCCACGGCCTCGTACGGGACCGGCTCGTCGCTGAACATGCGGACGCTGCGCCGGGAGTCGGCGAACGCGTAGAACTCCTCGCCGCGCCTGATCATCTCTTCGGGGGTGTAGCGGGGTGGGGCATAAGGGATGAAAGGGTGCTCCATGACCCCGCAGTCTCCGTACGCCTCGCTTCTGTGACAACAGGGGGCGGTCTATGCTGCACGTTTCGACACGAAATTTCGGCTTAAGGTGGCAAATATGCCAGCACGGCGCCACGGACTGGACGAACTGGACCTTCGACTGCTGCGCCTCCTCGCCGAGCGGCCCCGCGCCGGGCTCCTGGAGATCGCCCGCCTGCTCGGCGTCGCCCGCGGCACCGTCCAGGCGCGCCTCGACCGCCTCACCGCCGACGGCGTCGTGACCGGCTTCGGCCCTGTCCTCTCCCCCGCCGCCCTCGGCTACCCCGTCCAGGCGTTCACCACCCTGGAGGTCGAGCAGGCCGCCCGCGCGCACATCTCCGAAGCGCTCCACGCCATGCCCGAGCTCCTGGAAGCCCACATCGTCACCGGCCCCGGCGACGTCTGGTGCCGCATCGCCGGCCGCGACAACGAACACGTCCAGCAGGTCATCGACAGCATGCTCGCCATCCCGGGCGTCCGCCGCAGCACCACCGTCATCACCCTCTCCACCGTCGTCCCCCACCGCGTCCACCCCCTCGCCGCCCACCGACTCCCCGGAAACTCCTGAGCGAGGCACTTCACCTGGCACCGCCCGACAACGTCCCGGCGATCACGGACCGGTCCGAGGCGGCCAAGGACGTGGTGCTGGCGGCGTTCTCCGCCATCACGCACGGGACCTCACGCAGGGTGAATGTCATACTGGATGCGCTGGCAGCCGCCCTGGACACCATCGACAGCGACCATGCTGGATTCCTCGCCGAGTTCACCGAGGTGGGTCTCGGTGACACCAAGGCCCGACGACTTTGGAGAGAGCTGATGTCCACCAAGACGTACCGCTACCAGTCCGAGTACGCGCAGCAGCTCCGGGCCGAGGGCGAGGCGCGATCGGTGCTGAAGGTGCTGGAGCAGCGGGGGGTTCAGGTGCCCGATGCGGTGCGGGAGCGGGTGATGGCCTGTACGGACACCGACCTGCTCGACGAGCTGCTCGTGCGGTCGTTGAAAGTCAGCTCGGCGGAGGAGCTCTTCGGCTGAGTCCCGCCAGGCGATACCGTGATGTGTCACCACGTTTCACCTGGAGTGCAGCGGCATGTTCTTCGGTATCACCGACCTGTGGACCTACGTCATCGGCGCCTTCTTCATCATCCTGCTGCCGGGGCCCAACTCGCTGTTCGTGCTGACGCTGGCCGCGCAGCGGGGGGTGCGTGAGGGGTATCGGGCCGCGGCCGGGGTGTTCGTGGGCGACACGGTGCTCATGGCGCTGGCCGCCGTCGGGGCGGCCTCGCTGCTGAAGTCGTCGCCGCTGCTGTTCTCCGTCGTGAAGTACGCCGGCGCCGGCTACCTGGTGTGGATCGGGTTCCAGATGCTGCGCGGGGCGTGGCGGGCCTGGCGTGACCCGTCGCCCGCCGAGGCCGCGGCGGAGGTGCGGCCGGGGCGCGACCCCCGGCCGTTCCGCAAGGCGCTCGCCATCAGCCTGCTCAACCCGAAGGCCATCCTGTTCTTCATCTCGTTCTTCGTGCAGTTCGTGGACCCCGGCTACGCGACCCCGGCGCTGTCGTTCCTCATCCTGGGGGCGATCATCCAGGTGTTCAGCCTGCTCTACCTGACGGCGCTGATCTTCGGCGGGAGCTTCCTGGCGGCGCAGTTCCGCTCGCGCAGGCGGCTGAGCGCCGGGCTGACGTCGGGCGTGGGGGTGCTGTTCGTCGGGTTCGGGGCCAAGCTGGCCACGACGTCGCTCGGCTGAACTCTTTCCCAAGCGGTATGGCGGCTCCGACATGCGGTAACGGCCGGCCGTCCGATGGAACGCGGCAAAACAGGCCGTCGCGGCCCGGGACCTCAGGTACGGTAAGCCACCGGTAAGTGACCGGCAACCCGCCGGTGCGATCGTCTCAGGCGTCAGGGTGACCGCCAGGTGACATCGAGCGGCCCATCCGGCAAGCCTGCCAGCCCGTAAGCCCGGGTAGTGCCCCGGCCATCGGCCTATCAGCGGAGTCAGCGTTGAATCATCCACCCGTGACCCTGCCCCGTCTCACCGCCCTCGCCCGCCAGGCGGCGCCCCGGCTGCTCGAAGCCGTGGTGGCGCCGATGGCGGTGTTCTACCTGGCGATGGTCGTGCTGGGGCTGCAGTGGGCGCTCATCCTGACGTGCGCCTGGGTGTACGGGGGCGTGGCGTGGCGGCTGATCAGGCGGATCCCGGTGCCGGCGACGATGCTGCTGGCCGCCGCCGCGATCACGTTGCGCACGATCGTCGGCCTGTGGACCGGCAGCTGGATGTGGTACTTCATCCAGCCCGAACTCGGCACGATCTGCATCAGCATGGCCTTCCTCGCCTCCGTACGGCTCAACCGGCCGCTCGTGCAGAAGCTCACCCTCGACTACATCCACCTGCCGAACGCGGTGCTCAAGCACGAGCGGGTACGCCGCTTCTTCGCCAGGATCACGCTGCTGTGGGCGTTCGTGCTGCTGGCCAACTCGACGGTGAGCATCGCGCTGGCCGTGTACGAGTCGCTGGCGGGATCACTCGGCGGGTTCATGCTGCTGCGCACCTCAGCGGTGGCCGTGATGAGCGGCCTGGCGATCGCCGTCTCGGTCTTCGCCTTCAAGCGGGTGCTGCGGCGGCTGCACGTCGCCCACGGTTAGCCTCTCCACCAGCACGAATCCCCCGCACATCCCGATCACCAGCCCCGTCAGCGTGGTGAACAGCTCCACCAGCCCCGCCGCCGCCTCGATCTCGACGCCGAGCGGGCCGCCCACGATCATCACGATCAGCGCGTACATGCCCCAGCCGAACATCGCCCCCGAGCCCAGCCAGCCCGCCGCCAGCGGCTGCCAGAACGCCCTGCGCCCGCTCCCCCGCACGACGACCAGCAGCGCCGCCCCGGCCGCGATCGCCAGCCCGCCCTTCAGCACGCCCTGCGCGGCCGCCACCGCCGACAGCCCGCCGCCCAGTGCCCAGACGATCCGCGTCCCGCCGAGCAGCGCGACCACCAGCAGCGCGCCCCACCCGACGACGAGCTGGAACGGCTTGGTCGCCGGCGCGGGACCGTACCCGATCGGGGTGGAGAAGAGGGCGGGCCAGCGGTCGCGCGCGTACAGCACGAACGCCGTCAGCAGGCCCGCGCCCTGGCCGAAGAAACCGGTGTAGACGGCCAGGTAGACCCACGGCTCGATCGGGCCGCCGTTCGCGAACACCCCCACGCCCTCCAGCCCCAGGCCCAGCGGCGCGGTCATCATCACCACCGACAGCAGGCCCGTGCCCACCCACAGCGGCAGCAGCACCAGCCAGGCGGGCAGCCGCATCCCCCACCGCATCGTGAACGCCAGCGCCAGCACCAGGGCCACGGCGTCCATGCCGAACGTCAGCGCGTTCATGCCGAGCATGGTGGAGGTGCCCATGAGGTTCGGGTCCGTGACGCCCAGCGAACTGCCGGTCAGCCAGAGGATCTTGATGGTGAGGTAGGGAAGCATGGCGGCGATCGCCACGAGCGCCGCGGTGATCCGGCCGATTCCGGCCCTCGGAGTCGTCATACCCCGACCCTCCCCCGGCCCCGCCCCCCGCACCTCCCGCCCCCAGGGGACCCCCCTCCCCCCTCCGGGGGACCTGCCCCCCGCATGCGCCGGGCCGCTCGGCGGGGTCGTGGCCGGCGGGGTGCCGCTCGGCGGTGGGAGGTCGCGTACGGAGAAAGGTCAGGGGAGGGTGGCGGTCAGGATCCAGCCTTGGGGGGTGGGGCCGGCGGTGAGGGTGCCGTCGGCAAGGCGGACGCGTTCGCGGAGGCCGGCGAGGCCGAGGCCGCCGCCGATCGGGAGGGCGGGGCGGGGGCCGGTGGCGGGGCCGTTGCGGACGGTGACGCGGTGGGGGCCGATCTCGACGGTGACGGCGGCGCCCGGGGCGTGTTTGGCCGCGTTGGTGAGGCCTTCCTGGACGACGGCGTGGGCCAGCTCGGGGACGGGGCCGGTGACGTCGAGGGTGATGCGCATGCCGGAGGCGCGGGCGCGTTCGACCAGGGCGGTGACGTCCTCGTGGACGGGGACGAGCGGCGCGGTGTCGGCGTCGTCGCGGAGCACGCCGATGATCTGGTGGAGCCGTTCGGTGGCGTCGGCGGCGGCGAGGCGGAGTTCGCCGGCTGCCTTGACCTGGGCGGGGTCGAGGTTGGGCGACATTTCGAGCCCGGCGGCGCGCACGGCGATGAGGGCGAGGTCGTGGCCGAGGGAGTCGTGCATGTCGCGGGCGATCCTGGCGCGTTCGCGCAGGCGGGCCTGTTCGGCGGTGGAGTGGCGGGCCTGGGCGCGTTGCTGGAGGAGACGGCGGCGCAGGAGCCCGAGCAGGTACGGCACGGCGTAGGTGCCGGCGAGGCCGGAGGTCATGGTGACCCAGAGGGCGAGGGTGCCGCCTCTGGTCAGGACGAGGACGACGCCGATGCCGGTGGCGACGGCGGCCAGGGCGAGGGCGGGCCAGACGCGGGCCAGCCGCCGTCCGGTCAGGTACGCGTACCACATGACGAACGCCGAGACCGGCAGGAGCGGGAGGATCTTGACCCCGCTGGACGGCGGCGAGAGCCAGGTGAGGTCGCTGGTGGCGAAGCCTTCGCGGAAGTCCCACGGCCCGAACGGCAGCAGCAGCGCGACGGCGGCGAGCGGCCACGGCCGGCCGACGAGGACGACCACGCCCATCAGCGCGATGCGGGGCACGGTGACCAGGGCGAAGGCGGGCAGGCCGTCGAGCGGGTCGGGGCCCATGATGGAGACCGCGACGGACAGCAGGAACCAGAGGAGCACGTCCCGGATCACCTGTTGACGGTTCGCGCGGCGCAGTCGTTTCACGGGTCCGAAGCTACCGGCGGCGCACGACCGGCCGGTGCCGCCGATGGTCGGTTCGGGACCCTGACGAAAGTCAGGGGTGGTGCGCCGTCCCCCGGTTCGGGTGGGGCTAGCACCACCACAAAGGCGGATACCTCCACTCCTGTGCCGGGCTTCCTGAACCGGTTTGATCGAAGCAGGTCGCAGGCCGCCCCTGACGAAAGTCGGGGGTGGTGCATGCCGATCGGCCGATGTGCCGGCACCCGCGGGGTTCCTAGTTTCGGAGTGCGCTGGCCCTGACCCGGCTCGGGGAAGGGCCCGCGTTCGACCGGGGGCATCCCCGATGTCCCGTCGTCCCTCACGCCACCAGGCTTGAGAGCGCTCCTGACTGATCGGAGAACACACTGATGTCCCACACCATCCTGGAGTGGCTCCAGCAGGTGATGTCGTCACCGTGGCTGTACGTCGCGCTGTTCGCGCTGGCCCTGCTCGACGGGTTCTTCCCTGTCGTGCCGGCGGAGACCTCCGTCATCACGGCCGGGGTGTTCGCGGCGAGCGGGCAGACGAACCTGGCGCTGGTCATCGTGGTGGCGGCGCTCGGCGCGTTCTGCGGCGACCACATCTCCTACCTGCTGGGCCACAAGGGCGGCGGCAGGCTGCGGGAGCGCAAGGCGTTCGTGTGGGCGCGCGGCGCACTGGCCGAGCGTGGCGGGCTGGTGCTGGTCGTGGCCCGGTACATCCCGGGCGGGCGGACGGCGACGACGCTCACGATGGGCGCGGTGCGCTATCCGCTGCGGTCGTTCACGTTCTTCGACTCGATCGCGGCGGTCTCGTGGGGCGTCTACTCGGGGCTGATCGGGTTCTTCGGCGGGATGGCGTTCGAGAACGACCCGATCAAGGGTCTGCTGCTCGGCCTGGGCATCGCGCTGTCGGTCACGGCCGTCGTGGAGATCGTCCGGTGGGTCAGGAAGCGGCGCGCCATCAAGGCTTCTCCCGAGCGCCTTCCGGCGGACACGTCCGTTTGACCCTTTTTGGCGACTATCCAGGTTGAAAGGAGTGGGCATGACTGTGCTGGCCGCGGTGATCGCCCTGATCGGTTCGCTGTTCTTCGCGCTCGGAGCCGCGTTGCAGCAGTTCGAAGCGGTCGGCACGGCCAAGCCCGGCCTGCTCGCCCTGCTCCGGCGGCCGCGCTGGCTCATCGGCGGCGCGTCGATCCTGGTGGGAGGCGGGTTGCACATCGTGGCGCTCGGCCTCGGCCCGCTGACGGTCGTCCAGCCGATGGGGGTGGCGAGCCTGCTGTTCGCGCTGCCGATCGCCGCCACGCTGCACGGCCGCAGGCCGGAGCGGCGGGAGCTGGCCGCGGCGGGCGTGGTGGCCGCGGGGCTGATCGGGCTGGTGCTGCTGGTGCCGGAGTCCGACGGCCCGACCAGGCTCGACCCGGCCGGCGTGCTCACGCTGCTCGGCGTCGCCGGGGTGGCGGCGGTGCTGCTGTGGGCGGGGTCGAAGGCCGCCTCCCACGCGGGCCGGGCCGCGCTCCTGGCGACGGCCTCGGGGGTCCTCTACGGCGCCACCGCCACGCTCCTGCGGGTGCTCGTCGACGGCGGCTGGAACTGGTGGTACCTGCTGGCGCTGCCCGTCCCGGCGCTGCTGGCGCTGATGATGCTGCAGCGCGCCTACGCCGTCGGCCACTTCGGGGTGTCCTTCGCCTCGCTGCAGATCGCCGACCCGCTCACCGCCGTCGCGTTCGGCGCGCTGCTGCTCGGTGAGCCGGTGCCGACGGGAGTCCTGCCGATCGCGGCGGCGGCGCTGACCGCCGCCGGAACCGTCGCCCTGGCCCGCACCACGCCGCTGGAGGCCAGGACATGACCGCCACAGCGCGCACCACACACGTGAAGCTCCTCCAACCTCGACACAACGGAGTCACCACCATGGCCATGCCCCTGCACGCGGTCGACGATTCGGCCGCCCTCGTCCCGGTCCCCGCCCGCCCGCGCCGCATCCTGATCTCCACCGACACCTACCCGCCCGACGTGAACGGCGCCGCCTACTTCACCCACCGGCTGGCCACCGGCCTGGCCGAGCGCGGCAACGAGGTGCACGTGGTGTGCCAGTCGGACCTGGGCCCGGCCAGCGCGGACGTGGTCGACGGGGTGATCGTGCACCGGCTGCGCTCGGCTCCGGTCCTGGTCCACCCGACCATGCGGGTGACCGTCCCGACGCGGCTGGACCGGCTCGTCGCCGCGATCGAGCCGGACGTGCTGCACACGCAGGGCCACTTCGTCGTCGGCCGGGCGGCCATCGCCGCAGCCCGCCGCCGCGACATCCCGGTGGTGGCGACCAACCACTTCATGCCGGACAACCTCTTCCAGTTCGGCCACATCCCGGCGCGGCTGCGGGCCAAGGCCGGGCGGCTGGCCTGGCGCGACTTCGGCCGGATCTTCGGCAAGGCCGACCACATCACGACGCCGACGCCGCTGGCCGCCAAGCTGCTGAGCGACCAGGGCTTCACCCGCGAGGTGGAGGCGGTGTCGTGCGGCATCGACCTGGCCCGGTTCCAGCCTCGGGCGGAGCCGAAGGCGTGGGCGCGCAAGGCGTTCGGGCTGCCGGACCGGCCCACGGTCCTGTTCGTCGGCCGGCTCGACGAGGAGAAGCGGCTCGACGAGATCGTCCGCGCGCTCCCGTACGTGCTGAACGACACCGACGCGCAGGTGGCGTTCGTCGGCAAGGGCAACCAGCGCGAGGTGCTGGAGCGGCTGGCCCGGCGCATCGGGGTGGGCGAGCGGACGTTCTTCCTCGGCTTCGTGCCGGACGAGAGCATGCCGCAGGCGTTCGCCGCGGCCGACGTGTTCGCCATGCCGGGCGTCGCCGAGCTGCAGAGCATCGCCACGCTGGAGGCGATGGCGTCGGGGCTGCCGGTGGTGGCGGCCGACGCGATGGCGCTGCCGCACCTGGTGGCGGGCAACGGCTACCTGTACGAGCCGGGCGACGTGATGGCGCTGGCCCGGCACCTGTCCGGCATCCTCTCGGACGACGCGCTCCGGGAGCGGCTGGGCAGGGCCAGCCGCGAGCTGGCGCTCACCCACGATCACCAGACGTCGCTCGCCCGGTTCGAGCAGATCTATGACGAGGTCACGCGATGACATCCAGGCAGGACGCCCCGCAGGGCGCGATCGGGTTCGCCGTCGGCGGGACGGTGGCGGGGGCGCTGGTCGCCGTACTCGCCCTCGGTTACGCGCAGCTCGCGCTGCCGTCGCAGCCGCTGCTGAGCGACTACGCGCTGGTGTCCGGGGGGCTGCTGCCCGTGCTGGCCGGCATGCTGGCGCTCGCGGGGGCGTGCCTGACGCTGGCGTACGGGCTGGCCGTACGGGAGCCGGGGCGCACGGCGGCGACCAGGGTGCTGCTGCTGGCGGCGGCGGCCGGGCTGATGATGAGCGCGGTCTTCCCCACCGATCCGGGCGGGTCGGAGATCGGCACGCTGACCGGGGAGATCCACCGGTGGGCCGCCGCCGTCGTGTTCACCACGCTGCCGGTGGCCGGGTGGTCGCTGGCGCGGGGCCGGAAGGCGCTGCCGCGCTGGAACGCGGTCCGGGCGCTGAGCCTGACGTCCGTGGTCGCGCTGGCCGTCTACCTGGCGGCGCACCCCGCCTCGTTCACCTCGGCGTGGATCGGCGGCGCCGGCTACTACGGCCTGCTGGAGCGGGCGCTGGTGGTGGCTGAGATCGCGTTGATCGTCGCCATGGCGGTGGCCGCGGGCGGACGCGCCGTCGCCGCCCGGACGCCGCTTCCCGTCCCGGCGGCCGAGCCGGTGCGGCCGCCGCAGGAGAGCGAGCGGCTGGTCGCCTGATCAGCGCGGACGACCGGCATGGTTAGACGGGCGGTGAACCGTTGCCGGGCTAGCGTGATCACATGCTCGTCACACGTCATTCCGAAGCCTGTTCCGTGCTCGCCGACTCCCGGTACGTGCCGCCGCCCGTGCGGCAGGGCGCGCCGGTGGGGACGCTCGCCTGGCTGCGCGCCCGGGTGTCCAGGTTCAGCTCCGGGGAGGAGCACGCGCGCCGCCGGGCGACGCTGTCGGCGCCGCTCGCCCGGCTCGGCCCGGCGGCGCTGCGGGAGGCGGCCCGGGCGCTGACGGCGGCCCGGCGGGGCGAGTGGCGGGACGTGCCCACGGAGGTGCTGGGCGAGGCGCTCGGGTTCGCGGAGCCCGGCCGCCTGGCCGAGGCCGTCCGGGCGGCGGCGCCCGGCTACCTGTCCGGCGAGGAGTCCGGCGCGGCCGACGCGGCGGTGGCCGAGCTGGTGAAGCTCGCCGAGCGGGCGGCCGGGCCGGAGGACGAGCGGATCGCCCTGGTCACGCTGCTGCTGCAGGCGCACGCCTCCGTGGAGGGGCTGATCGGCAACGCGCTGGCCCACGAGGCGCCCGGCGTCGCGGTGGACGACCTGCTGCACGAGACGCTGCGGCACGACCCGCCGCTGAAGGTGACGCGGCGGGTGGACCGCGAGAGCGGGGACGAGGTGGTGATCGACCTGGTGGCCGCCAATCGCGACCCTGAGGTGTTCGCGTCGCCGGAGCGGTTCGACCCGGCCCGCGGGGAGGCCCCGCATCTGACGTTCGGCGCCGGGCTGCGGCCCTGCCCGGCGTCACGGCACGCGCTGGCGCTGGCCGCCGGGGTGCTCGACGCGCAGGTGGAGATCGGAGAGGGACGATGAGCGAGAGGTTCCGGGCGCTGCACCGGCCGGGCGAGCCGCTGCTGCTGCCCAACGCGTGGGACTACGGGTCGGCCGCGGTGCTGGCCGGGGAGGGGTTCGCGGCCGTCGGCACCACCAGCCTGGGCGTGTCGGCCGTGCACGGCAAGCCTGACGCGGGCGGCGCGACCAGGGACGAGACGGTGGCGCTCGCCGCGACGCTGCGGACGCTGGACGTGATGGTCAGCGTCGACGTCGAGGGCGGGTTCAGCGACGACCCCGGCGAGGTGGCCGAGCTGATCGCCACCTTGGCGGAGCTGGGCGTGGCCGGGGTCAACCTGGAGGACGGCCGGGCCGACGGCACGCTGCGGCCGATCGGCGTCCACCAGGCGATCATCGAGGCGGCCCGCGGGCACGGCGTGTTCGTCAACGCGCGGACCGACACCCGCTGGCTCGGGACCGGCGACACGCTGGAGCGGGTGCGCGCCTACGGGCACGCCGACGGGATCTTCGTGCCCGGTCTGAGCGATCTGGGGGAGATCGCCCGGCTGGTGGAGAGCACACCACTGCCGGTGAACGTGCTCTACCAGCCGGGCGGCCCGTCGCTCGCCGAGCTGGCCGGGGTGGGCGTCGCCCGGGTGAGCACCGGCTCGCTGCTCTACCGGGCGAGCCTGCGCGGCGCCCTGTCGGCGCTGCGGGCCGTACGCGGACAGGAAGAGCCGGACCTGCCCTCCTACGCGGACATCACCGCCATGCTGCCCGAGCCACGATAATCGGGGCATGCGCTTCGAGATCCTGGGCCCCAGCGCCGCGCTGGGCGACGACGGCACCCCGGTGCCGCTGGGCGGGCCCCGGGTGCGCGCGCTGCTCGCGCTGCTGGCGCTGGAGGCCGGCCGGGTGGTGGGCGCCGAGCAGCTCGTCGACGGCCTGTACGGGTCGCGCCCGCCGGAAGGGGTCGCCAACGCGCTGCAGTCGCAGGTGTCGAGGCTGCGCCGGGTGCTGGGGCGGGACCGGGTGGAGTTCCATCCTGCGGGCTACCGGCTGGTGGCCGATCCGCTGGACGTCGACGCGCACCGGTTCGAGCGGCTGGCCGGTCAGGGCCGGGAGGCGCTGGCGGCCGGTGACGCGCGCCGGGCGGCGGCGCTGCTGCGCGAGGCGCTGGAGCTGTGGCGCGGGACGGCGCTGGCCGACGCGCCGCACGCGGAGGCGGCGGCGGCCCGGCTGTCGGAGCTGCGCCTGGCCGCCGTCGAGGACCGCGTCCAGGCCGATCTGGCGCTGGGCGGCCACCGCGAGGTCGTCGCCGAGCTGAGACGGCTGACCGCCGACCATCCGCTGCGCGAGCGGCCGCGCGCCCAGCTCATGCGCGCCCTGTACGGCAGCGGCCGGCAGGCGGAGGCGCTGGCCGCGTTCGAGGAGGGGCGGCGCATCCTGGACGAGGAGCTGGGCGTCGAGCCGGGCCCGGAGCTGGCCGCCGCCCACCTGGCGGTTCTGCGGGCCGATCCGTCGCTGGGCGCGCCGGCGGCGGGCTCGACCCGGCAGGGGCTGCGCGCCCAGCTCACCAGCTTCGTCGGCCGGGCCGAGGAGCTCGCGCAGGTGCGCGCCGAGCTGGCCGAGGCCAGGCTCGTCACGCTGATCGGCCCGGGCGGCTCCGGCAAGACGCGGCTCGCGGGCGAGGTGGCCGGGCGGGCCGAGGGCGACGTGTGCTTCGTGCAGCTCGCGCCGGTGTCCGACGGCGCGGAGGTGGCGGCGGCGGTGCTGGCCGCGCTGGACATCCGCGACCGCACGCACGGCGCCGAGCTGCCCGCCGTCGAGCCGGCCGAGCGGCTGGTCACCGCGCTCGCCGACCGCACGCTGCTGCTCGTCCTGGACAACTGCGAGCACCTGGTCGAGGCCGCGGCGGACCTGGCCGACCTGCTGCTGGCCTCCTGCCCGGGGCTGCGCGTGCTGGCGACCAGCAGGGAGGCGCTCGGCATCATCGGCGAGCGCATCCTGCCGGTGCCGCCGCTGCGGCTGCCGCCGCCGGACGCCGCCGACCCGCTCGGCTATCCGGCGGTGCGGCTGTTCGCCGACCGGGCGGCGGCGGTGCGGCAGGGGTTCACGGTCGGCGACGGCAACGCCGCGGACGTGACGCGCATCTGCCGGGCGCTCGACGGGCTGCCGCTGGCCATCGAGCTGGCCGCGGCCCGGCTGCGCACGCTGACGGTGCGGGAGGTGGCGGCGCGGCTGGACGACAGGTTCCGGCTGCTGGCGCGCGGGAGCCGGACGGCGCTGCCCCGGCACCAGACGTTGCGCGCGGTGGTGGCGTGGAGCTGGGACCTGCTGGACGAGGCGGAGCAGCGGCTGGCCAGGCGGCTGACGGTGTTCGTGGGCGGGGCGACGGCGGAGGCCGCCGAGCGGGTGTGCGGGGAGCCGGAGGAGGTGCTGTTCTCGCTGGCGGAGAAGTCGCTGGTCGAGTCCGTCGGCGGCCATTACCGGATGCTGGAGACGATCCGGGCGTTCTGCGCGGAGCGGCTGGAGGAGTCGGGCGAGAGCCGCGAGCTGCGCGACAGGCATGCCGCCTACCACCTGGAGCTGGTCCGCACCGCCGACGCCCACCTGCGGCGCAGCGAGCAGCTGGAGTGGCTGGCCCGGCTGGACTCCGCCGGCGACGACCTGAACGCGGCGGTGCGGTGGGCGACGGAGTCGGGCCAGGCCGAGCTGGCGCTGCGCCTGGTGGCCTACTCCGCCTGCTACTGGTGGATGCGCGGGCACCGGGTCACCAGCGCGACGCTGGCGGCCGACCTGCTGGGGCGGCTGGACGACACGGTCCCGGAGGGCATGGACGAGGAGTACGCGATGTGCGTGCTCGTCGCCGCCTGGACCGGGCGGGCGATCGACGACCAGATGGCGGCGCGGCTGGAGGCGCTGCACGGGCTGCTGCCGGAGGAGTACCTGCTGCGGCGGCTGGAGTTCCTGACGCTGCTGCTGCCGATGTTCACCGGCCCGCCCACCGACTACCGGTCGGTGGACGTCGCCCGGCAGCTCGTCGACCGGCTGCCGCCCTGGCAGCGGGCGCTCATGCACAGCGGCGAGGCGTTCATCATGCAGTTCGAGGGCCGGCTGGAGGAGGCCAAGGCGCAGTTCGAGCAGTCGCTGGACATCTTCCGGGCGATGGGCGAGCGGTGGGGCGCCATGCTCGTGGTGTCGGGGCTCGGCGACGTGGCGTTCATGCAGGGCGACTACGCGGCGTCGGCCGCGATGGCCGACGAGGCGCTGCGGCTGTCGCGCGAGCTGGGCGCGCTGGCCGACACCAGCGACAACCTGTGCCGCCGGGCCGACACCCGGGCGCGAGTCGGCGACTTGGAGGGGGCGCGTGCCGACTACCGTGAGGCCGCGCGCCTGTCGCGGCGGATCGGCGCGTCCGACACGCTGGCCCGGGCGCACTGCGGGCTGGGCGAGCTGGCGCTGGCCGCGGGCGATCTCGCCACGGCGCGGCGGTGGGCCGAGCAGGCGAGCCAGGAGTGCCCGGAGGAGTGGCACAGCACGGCCGACGTGCGCGAGCGAGTCGCCGCCCTGCTGACGCGGGTCGGCGGGGCCGTCAGCCGGCGGTAGGCGGGCGGTCAGCGCCTGCCGCGACAGTGGCGGCATGACGAAGAAATGGGCCTGTCTGGCTGTCGCCTGCCTGGCCACGCTCCTGCTCTCGCTGGACATGACGGTCCTGCATCTCGCACTGCCCCGGCTGGTCGGCGACCTGGGCGCGAGCTCGACCGAGCTCCTGTGGATCGGCGACATCTACGGGTTCGCGCTGGCCGGCCTGCTCATCACGATGGGCAACCTCGGTGACCGGATCGGCCGCAAGCGGCTGCTGCTGATCGGGGCGGTGGCGTTCAGCGCGGCCTCGGCGGTCACCGCGTACGCGCCCAGCCCGGAACTGCTGATCGTGGCCAGGGCGCTGCTGGGCGTGGCCGGGGCCACGATCATGCCGTCCACGCTGTCGATCATCCGCAACGTGTTCACCGACGCCGCCGAGCGGACCACGGCCATCGGGATCTGGAGCGGCATGAGCGCCGCCGGGTTCGCGGTGGGGCCGGTGGTGGGCGGGCTGCTGCTCGACCACTTCTGGTGGGGCTCGGTCTTCCTGATCAACCTGCCGATCATGGCCGTGGTGCTGGTGTGGGGCTTCCTGGTGCTGCCGGAGTCGCGCAACCCGGACGCCGGGCGGATCGACCTGCCGAGCGTGGTGCTCTCGTTCGCCGGGGTCGTGGCGGTCATCTACGCGGTCAAGGAGGTGGCGCACCGGGGTCCCGACGCGGACGTGCTCGCCGCCGCCGCGCTGGGCGTGCTCTGCCTGGTGGTGTTCGTGTGGCGGCAGACGCGGCTGGCCGAGCCGCTGATCGACGTGCGGCTCTTCCGCAGGCGCGCGTTCACCGCGTCCATCAGCACGAACCTGCTGGCCATCTTCACGATGATGGCGATGTCGCTGATTTTCGCCTGGTACTTCCAGCTCGTGCTGGGCTGGTCGCCGCTGCAGGCGGGGCTCGCGGGGCTGCCGGGCGGCCTGAGCGGCGCAATCGGCGGCATCCTGGCCGGCAAGCTCATCGGCGTCATCGGCAGGAACGGCGTGGTCGCGCTGGGGCTGGCGATGAACGCGCTGTCGTTCCTCTACTACAGCACGCTCGGCATGGAGGTGAACTACCTGGCCATCGCCGCCGTGATGATGCTGGGCGGCATGGGGATCGGCCTGGCGTTCACCGTCAACAACGACAACGTGCTGGCCACGGCGCCGGCGCAGCGGGCGGGGGCGGCCGCGGCGGTGTCGGAGACGTCGTTCGAGCTGGGCGGCGCGCTGGGCATCGCGATTCTCGGCACCGTGCTCAACAGCACGTACACGAGCGGGGTGCGGGTGCCCGCCGGGGTGCCGGCGGAGCCGGCCAGGGAGTCGATCGCCGGGGCGATGGCGCTGGCCGAGACGCTGCCCGCCGAGCAGGCCGGGCAGCTCGTGCAGGCGGCGCGGACGGCGTTCGTGGAGGCGGTGCACGTCACCTCGCTCGCCACGGCCGGCATGCTGGCGCTGGTGGCTCTGCTGGCGCTGGTCGGGCTGCGCGGCGTGCCGAAGGTCATCCCCGAGGAAGTGCTGGCACGCGCTCACTCGTGACGGCCGGGCGGGGCAGCAGGGCGCGGCGGCGGGCCAGGACGAGGGCCGCCGCCAGGCCCGTGATCAGCGGCGGCACGACGAAGGCGAGCGACGGGCCGAACCGGTCCACGAGCTGCCCGGCCGCCGACGAGCCGACGGCGATGCCCAGCCCGATGGCGCCGTTGAGCCAGGTGAACGCCTCGGTGCGGGCGGCGGCGGGCACCAGTCCGTCGATGATGGTGTAGCCGGTGATCACGACGGGCGCGATCACCAGCCCGGCCAGCGCCGCCGCGCCGTACAGCAGGGGCAGGGAGCCGGCGAGGACGAGGGCGCTGGTCGCGGCGGCGAGCAGGACGAGCCCGCAGCCGAGCCGGACGGTCGCGGGGACGCGCCAGCGCACGGCCCCGTACAGCAGCCCGCCGGCCAGGCTCGCGCCGGAGAACGCGCCGTAGACGGGTCCGGCGGAGGCGGCGGTGCCCAGAGCCTCGGTAAGCGAGGTGATGCCGACCTGGAGGCTGCCGAACACCGACCCCATCGCGAGGAAGGCGGTCGCCAGCAGCGCCACGCCGCGCAGGCGCAGCACCCCGACCGCCCGCTCGGGGCCGGGCGAGGCCGCCGAGCGGGCCGAGCCCGGCGGGGCGGCGGTGCGCACGGCGGCGAACGTGAGCGTGCCGGTGACGACGAGGACGAGCGCCACCAGCAGCGCCACCACCGGCGAGTACGACGTCGACAGGGCGACGAGGACGACCGGGGCGAGGGTGAAGGTGAGCTCGTCGGTGACGGACTCGACGGCGAAGGCGGTGTTGAGCGCCGGGCCGCTGAGCCGGTGCGCCCATCGGGCCCTGACCATCGCGCCCACCTGGGGCGCGCTCGCGCCGGTGAGCGCGGCGGCGGCGACCAGCAGCGGCACGGCGGCGTGGGCGGCGGCCAGCGCCACCAGCCCGCCGAGGGCCAGCGCGTGCGCGCCGACCTGCGGGACGAGGACCCTGGCCTGGCCGTGGCGGTCGGCGAGCCGGCCGAAGCGGGGCCCGGCGAGGGCCTGGGACACGGCCGCCGCCGCGGCGGCGACGCCCGCCGGCCCGTAGGCGCCGGTGGACCATTCCACCAGCAGCAGGACGCCGAGCTGGGTCATCGCGAACGGCAGCCGGGCCACGAGCGCGGGCAGCAGGAAGCGCCAGGCGCCGGGCGTGGCCAGCACCGGGAGGTAACTCTTCAAGGGGGGTCTCCGTCCAGGTCAAGACGGAGCCGTCCCGGAGGAGCGCACCGTCTGGTGGGCTTCGACCGGGGTGATACCGGCAGGAGGGCCGGCCGCCGAGCGGTCTATCAGGCGCGTGCGAGACGCGACGGAGTCATCCTACGCGGTCGGCCCGGCCTCGCAGGCCCGGGTCCTGCTGGGCGCGAGGGCGTCCAGGCGGTCACCGACGAGCTTGGCCAGGCCCTCGATGGTGGCGATGCCGTGGCTCTCGCCGGGCTGGTGGTCGGTCTGCACCGACAGCAGCAGGTCGCGCCCCGGCCCGGTGACGCGGCCGTAGCTGGTGACGGCCCAGGTGTTGTGCACGAACGGCCGGGGCGTCCAGCCGTTCTTGAGCGCCACCCGGTCGCCGGGCCTGGCGGCGGCGCTGACGCCCCAGTCCTGGTCGCGGTGGACGCGGCCCATCAGCCCGAGCACGTGCTCCCGGTCGGCGGCCCGCAGTCCCCTGCCGCCTTCGGCGAGCAGTTTGAGCAGCTTGACGCGGTCGGCGGGCGTGGTGGTGGTGCCGCCCCAGTAGCGGCCCGCTCCGGGCGTCGTCTCGCGCAGGCCGAGCTTGCGGTAGAAGGCGGCCAGCCCGGGGCCGCCGCCGGCCCGCCACCACAGCGTGTCGGCGGCCTGGTTGTCGCTCTCCCTGATCATGCGCGCGGCCAGGTCGCGCTCGCTGCCGCGCAGCGGCTGCTTCCGGCGGGCCAGCAGGGCCATGAGGATGTCGACCTTGGACCCGCTGGCGGTGATCATGCCGCGTTCGTGCGCGCGGTGGCCGATCGTCACGCCGGAGACCAGGTCGAGCGCGCTGTAGGCGACACGCCCCGGCCTGCGGTCGAGGTAGCGGGCCACCTGGCGTGTCAGCCTGGCCTTGGCCGTCCGGCCCGCCTTCGCGTCGGGCAGCGTCAGCACGCACCGGGCCGCCGCGGCGGGCAGCCGCGCCGCCACGCCCGCCGAGCCCCGCACGGGCGCCGCGGCCTCGCTCTCGCACCCTGTCACCAGCAGCAGAACCGCCACCGCGGCCCATGATCGCGCACGCACGCCCTACCCCCCGTGATCTCACCGGGGGTCAGCCGATCTCCTGCCCAGCCGCCGCGCGCGCCAACCCTAGAGGTGCTCGCGCAGGAACCCGGCCGTCGCCTCGACGGCCTGCGTCACGTACGGCTCGCGGTCGTAGAGGTCGACGTGCTGCTTGGCGTCGATCCAGACGAGCCGCTTGGGCTCGTCGAGCCGCTTGTACGCCTCCTCGGCGCCCTCCGGCGAGCAGAACCGGTCCACGACGCCGTGCACGATCAGCGCCGGGCGGGGCGACAGGAAGTCGGCGCCCATCATGTTGTCCATCGTGACCAGCTCGCGGACGCTCGCCCGGGTGACCCGGTTGTCCCAGTGGGGGGACGCTGAGCGGTCGGTCCCGTAGTAGGCGTACGGCTCGTCGCCGGGCATGGCGGCCTCGCCCTCCTCGGCCACCGCAGGCAGGTAGGCGACCGGCCCGCCCTGGTCCTGGCGCTCCAGCACCTCGGCGAACGAGGCCAGCACCGCCGCGTAGTCCATGCCCGACCGCATCGCGTACGGGTTGTTGTAGGCCCCGGCGATGCCCGTGAACGCCTTGACGCGGGGGTCGAAGGCGGCGAACTTGAGCGCGTAGCCGCCGCCCAGGCAGATGCCCACGGCCCCGATCCGGCCGGCGTCGACCTCGGGCCGGGCGCGCAGGAACGACACCGCCGCGCGCAGGTCGTGCAGCTTGCCCTGGGGGTCCTCGTGGCAGCGCGGCTCGCCGCCCGACTCGCCCCAGTTGCGGTGGTCGAAGGCGAGCGTGACGAAGCCCTCGGTGGTCAGGCGCTCGGCGTAGAGCCCGGTGACCTGGTCACGCACGCCCGTGAAGGGGCCGGTGAACACGAGGGCGGGGTGCGGCCCCGGCCCGCCGGGCACCCGCAGGTCTCCCACCAGCACGACGCCGTCGACGGCGAACTCGACTCTCATGCTCCCAGTGTGACGCGGAACGCCCGCGGCGCGGAGCCGCGGGCGTCGCGATCAGGAGTCGAAGCCGAGCCCCATCCGGTCCAGGGCGCGCAGCCACAGGTTGCGCCTGCCCTGGTGCTGGTCGGCCTGGGCGATGGACCAGCGGGTGAACTGGATCACCCCCGACCGCACCGGCTCGGGCGGGAACGGGACGGGCTTCTCCTTGACCATGCGCAGCTCGGTCCGCTCGGTCCGCTCGCCGGAGAGCAGGTCGAGCATGACGTTGGCGCCGAAGCGGGTGGCGCCGACGCCCATGCCGGTGTAGCCGGTGGCGTAGGCGAGCCTGCCGCCGTGCGCCTGCCCGTAGAAGGCGCTGAACCGGCTGCACGTGTCGATCACGCCGCCCCACCGGTGGGTGAAGCGCACCTCGTCGAGCTGCGGGAACGTGGTGTAGAAGTGCCCGGCGAGCTTGACGAACGTCTCGTCGCGCTGGTCGTACTCGGCCTTGACCTGGCCGCCGTTGTAGTAGACGGCGTCGTAGCCGCCCCACAGGATGCGGTTGTCGTCGGTCAGCCGGTAGTAGTGGAACTGGTTGGCCGAGTCGCCGACGCCCTGCCGGTTGCGCCAGCCGATCTCGGCGAGCTGGGCGTCGCTGAGCGGCTCGGTCATCAGCGCGTAGTCGTACACCGGCACCACGAAGTGCTTGAGCCGGCGCAGCAGCGGCGGGAAGACGCCGGTGCCGAGCGCCACCCGGCGGCCGGACACGGCGCCCCGGGGGGTGCGCAGCTCGATCGTGTCGCCGTCGTCGTGCATCGAGCGGACCGGGCTGCGCTCGTACACCCGCACGCCGAGGCGCACGCACGCGTCGCGCAGTCCCCAGGCGAGCCGGGCCGGGTCGAGCATGGCGCAGCCGCTGCGCTCCCACAGCCCGCCCAGGTAGGTGGGCGAGTTGACCTCGGCCCGGACCTGGTCCTGGTCGAGGGGCACGTAGTCGAGGCCGAGCCGGTCGATGACGTCGAGGTTCTCCTGGAGAGCGTCGAGCTGCCACGGCTCGGTGGCGACGTTGAGCTCTCCGGTGCGTTCGAAGGAGCAGTCGACGCCGTAGCGCTCCAGCGTCCGCTCGATCTCGTCGAGGTTGTCGGCGCCCATGCGCTCCAGCCGGTCGATCTCGTCCGGCCAGCGCTCCAGCCCGTTGGACAGGCCGTGGGTGAGGGTCGCCATGCAGAACCCGCCGTTGCGGCCGGATGCCGCCCAGCCGATGCGGCGGCCCTCCAGCAGGACGACGTCCTGGCCGGGGTCGCGTTCCTTGGCCATCAGGGCCGTCCACAGCCCCGAGAAGCCTCCGCCGACGACGACGAGGTCGGCGGTGGTGTTGCTGTCGAGCCGCGGTCGCGGCTCGGGTCTGGCCGGGCTGTCCAGCCAGTACGGCTTGCGCTCCGCGTCAGCCAGCGCCTTCAGCGGATCCACAAATCCCACTTCCCTTACGGTGTCTTATTTTGTGAAATTGCGGGACCAAATTGGTGATCACGCGCGGGTTCCCCCCGCCGGAATCCGATCTCGCCTCCCTGTTCTGGGTCGGAAACTGCTCGTGGCCGAGAAGTACGTGTCACATCCGGCGGCGGGCGGCGACCGCGTTGACGATCGCGATCAGCACGCCGATGCCGAAGATCAGCGTACCCATCACGTTCACCTGCGGGGGAATGCCCGTCTTCACCGACCCGATGATCCACAGCGGGAACGTCGGGGTGGAGCCGTTGACGAAGCTCGTGACGACATAGTCGTCGATGGACAGCGCGAACGCCAGCATCGCCCCGGCCAGCACGCCGGGCATGATCGACGGCAGCGTGACCTGCCGGAACGTGCCCCACGCGGACGCGCCGAGGTCCTTGGCCGCCTCCTCCAGCGCCGGGTCCAGCGTGACGACCCTGGCCCGGACCGTCACGGTCACGAACGACAGCGAGAACAGCACGTGCGCGATCGTGATCGTCATCGCGTCACGCCAGACGCCGGCCGAGACGAACAGCGACAGCAGCGACGCGCCCATGACCAGCTCGGGCGTGGAGATCGCGGCGAACACCAGGAAGTTCGTCGCGCCCCGGCCGCGGAAGCGGTGCCTGCCGAGCGCCAGCCCCAGCGTCGTGCCGAGCACCACGGTGATGACGGTGCTGGCCAGCGCGATCTTCAGCGAGTTCGCGAGCGCCTCGGTCAGGCCCTCGATCGCGAACAGTTCCTCGTACCAGCGCAGCGTGAAGCCCTGCCAGCTCGCGTTGGACTTGCTCTGCTTGTCGTTGAAGCCGAACAGCACCATGACCGCGATCGGCGCCGACAGCCAGGCGATGATGAGCCAGGTGTAGGCGTGCAGCAGCCGGTCGCCCAGCCTGCCGCCCCTCATCGGGCCGCCGCCTCGAGGACGTTCTCGGTGCCCAGCACCCTGGCGTACGCGAAGATGCCCACCAGCAGCACCGCCATCAGCGTGAACGACAGCGCCGAGGCCGTCGGGTAGTCGTTGTTGACCAGATACTCGGTCTGGATGATGTTGCCGATCATGGTGTTGCCGGTGCCGCCGAGCACCTGCGCGTTGACCGGGTCGGCCGTCGCCGGCACGAACGTCATCAGCACCCCGGCGAACACGCCCGGCAGAGACAGCGGCAGCACCACCTTGCGGAAGGCCGCCCCGCGCGTCGCGTACAGGTCCTGGGCCGCCTCCACCACGCGCGGGTCGACCCGCTCCAGCGCCACGTAGATCGGCAGGATCATGAACGGCAGCCAGTTGTACGTCAGCCCCGCCACCACCGCGAACGCCGTGGCGAGCACGTGGAAGCCGGCCGGCAGCAGCCCCCACGACTTCAGCGTGCCGAGCAGGACGCCGTCGTCGGCCAGCAGGAAGCCCCACGAGATCGTGCGTAGCACGAACGACACGAAGAACGGCAGCAGCAGCAGGAACAGGTAGACCGACTTGCGGCTGCCGCCCTTGAACGCGATCCAGTACGCCACCGGATAGCCGATGACCAGCATCGCCACCGTGGCGCACGCCCCGTACACGAGGGAGCGGACGAGCTGGGTGCTGTAGCCGCCGATGGCGTCGCCGTAGTTGGAGACGCTGAACGTCATGACGAAGCCGTCGATCACGTTGCCGGTCTGCAGCGACACCGACGCCATCGCGGCCAGCGGCACCACCAGGAAGATCGCCAGCCACATCCAGCCCGGCAGCGCGAGCAGGTAGGGGGTGAGACGTCGCATCGGCCTAGGCCTGGGTGATCGACTGGAAGATCGGGTTGAACACCTGCTCCTGCGCCGTGGTCAGCTTGGTGTAGTTGCGCAGCTTGGCGTAGTCGGCCTCGGTGGGGAACATCAGCGGGCTGTCGGCCATGTCGAGCAGCGCCTGCTTGTCCTCGCCCGAGGCGGTCTCAGCCTTCTTGCGCAGCAGGTCCTGCACGGCGGGCACCGGCGTGACGAACTGGATGAACTCATCCAGCTCGGCGGCGATCTCCGGCTTGTAGAAGTAGTCCATCAGCGTCATGGCGTCGACCGGGTTGGCGGCGTTCTTGGGGATGAGCATGTTGTCGGTCCAGATCGTGCCGCCCTCCTCGGGCACGTAGAACTTGACCGGCTCACCCGCGAGCTGCCGCTGGAACACGTCGCCCGACCAGGCCATGGTCAGCCACACGTCGCCCCTGGAGACGGCGTCGATGTAGTTCTGGTCGTAGTACTTGCGCACGATCCCGGCCTCGCGCTGCGCCTTGAGCTTCTCGCCGGCCCGCTTCCAGTCGTCCTCGGTGGACTTCTCCGGGTCGACGCCGAGGGCGATCATGCCGAAGTTGCCGATCTCCTGGGCGTCGGCCATCATGCCGACCCGGCCCTCGTACTTGGCGTCGAACAGCGCCTCGATGCTGGTCAGCTCGTCCTTGACGTACTTGGTGTTGTACGCGATCCCGGTCACGCCGGAGGCGTAGGGCATCGTGTAGACGTTGCCGGGGTCGTAGGAGCGCTCCTTGTACTTGGCGCCCGCGTTGGCCTGGAAGTTCGGCATCCTGCTCTGGTCGAGCGCCACCGCGTAGCCGAGCTCGATCATGTGCTGGAGCTGGATGCCGTTGGTCATCACGACGATGTCGTAGCCCAGCGACTGGCCCGCCCGCAGCACCGGGTCCGCCTTGCCGAAGAACTCCGCGTTCTCGTTGATGTCCTCTTTGTACTCGTAGGAGATCCCGGTCTCCTGCTGGAACTTCTTCAGCGGCCCGTGGTCCTCGGGCATGTACTCGGGCCAGTTGGCGAAGACGACCTTGCCGTTCTTCTTCTGCTTGGCCCAGAAGTCCTTGACGGCGTCGGGCTTGGGGGGCGCGGCCTTCTGGCCCTGAACGCCGCAGGCGGCCAGCGCGAGCCCGGCGGCGGACAGGCCGGCCAGCCTGAACGCGTCGCGGCGGGTGCGGGGCTGGGTCATCCCTCTGACGAGGGCGGGGGTGTGCAGGCGGTCCATGATGTGCTATCGACTCTCCATCACATAGGAGTGGCGCGCCTGCCACGACAGCCACACGGAGTCGCCCCGCTCCGCGGTGGTGGTCGCGTCCTGCGCGTTCTGCTGGAACACCGTGATCTCGGCCCCGTCGGCGAGGGTCACGGCATAGCTGGTGTAGGTGCCCAGGTAGACGACCTCCGCCACGATGCCCGGCAGCGCGCTCAGCTCGCCGTCGGGCTTGTCCGCGGAGATGCGGATCTTCTCGGGCCGGATCGTCACCGACACCTCGCCGTCGTGGCCGGGCACCAGCACCCGGCCGCCGCCGGTCTCCAGCACGCCGCCGGCCGCGGTGCCGGACAGCAGGTTGGAGGTGCCGATGAAGCCCGCCACGAAGGTGCTGGCGGGCCGCTCGTAGATCTCGCGCGGCCCGGCGAGCTGCTCGACGAGGCCGTCGTTCATGACCGCGATGCGGTCGCTCATGGTCAGCGCCTCGCTCTGGTCGTGCGTCACGTACACGAACGTGATGCCGACCTCGCGCTGGATGCGCTTGAGCTCCAGTTGCATCGCCTGGCGGAGCTTGAGGTCGAGCGCGCCGAGCGGCTCGTCGAGCAGCAGCGCGCGTGGCCGGTTGACCAGTGCCCGGGCCAGCGCGACCCGCTGCTGCTGCCCGCCGGACAGCTCGCGCGGGCGGCGCTTCTCCCGGCCGCCGAGGTCGACGATCTCCAGCATCTCGCCGACCCGCCGCCGGATCTCCTCCTGCGGCGTCTTCTTCTGCTTCAGCCCGAAGGCCACGTTGTCCCACACGCTCATGTGCGGGAACAGCGCGTAGGACTGGAAGACCATGTTCACGTCACGCCGGTTCGGCGGGACGTTCGTGACGTCCTGGCCGTGCAGCCGGACCACGCCCTTGGAGGGCTCCTCGAAGCCCGCGATCATGCGCATTGTCGTGGTCTTGCCGCACCCGGACGGGCCGAGGAGGGAGAAGAACTCCCCCTCGGCGATGTCCAGCGTCACGCCCTTGACCGCCTGGACGACCTCGCCATGTGAGAGGTATTCCTTGACAACCCCCTCAAGCTCGATCGCACTCCGCTCGATCAAACCTTGCTCGGCCATATCCAGGTTTCGTCCCTTGTACGTTATTCGCCGATGTAGTGCATGACGTGCTTGACCCTCGTGTAGTCGTGCAGGCCGAACACCGAGAGGTCCTTGCCGTAGCCGGAGTGCTTGAAGCCGCCGTGCGGCATCTCCGAGACGAACGGGATGTGCGTGTTGACCCACACGACGCCGAAGTCGAGCCGGTTCGACATCCGCATCGCCCGGCCGTGGTCGGAGGTCCACACCGAGCTGCTCAGCCCGTAGCGGACGTCGTTGGCCTTGGCCAGGGCGTCGGCCTCGTCGGTGAACGTCTGGACGGTGATGACGGGGCCGAAGACCTCGTTCTGCACCATCTCGTCGTCCTGCTTGAGGCCGTCGATGACGGTCGGGGCGAAGAAGTAGCCCTTCTCGCCCACGCGGTGACCGCCGGTGAGCACCTTGGCGTGCGCGGGGGCGCGCTCGACGAAGCCCTGCACGCGGGCGAGCTGCTGCTCGTTGTTGAGCGGGCCGTACAGCGCGTCCTCGTTCGACAGGTCGCCGGTCACGGTCGCGGCGGCGGCCTCGGCGAGCGCGGCGACGAACTCGTCGTGGACGCTCTCCTGCACGAGCACGCGGCAGGCGGCGGTGCAGTCCTGGCCTGCGTTGTAGAGGCCGGCGACGGCGATGTCGGCGGCGGCCTTGCGCAGGTCCTTGACGTCGTCGAAGACCACGACGGGAGCCTTGCCGCCGAGCTCCAGATGGACGCGCTTGAGGTCGTCGGCGGCGCTCCTGGCCACCGACATGCCGGCGCCGACGGAGCCGGTGATGGCGACCATGGCGGCGGTCGGGTGGCCGACGACCAGGGCGCCGGTCTCGCGGTCACCGGTGACGACGTTGAACACGCCCGCGGGCAGCACGCTGCCCAGGATCTCGGCCAGCTTCAGCGTGGAGGCCGGGGTGGTGTCGGACGGCTTGAGCACGATCGTGTTGCCGGCCGCCAGCGCGGGGGCGATCTTCCAGACCGCCATCATCATCGGGTAGTTCCACGGCGTGACCTGGCCGATGACGCCGATCGGCTCGTGCCTGATGACGCTGGTGTGCTCGGCCAGGAACTCCCCGGCCGTCGGGCCCTCCAGGGTGCGGGCGGCGCCGGCGAAGAAGCGGAAGTGGTCGGCGGCGACCGGGGTCTCGTCCTCGGCCATGCGGGCGCGCGGCTTGCCGGTGTTGAGGCACTCGGCCTCGTTGATCTCGTCGGCCCGCGCCTCGATCGCGTCAGCGACCTTGAGCAGCAGGTTCGCCCGCTCCCCCGGGGTCGTCCGCCCCCACGACTCGAACGCGGCTGCCGCGGCGGCGTACGCCGCGTCGACGTCCTCGGCGCCGGAGATCGGGGCCTGGAGGTAGGCCTCCCCGGTGCACGGGTCGACGACGTCGGAGAAACGGCCGCTCTTGGCGTCCACGAACTCACCGTTGACGTAGTTCTGCAGACGGGTGGTCAAGGTGATGACCTCCTGGTGGGGTGGCTGAGATGCCGCGACTCTTACAGAGCACTTGCATCAGGACAAGGGATTTCGTGGTGAAGATATCAAATTGCTACGAATTCGCTTGACAGAGCGCCGAGAACTGACAACATGTCGCACCAGGACGGCAACCCGGCGGGAACGCCCCCGTAACGCCGGACCGCTAGGAGGATTCCTCGCCATGACGACGCCGCCTCGGGTGCGCCGCGGCTCCGGCGCCTCGCCGGGTCCGGTCGTTCTCGACGACCTGGCCAAGCAGATCATCGAGCAGCTCCAGGCGGACGGCCGCAAACCCTACGCCGCGATCGGCAAGGCGGTCGGCCTGTCCGAGGCAGCCGTGCGGCAGCGGGTCCAGCGCCTCCAGGACGCCGGGGTCATGCAGATCGTCGCGGTGACCGACCCGCTGACGCTCGGCTTCCCCCGCCAGGCCATGATCGGCGTCACCTGCGAGGGCGACCTGGAGGCCGTGGCCGACGAGCTCTCGGCGATCGCGGAGATCGACTACGTGGTGCTCACGGCGGGCTCCTTCGACGTCATCGTGGAAGTGGTGTGCGAGGGCGACAGCCACCTGCTGGAGATCCTGAGCAAGATCCGCGCCATCCCGGCGGTGCGCGCCACCGAGTCGTTCGTCTACCTGAAGCTGCGCAAGCAGACCTACTCCTGGGGCACGCGCTGACCCAGGCGGGCCACCGCCCGCACCGGCGCCCCGTCGGCGCCGCCGAGCCGGATCGGCATCAGCCACACCTCGACCGCCAGGCCCGCCGCCTGTGCCTCCAGCAGCCGGTCGAGCCCGGTGAGGTTCTCGGCGATCACCGCGTGGGCGCCGCACAGCACCCGGTGCGCGGGGAAGTCCGCCGCCGGCGTCGGGTCGACGCTCAGCGCGTCGATCCCCACCGTCCGCGTCCCCGCCGCGACCAGCAGCTCCGCCGCCTCCTCGGTCAGGTACGGATGCGCCCGGTACGCCTCGCTCCCCCAGTGGGCCGACCAGCCGGTCGCCACGAGCACGATCGGCGCCCCGGCAGGCACGGCCCCCAGACGCTCCGGCGTGATGGCCGCCCGCGGTCCCAGCCCGCGCGCGTCCACCACCACGGCGGGCCCGGCGAAGCGGTCCAGCGGCAGGGCGTCGAGCCGGGGCAGCGTGTCGTCGACGTGGTAGGGCGCGTCGACGTGCGTACCCGACTGCGAGCCCAGGTGCAGCCGCAGCACGTTGACGCCGTCGCGGCCGGTGGTCAGCGCGGGCTCGACGCTCACCTCGGGGTCGCCCGGGTAGACCGGCATCCCGGTGGCCAGCGGCACCGACAGGTCGACGAGCTCCCCGCTCACACCGCCGCCTCGGCCCCGGCGATCGGCGGCACCGGGGTGTCGGCCGAGCGCACCAGGCGCGGCCCGTCGGGGCCGTAGACCTCGCGCGGCTCCGGGAAGACGGCCAGCAGCGCCAGGTAGAGCACCGCCGCCGTGCCCAGGCCGACCGGCAGCGAGATGTCGATCCCGCCCGCCAGCCCGCCGAGCGGCCCGACGAACTGGCCGGGCAGGTTGACGAACGCCAGCGCCAGCGCCGCCGAGACGAGCCAGGCGGCCAGTCCCCGCGCGTTCCAGCCGTGGGCGAACCAGTAGCGGCCGCCTGTCTGCCTCCGGTTGAACACCTGCAACGCCTCCGGGTCGTACCAGCCCCGGCGGGTCACGTACCCCAGCATCATGATCACCATCCACGGCGCGGTGCAGGTGATGATGAGGGTGGCGAACGTGGAGATGCTCTGCGTGAGGTTGGCCGCGAAGCGGCCGACGAAGATGAACACGATCGACAGCGTCCCGATGAACACCGTCGCCCGCACCCGCGAGAAGCGCGGGAAGACGCTGGAGAAGTCCAGCCCGGTGCCGTAGAGGGACGTGGTGCCGGTGGACATGCCGCCGATCAGCGCGATGAGGCAGACGGGCACGAAGTACCAGGCCGGCGCGATGGCCAGCAGCCCGCCGACGTAGTTGGGCGCGGCCGGATCCATGTACTCGGCGGCCTTGGCGGCGATGATCGACGCGGTGGCCAGGCCGAAGAAGAACGGCAGGATGGTGGCGATCTGCGACAGGAACGCGGCGGCCATCACCTTCGAGCGCGGCGTCGAGGCCGGGATGTAGCGGGACCAGTCGCCCAGGAACGCGCCGAACGACACGGGGTTCGACAGCACGATGAGCGCCGCCCCGATGAACGACGGCCAGAACAATGGGTCACCGGCGGCCAGCGTCCCCGGGTAGGACGGGTCGAAGTCGCCGGCGAACGCGACCGCGCCCAGCACGAACAGCAGCGACGCCGCCGCCACCGCGATCTTGTTGACGAACAGCATGAAGCGGAACCCGTACACGCACACCACCAGCACGAGCCCGGCGAACAGCGCGTACGCGACGCCGTAGGTGACGTCGGTGTCGGGCAGCCCCACCAGCCGGTGCGCGCCGCCGACGAGCGCGTCGCCGGAGGACCACACGGAGATGGAGAAGAACGCGATCGCCGTCAGCAGCGACAGGAACGAGCCGACGATCCGGCCGTGCACGCCCAGGTGCGCCGAGGACGACACCGCGTTGTTGGTCCCGTTCAGCGGCCCGAACAGCGACAGCGGCGCCAGGATGAGCGCCCCGACGGCCAGCCCGAGCACGGTCGCGGCCAGCCCCTGCCAGAACGACAGCCCGAACAGGATCGGGAAGGCGCCCAGCACACAGGTGGCGAAGGTGTTCGCGCCGCCGAACGCGACCCGAAACAGGTCGACCGGCCGGGCGGTGCGCTCGGCGTCGGGGATGCGCTCGACGCCGTACGTCTCGATCTCGGTGATGCTCGTGCTCATGGCTTCTCCCGCAGGGCGAGCAGGCTGACCAGGTCGTAGGCGACGTGGGAGGCGGCGACGGAGGTGATCTCGGCGTGGTCGTAGGCGGGGGCCACCTCGACCACGTCCGCGCCGACGAGGTTCGTCCCGGCCAGGCCGCGCAGGATCTCCAGCAGCTCGCGGCTGGTCAGGCCGCCCGCCTCCGGGGTGCCGGTGCCGGGGGCGTGCGCCGGGTCGAGCACGTCGATGTCGACGGACACGTACAGCGGCCGGTCGCCGATCCGCTGCCGCAGCGCGTCGATCACCTCGTCGAGGCCGCGCCGCAGCACGTCGGCGGCGGTGAGGATGCCGAAGCCGAGCCGCCGGTCCTCCTCCAGGTCCTTCTTGCCGTAGAGGGGGCCGCGGATGCCGACGTGGCTGAGCGCCTCGGTGTCGACGATGCCCTCCTCGACGGCCCGCCGGAACGGGGTGCCGTGCGTGTACTCGGCGCCGAAGTAGGTGTCCCACGTGTCGAGGTGGGCGTCGAAGTGCAGCAGCGCCACCGGCCCGTGCTTCCTGGCGGCCGAGCGCAGCAGCGGCAGCGCGATCGTGTGGTCGCCGCCGATCGTCACCAGGCGGGCGTCCAGCGCGTCGGCGGCGGCCTCGATGCTCTCGATGGCCTCGCCGATGTGGAACGGGTTGGCCGCGATGTCACCGGCGTCGGCCACCTGGACCCGCTCGAACGGGGAGACGTCCAGGCCGGGGTGGTAGGGCCGCAGCAGCCGCGACGCCTCGCGCACGGCCGACGGGCCGAACCGGGCGCCGGGCCGGTAGGAGACGCCGCTGTCGAACGGCACTCCGACCACGGCCACGTCGGCGCGGCCCACCTCGTCGAGGCGGGGCAGACGGGCGAAGGTGGCGGGTCCGGCGAAACGCGGGACCCGGGCGGAGTCGACGGGGCCTGTGTGCATGCACGCAGTCAACGTCACCTCTCTGACCTGCGGCAATTGGGCGATTCACGAAGTACTACGGTGGGGGTTGTGGCTGAGCACAAGGTGACGGTCGAGGATTTGCTGCGCTCGCCCGCGCTCCAGCTCCGCCTGCTCGCCGGCGAGGCCGGGGTGGGGCGGTCGGTGTCGTGGGCGCACGTGAGCGAGCTGGACGACCCGACGCCGTGGCTGCTCGGCGCCGAGGTGATCATGACGACGGGCATCGGCGTGCCACGCGCGGCGGCCCGGCAGCGCGCCTACCTGGAGCGGCTGGACGACGCGGGCGTCTCGGCGCTGGCGCTGTCGGCGCAGCTCCACGTGCCGCCGCTGCACGAGGCGTTCTTCGAGGCGGCCGAGGCGCGCGGGATGCCGGTGCTGGAGGTGCCGCTGGCGGTGCCGTTCATCGCGATCGCCCAGGAGGTGGCCGCGGCCGTGCAGGAGGACGCCCGGCACCGGCTGGGCGCGCAGTTGCAGGTGTTCGGCGCGCTGCGCTGGCTGGCCGCCGAGGACCTGGACACGGCCACGCTGTTCAAACGGCTGGAGCGGCTGTCGGGCTACGACGTCTACCTGTGCACGCCGCAGGGGCGCCCGCTGCTGCCCGGGGTGCCCGTGCCGTCGCTCGACGCGCTGCCGTCGGCCCCCGACGCGCCGCCCACGATCCCGGGCGGCTTCGCGCTGCCGGTGCCCGCACCCGGCGGCCCGGCCGGGTTCCTGGTGGCCTTCGAGCGGGAGGGCGCCAGGCCCGCCGGGCTAGCCGTGGTGCAGCACATCGCCACGGTCGCGGCCCTCCAGGTGGCGATGGCCAGGCACGAGCGCGAGACGCTGCGCCGCGAGGGCGCCGAGACGCTGGCCGAGCTGCTGCAGGACGTGCTCGACCAGGCCACGGCCCGCCGCCGCCTGGCCCGGCTCGGCCTGGCCGCCGACGGGGAGACGGTCCTGATGGTCGTACGGGGCGCGGCCGACGACGCGCTGCGCCGGGCGCTGGCCGACCATCCGCACCTGATGCTGCGGCGCGGCAGCGACCACTACGTGCTCGGCGCCCCCGGGCTGGGCGACGCGCTCACGGCGCCGGCCGGGGCGCGGACCGGGGTGAGCAGGCCGTTCGCGGCGGGCGGGTCCACCCGGGTGGCCCGGCGCGAGGCCGTCTGGGCCGCCGACCGGGCCGCCGCGTCAGGCCGGCCGCTCGTCCACTACGGCGACGACACCACCGGCCGGTGGCTGCCCGACGACGCCGACACACTCACCGCGCTGGTGGACGACGTGCTGGGCGAGGTGCTCGCCTACGACGAGGCGCACGACTCACGGCTGCTCGCCTCGGTGCGCACCTGGATGGAACGCGACCGCCGCACCGAGGACGCGGCGGCCGCCCTGCACATCCACCCCAACACGCTCGCCTACCGGCTGCGCCGCTTCGCCGCCCTGACGGGCCGCGACCTGTCGTCCAGCGCCGCCTTCGCCGAGGTCTGGCTGGCCCTCCAGGCGGCCCGCCAGCTCGGCCTGCACGACTAGGAGAGCTGGACCGTCGCGATCTCCCAGGCCGACAGGGGCAGCCGCAGCACCCCGCCGGTCACCGGCACCTCCGCGCCGGGGCGCCCGCGCAGGTCGGCGAGGCGCGCCCGGGTGAACCCGCCCTCGACGACCGCCTCGGTCGCCTCGTCCGTGAGCGCGACCACGCGCAGCTCCTGCCACCCGTCGCGGACCCGCAGCGACGTCATGACGACGCCGTCACCGGCCACCGACAGCCCCGCGGCGGGCGCGGGCAGCGGCAGCGCCGGGTCGCCGGTGCCCGCCACGGCCAGCAGGTCGTGCCGGAACGTCTCGGCCGCCTCGGGCACCGCCTTCCAGGTGCCGCTGTAGGGCATCAGCGCCAGCTCCACCGAGCGCAGCCCGCGCGACTGCGCCGCCGGGGTCGGCAGCTGCGGCCCGGCGGGCTCGGGGCGCAGCACGTGACGGTTGCGCGACAGGAAGCCGATCGAGCGCAGCAGCGTGAGCGCCAGCTCCTTCCCGTCGTCGACCAGCTCGTACTCGGTGACGTGCTCCAGCAGCGCCGCCACTCCCCCGGCCGCCACCCACGAGGAGGCGGGGAACGTCGGCAGCGGCTCCTCGCCGCAGCCGCCCTCGGCGTCCAGGCCGCGCGTGACGACGGCGAACTGCCCCTCGGCGTGCGACCGCGTCGCCCGCTCGGGCAGCGGCACGTGCAGCCGCACCCGGTGGTCGGCGCACCGGTTGTCGAACTCCACGGTCAGCCGCGCGAACGGCTCGCCCGCGCGCAGCTCGACCCGGGTGCGGACGGCGATCTCCTCGGTGACCTCGGTACGCGACTGCGCCGGGATCTCCGGGGTGCCGTCGATCCCGTCGCCGGCGGCCGGCCACTGGTAGGTGCGCCACACGTCGAACGCCGCCACCAGCGGCCCCGAGCACACCTTCGACACGTGCACCGACTCCGGGTCCTGCACGACGCGGTCGTGGGCCGGAGGCGCGTAGTTGTAGCTGTCGCCCACGTCGCCGCCGTCGACGATCCGCCCCGCCCCGGTCAGCGTGACGCCGTCGGCGCTGGTCAGCGTGAGCGTGCCGTCACGCGCCACCTCGACGTTGAGCAGCCCGTTGTCGAGCATCCGCTCCTCGGCGCGCACCGGCACGAACGGGTCGCCGGACGGGGCCCCGGCCACCTCCGAGTAGGGGGCGGTGCGCACCGCGGCGTGGCCGAGCGGCGGCGTGCTCACGTACGCGGCGAGCGTGCGGCGGGCCTCGGCGAGGATGCGGACGCGGGTCACGCCCTCCAGCGCGCCGCGCACCTGGCCCACGTTGAAGGCCGCGCTCGACTCGCGGGCGACGGTGAAGGTCAGCACGCCGTCGTCGACCGACCAGCCGGTGATGTGCTGGCCGTACAGCTCGGTGCCGTGGATGAAGGTCAGCGCGGTGGCCGGGTCCATCTCCTCGTCGAGCAGCAGCGTCGGGGCGTACTCCAGCGGCTGGAGCGGGACCTTGACCCCGTCGGCGTCGAGCAGCGGGTCGCTGCCGGCCACGTTGATCGCCACGACGCCGCGTCTCGGGGCGGGCGTCGGGTTGACGACGAGCACGGCGCCGGACGGCACCGTTCCGGCCAGCCGGGCGGTCACCATGTCGCGCACGGCCTGGCCCAGGTGCTCGGCCTCGGCGATGCGGGCCGCCACCTGCTGGGCGGTCTCGTCCACGCCGCAGCCGGTGACCGAGTCGTGGCCGCTGGCGTCGACCAGCCGCCACCAGGCCATGTCGAGGAAGCGGCCGGGCCACTCGCCGCCCCAGAGCGCGGCCAGCGGCTCGGCGTAGCGCTCGACCATCCGCTCGGCGCGGCTCATCGCCTGCTTGACGTGGGCGCGTACGGAGATCACGCCCGGCAGGATGTTGGCCCGGGCGTGCGAGCGCAGCTCGCCGGTGACGCGGGGCAGCCCGGTCACGTCGGCGGAGTGCGCCTCGATGTAGCCGGACAGGGTGTCCATGCGGGCGCCGAGCTGCTTGACCATGTCGGGCAGGCCGCGCACCGGGGCGGAGTGGTCGGTGCCGTACATGGCCAGCAGCGGCCCGTCGGGACCGTGCCAGCCGCGCATGGTGCGGACGAACGCGGCGCCGCGCTCGCCGAGCTGGGCGGGGTCCTCGAACAGGTGGGCGCCGTTGCCGTAGCCGCCGGCGGGCAGGTACTGGGCCCGGATGGCGGTGCCGTCGGGCGCGACCCAGGCGAAGGCGTCGGTGGTGACGGACGCGGGCACGCCCCGGTAGACGCAGGCGTGCAGCAGCCCGGCCCGCCTGAGGATCTGCGGCATCTGCGCGGTGTGCCCGAACATGTCCGGCAGGTAGCCGACGGCCATCGCGCCGCCGAGCTTGTCCGCCCTGGCCATGCCGAGCTCCAGGTTGCGCACGATGTTCTCGCCCGAGCACAGGAACTCGTCGAGCAGGATCTGCCACGGCCCCACCGCCAGCCGCCCGGACTCGACCAGGGCGGCGATCCGGTCGCGGTTCTCCGGGCGCACCTCCAGGTAGTCGTCCACGCAGGCGAGCTGCCCGTCGAGCGTGAAGTGGTAGTCGGGGTCCTTCTCCATCGTGTCGAGCACCTCGTCCAGCAGCGCCACCAGCCGCAGCCGGAAACGCTGGAAGGGCTCGTACCACTCGCGGTCCCAGTGGGTGTGCGGGACGACGACGATCTCCGCGGTCATGCGGCTTCGCCTCCGATCGGCAGGTCGTGCTGGACGGCGTAGCGGGCGGCGATGCGCTGAGCGGTGACGATGTCCTCCAGCGCTCCGGCGGCGTCGGTCAGCGGCGGCTTGCCGTCGTTGACGAACGCGTGGAAGGCGGCCAGCTGCACCTCGAACGCCTCGGTCACGTCACGCCACTCGGTGCGGCTCTCGCCGCCGGACACGACGGTGAGCGTGGTGGGCGCGTTCATCAGGTAGGGCGAGGGGAAGACCAGTTCCAGCGAGCCGCTGTCGTGGTGGATGACCACGCTCTCGCGGTAGGCCGGGTAGTCCTCCAGGTAGTGCCAGCGGATGGCGAACCGGCCGGCGGCGGGCAGCGGCCCGGAGATCTCGATCGACCCGGGCGCCTCCCCCCAGGTCTCGACGTACGCGATCTCGTGGGGGGAGCCGGTGAAGCGGCGCAGCAGTGACAGGTCGTGACAGATCGACCCAAGCGCCACCCCGTACAGGGAGCGCACGGCGGCGGGCGCGGACTCGCCGAGCGCCTTCGACACCAGCCCGTCCTCGGCCGCCCGCAGCGAGGCGAGCAGCTCCGGGGACACGTCGCGGGCCTGGGTCAGGTTGGCGAAGGCGAGCTGCGACTCCCCGCTCGGGTGCAGCACGGTCACCTCGACCGACCGGATCCGCCCCGGGCCGCCGAGCTCGGCCAGCAACTCCTCGGCCCGGCGCACGGCCGGGTCGTACTGCTTCATGTAGCCGACCATGAGCCGCCCCTCGGGCAGCGCGTCCACCTCGGCGCGGGTCAGCGCCAGCGGCTTCTCGCACAGCACGGCGTAGCCGGCCGCGAGCGCCTGCCGCACGGTCTCGCCGTGGGAGCCGGAGGCGAGCACGAGCACGGCGTCGAAGCCGCCGGCCTCCAGCATCCGGGCGAGCTCGGTGTGGCGGCCGGGGGCGCCGAGCCGGTCACCCACGGCGTCGGCGAGCGTCCGCGACAGGTCGCAGACGGCCGTCACCTCGAACAGATCTCGGCGGCGCGACAGCAACGGCACGTACACCGCTTGCGTGACGGCTCCGCATCCGACAAGCGCGATCTTCAAACCCGCTCCTCCAGCATGGTCTCAACCAGCCAGCCCCTCCGGCGTGGCCTCAAAGTCCGAGTTCCCGTAGCTTCTCGCGATTGGCAGCTTGATCGGCGATGTTCCGCTCAACTGACCGGCGTCCGGGCAGCGTGTCCTGCTCGATGATGACCCAGCCCTGGTAGCCGATCTCGCCGAGCGTGCTGATCACTCCGGGCAGGTCGAGCTCGCCCTCGCCGAGCGGCGCGAAGCCGCCGCGGCCCATCAGCTCGCGCAGGTCCACGCCGTCGGCCAGGGCCTGGGCGAGGATCGCGCGGTCGCCGTCCTTGACGTGGACGTGGCCGACGCGGCCCGACCAGTCGCGCAGCGCGGTCACCGGGTCGCCGCCGGCCAGCAGCAGGTGGCCGGTGTCGAGGCAGAGCTGCACGTCGGTCAGCTCCAGCAGCCGCTCGACGTCCTCGGGCGTCTCGACGTACGTGCCGAGGTGGTGGTGGAAGGCGGGCTCGTAGCCGCGGTCGCGGCAGCGCTGGGCCGCCTCCTGGACGCGGGAGGCGTAACCGGCCCACTCGGACGCCGCCAGCCCGGGCGCGTTCCCGCCGGGGCGGGCGAAGCGCGCGGGCGAGCCGGAGCAGCCGAGCGTGGGCCGGGGCGCCAGGTGCGCGGGCGCGGCCGGGGCGGCGTCGAACACGTCGAGCGTCGCGTCGAGCGCGGCCAGCCCCTGCTTGAACGCCTCGGCGTCGCTGTAGCGCAGGTCGGCCCAGCCGCCTGCGAGCAGCAGCCCGCCCAGCCGCTCGGCCAGGTCGTCCTTGGTGCCGAGGTAGCCGATGGGGCCGAGGTCGATGCCCGCGTAGCCGGCGCCGGCGATCGCGCCGACCATCTCGGCGGCGGTCAGCGGCGGCGGGGCGTCGCTCAGCTCGAACACGCCGAAGCTCACCGGGGCGTTGGCGACACTGATCAGGCGCATAGAGCCATCACCTCGTTCTCGTAGGTTTCGAGTCGGTGCCGCCCTTCGGCGGCGGGCAGCAGCACGCGGTCGCCGCGGATCACCTGGCGGGCGCCGCCGGGGCGGACCAGGATGAGCCCGTCGGCGTCCAGGGCGAGCAGTTCGTCGCCCAGCCGCAGGAGCAGCGGCGCGCCGGGCCCGGCGGAGATCGCCGTGCGGCCCGCCGCTACGGCGTCGAACGCCGCGCCGGGGTCCTCGGCCAGCACCCACGTGGTGGGCGAGCCGGGCAGCCCGTCGGAGCCGGGCCGGTGGAAGTCGCTGGCGCCGATCGCCACCAGGTCGGGGTGCCAGGCGTCGGCCCAGGCCAGGGGCGCGCCCCAGCGGCGGTCCCACCAGCCGGAGTGCCAGACCTCGGCGATCCTGGGCCGCTCGGTGAGCGGCTGCAGCCACGCGCAGTCGCCGCCGAGCGGGTGGTTGATGGAGATCAGCCCGCCCGCCCGATCGGCGTGCTCGACCCAGGAGTCGGCGGGCTGCCGGAAGTCGACCCAGCCGACGTCGCCGAACACGTTGGCGTGCCCCCGGTCGGTGGTGACCTCCTGGCCGGGCAGCAGCGTGATGGCCCGGCCGGCCTTGGCCAGCTCGGGGTGGTGGCTGACGGTGTTGTGGTCGGTGACGGCGAGGAAGTCCAGGCCGCGCCCCAGCGCCAGCTCCGCCAGCTCGGCGACGGTGAGCGCCCCGTCGCTGTGCAGCGTGTGGGCGTGGAAGTCGCCGGCGAACCAGCGCAGCCCGCCGACGTCCGGGATGTCGCGGCGCGGCGGGCGCTCCCCGTGCGGCGGCTCGGCGCTCTCCGGCTCGGGCACGGGCGCGGTGTCGATCTCCAGCGTGTAGTCGAGGCCCTGCGGCGGGACGCGGTGCAGCCGCAGCCACACCTGCCACTGGCCCGCTTCGAGCTCGCCGGGCAGGTAGCCGGGCGTGGCCCAGCCCGGGGTGATCGTGTAGGAGTCGCGGGCGCCGCCCGACCAGCCGCGGAACCCGCCGGGGCCGCCGCAGCCGAGGTCGAGCACGCCCTGCGACCGGTCGTAGGACAGCCGTACGGTGACCGCCGGGGCGCCCTCGGGCACCTCGAAGGGCACCTCGCGCAGGATGCGCTCCAGCCGGTCGTCCAGGCTCCAGTGCCCGCGGATCACGCTCATGCCGTCACCAGCTCGCCGTCACGGTAGACCAGCGCCCGGTCGCCCCGGGGCACCGCGTAGCCCTGCTCGCCCAGCGCCGGCTCGTGCCCCTCGGGGACGACGGCCTGCACGAGCACGCCCGCCACGTCCAGGGTGACCAGGTGGGAGGCCCCCAGGTTCTCCAGGATGACGACGCCGCCGGTCAGCGACCCGTCGACCGGCTGCGCCGAATAGGTCATGTATTCGGGACGCACCCCGTACACCAGCTTCTCCCCCTCGGTCAGGAGTCCTTCCGCGGAGGCGGGGACGGGCAGCTTGCACCCGGCCACCTCCAGCGTGTCACCCCTGACGACGGCGTCCAGCAGGTTCATCGGGGTGGAGCCGATGAAGGCGGCCACGAACGTGTTGGCGGGCCGCTGGAACACCTCGGCGGGGGTGCCGATCTGGCGGATGTGCCCGGCCTCCATGACGGCCATGCGGTCGGCCATCGCCAGCGCCTCGGCCTGGTCGTGGGTGACGAAGACGGTCGTGACGCCGAGCTCGCGCTGGAGCTTCTTCAGGAACGTGCGCGCCTCCAGCCGCAGCCGGGCGTCCAGGTTGGACAGCGGCTCGTCGAACAGGAACGCCTGCGCTTGGGTGGCCATGACGCGGGCCAGCGCGACGCGCTGCTGCTGGCCGCCGGAGAGCTGGCCGGGCCGCCGGTCCATGAGCTGCTCCAGGCCGAGCCTGGCGCCGACCTCGGCGGCCTTGGCGTGGCGGGCGGCCTTGGGGACCTTCTTGATGCGCAGCGGGTAGGCGATGTTGTCGCTGACGTCCATGTGCGGGAACAGGGCGTAGTCCTGGAAGACCATGGCGATGTCGCGTCCGCCCGGCTGCACGCCGGTCACGTCCCGCCCGCCGATCACGACGGCGCCGCCGGTGGCGGTCTCCAGCCCGGCGATCGTGCGCAGCAGCGTGGTCTTCCCGCAGCCCGAGGGGCCGAGCAGGGCGAAGAACTCGCCGTCGGGGACGGTCAGGTCGAGCGAGTCGAGCGCCTTCACCCCGCCGGGATAGACCTTGGTCAGGCCCCGAAGTTCGATAGCGGCCATTTAGCGCTTGATCCCTCCGTGGAAGCGGAAGCCGTACTTCTTGCTGACGAACAGGTACATGAGCACGACCGGTACCGAGTAGAGCAGGCCGAAGGTCGACAGCACCCTGAGGTTGGCCTGGCCGCCCTCGGTGTAGAGGGTGTACATGATCACTGCGGCCGGCTGCTTCTCCACGTCGCTGAGCAGCAGGAACGGCATCAGGAAGTTGCCCCACACGTTGGCGATCGTCCACACCGCGATCGTCGCCAGGCCGGGCCGCACCACGGGGGTGACCACGTGGCGGACGATCTGGAGCGGCGAGGCGCCGAACACCCGCGCCGACTCCTCGTAGGACTTCGGCGTGGCGTCCATGAAGTCCTTGATCATGAAGATCGCGGCCGGCAGCAGGCCGCCGGTCAGGATGAGGATCAGCCCGGTGTGCGAGTCGATCAGGCCGAGCTCGATGGCGAGCTGGAACAGCGGCACCATCGCGGCGGTCCCGGTGATGATCGACGAGAGCAGCAGCAGCGCGTAGAGCAGCGCGTCGCGGCCCGGGATGCGCACCCGGCTGAGCGCGTAGGCGGCCAGCGCCGACAGCACCACCACGAGCAGCGCGGTGCCGATCGCCAGGATCAGCGAGTTCACCAGCGAGCCGAGCGCGTACGGGTGCTCGATGATCGTCTGGAAGTTCTCGAACGTGAAGTCCGGCATCCGGACCTCGTACGTCGGATCCGAGGTGAACGGCGCCGCGGCCAGCCACAGCAGCGGGATCGTGAAGAAGGCCAGGAGCACCGCGATCAGCGTGTAGAAGCCGATCCGCCCGGCCCAGGTGCGGGTCATTTCTTGCTCCTGAGCAGCCGCAGGTAGAACACCGCCACGACCAGGTTGATGAGCAGGATCACGGTGGAGATCGCCGCGCCGTAGCCCAGGTCGCCGTTCTGCAGCGCGACCTTGTACACGTGCACGGCCAGCACCTCGGACTTGCCGTCGGGGCCGCCCGCCGTGAGCAGGAAGGGGCTGAAGTCGTTGAACGTCCACAGGCTGATCAGCAGCAGGTTGGTCAGGATGTGCCCGCGGATGTGCGGGAACACCACGTCGCGCAACTGCTGCCAGCCGGACGCCCCGGCCAGCCGGGCGCTCTCCAGGTGCGACGGCGGCACGTTCCCGAGCGCCGCGCCGTAGAGCATCATCGAGAACGCGGTGCCGCGCCAGGTGTTGAAGATGATGATCGACAGCATCGGGTGGTCGAGCAGCCAGGCGAAGCCGGGGATGCCGAGCAGCGCGTTGAGGGTGCCGGCGTCGCGGTCGAGCAGCGCCACCCACAGGAACGACACCACGGCGCTCGGCAGGATCCAGGCCAGGATGACCAGGCCCTCGACCACGCTCTTGAGCGTGCCGCGCCGGTCCTTCAGCATCCAGGCCAGGGTGAAGCCGAGCACCACCTGCCCGATGACGGCCGAGCCCAGCACGAACTGGAAGGTCAGCCAGGTGGAGTCCCAGAACTCCGGGTCGGTGACGGCCTTGACGAAGTTGTCCAGCCCGACGAACTGCGGCTCGGCCGCGGCGGCGCCGGTCAGCCGGTAGTTCGTCAGCCCCAGGTAGATCACCCAGAGCGCGGGGAAGACCAGGAAGACCGCGATCAGCGCCAGAGCGGGCGCCACGAAGGCGCCCGCCCGCAGCCGGCCCAGGCCCGCCGCGTCGGAGCTGTAGCGGCGGGCGGGGGCCGGGCTGACGACCTCGGCCGGCTCAGGAGGCGATGTTACCTGCGCCACCGACGAGCCCTTCGAGCTTCTTCTGGTAGTCCGCGGCCGCCTGGTCGGCCGGGGTGCCGCCGGCCACCGCGGCGGTGGCCTCCTGCAGCGCGACCGACACCTGCGGGTAGAGCGCGACCGGCGGCCGGTAGGCCGTCAGCGGCAGCACCTGCTCGGAGATGTAGGTCAGCAGCGGCTCACCGGCCAGGATCTCCTTGTTGACGTCGCTGCGCGGGGTGATCCGGACGTTGCCGTCCTTGGTCTCCTCCTTCAGCGCGTCGGCCGAGAGCGTGAAGGCGAGCAGTTCGAAGGCTTCCTTCGGGTGCTTGGTGTTGGGGTTGACCGTGCGCAGCGCGCCGCCGGACATGCTGACGAAGTCCTGGCCGCGGATGCCCTTGCCGGGCTCGATGGCCGGGATCTTGGCGTAGCCGACGACCTGGTCGCGGTCGTCCATCTTGGCGACGCCGTCCTTGGGGTTGACCACGCCGCGCCAGAAGTAGTCGCCTTCGAGCAGGATGCCGATCTTGCCCTCGGCGAACTGCTGGAACGACTTGTCGCGGCCCTTGGCCTCCTGCTGGAGCTTGGGGTCGCCGAGGCCGCCGCCGTAGATCTTCTGGTAGAGGCCGAGGGTGTCCTTCAGCGGCTGGGACGCGCCGGTCCACTTGCCGTCCTTCTGCACCTCGCCGCCCGCGCCCGCGAGCAGCGGCAGCACGCCCTGCATCGTGGTGGCCTCGCCCATCGCGGTGCCGGCGTTGATCTGGATCGGCACGGGGACGCCGGACGACTTGAGCTTGGCGGCCGCGTCGAGGATCTCCTGCCAGCTCGTGGGCTGCCAGTCGGCGGGCAGCCCGGCCTTGGTGAACAGCGTCTTGTTGAAGTAGAGGACGCGGCCGTCGGTGCCGACCGGCAGCGCGTACTTCTTGCCTTCGAAGGTGGCCAGGCCCTGCACGGCCTCGGGGATCTGCTGCCAGCCGTCCCAGCTGTCCGCCTCGGGGCCGACCAGCTCGGCCAGCGGCTTGATGTAGCCGGCCTCGGCGAACTCGCCCGCCCAGATGCCGTCGATGTCGATCACGTCCGCGCCCTTGCCTGACTTCAGGTCCAGGGAGAGCTTGGTCTTGTACTGTTCGTCGTCGACTCCGCTGGGGACGAACTTGACCGTGACGTCCTTGCCCTTGGCCTTCTGGGCCTCCTCGAACTTGGGGATCACCCAGTTGGCGATGTGGTCGGCGGCTGCCGCGTTCTTGCCGCCGGCGATGGCGTTCTGGCTGATCGTCAGCTCGATGGCGTCACCTCCGCCACCGCCGGACGACTGGCCGCACCCGGCGAGTCCCAGCGCGGACGCGGCCAACACCGCGACCACCGACCTTTTACGCAACACCATGCAAACCCTCCGACACGTCCTAAAAGGGAGGAAGTCAGGGCCAATATGTCATGACATCCATATGACGTAAAGACCTTGCCATATCCAGGAGCGTGCCCTCATGCTGCGACTTTGCCCGTTGGGAGACGGACCGCCAGCCCGACACTATGCGACGCGCCGGCGGGGCCACCCATCGGGGGATACGGCCAGGGCACATTCAGTAACATAGCGGACATCCGAATGTCATGACAATATGCCATAGTGTTGGGCGGAAGGCTCCATCTCTGGAGGTGCGTTGTTCGACCTGATCACGATCGGCCGCTGCGGCGTCGACATCTATCCGCTGCAGACCGGCGTGGGCCTGGCCCACGTCGAGACCTTCGGCAAGTTCCTCGGCGGCAGCCCGACCAACGTCGCGGTAGCGGCGGCCCGACACGGGCTGCGCTCCGCCGTGGTGACCGCCGTGGGCGCGGATCCCTTCGGCGAATGGGTACGGCAGGCGATCCGCGGGTTCGGTGTGGACGACGCCTTCGTGGGCACGGTCGAGGGGCCGCCCACCCCGGTCACGTTCTGCGAGATCTTCCCGCCCGACCACTTCCCGATCTACTTCTACCGGGGCGAGCATCCGCCTGACCTGCGGCTGACACCCGAGTCGCTGGACCTGGCCGCGATCCGCGAGGCGTCGGTCTTCTGGTTCACCGGCACCGGGCTGAGCCAGGAGCCCAGCCGGTCCGCGCACGCCGCCGCGCTGGAGGCCCGCACGTCCGGGTGGACGGTGTTCGACCTGGACCACCGCCCCACGCTGTGGGAGTCGCCCGAGGCCGCCCGCCGCGAGGTGCGCCGCGCGCTCGGGCACGCCAACGTGGCCGTCGGCAACCTCGACGAGGTGGAGATCGCCGTCGGCACCCGCGACCCCGAAGAGGCGGCGCAGGCGCTGCTCGACGCCGGCATGGAGGTGGCCGTGGTCAAGCTGGGCCCCGCCGGGGTGCTGGCCCGCACCAAGGACGAGCACGTCGTCGTCGAGCCCGTGCCCGTCGAGGTGGTCAACGGGCTCGGCGCCGGCGACGCGTTCGGCGGGGCGCTCTGCCTCGGCCTGGTGCGCGGCTGGCCGCTGGAACGTACCCTCCGCTTCGCCAACGCGGCCGGCGCGCACGTCGCCGCCCGCCTGGCCTGCGCCGACGCGATGCCCTCCACCGACGAGGTGCTCGCGCTCCAGACGGGAGCCCGTCCTTGAGCGACATCACGCTGCCCCGAAGCGTCGGCTACGAGCAGCTCACCCACATCCGCGCCACCCGGCCCGAGGAGATCGCCCACGCCGCCGCCCGCCGGCAGCGGCGCGGCCTGCCCGCCGAGGACGAACGCCTGCTGATCATCGCCGCCGACCATCCGGCGCGCGGCGCGCTGGCCGTACGCGACCGGCCGCTGGCCATGGCCAGCCGCGTCGACCTGCTCGACCGGCTCCAGGTGGCGCTGGCCAGGCCCGGCGTCGACGGCATCCTGGCCTCCCCCGACGTGCTGGAGGACCTGCTCCTGCTCGGCGCGCTCGAAGGCAAGCTGGCCTTCGGCTCCATGAACCGGGGCGGGCTCCAGGGCTCGGTGTTCGAGCTGGACGACCGCTTCACCGGCTTCGACGCGGCCTCCATCGGCGACATGCGCCTCGACGGCGGCAAGATGCTCTGCCGCATCGACCCCGGCGACCACGCCAGCGTGGCCACCCTGGAGTCGTGCGCCCGCGCCGTCACCGACCTGGCCCGGCGCCGGCTCCTGGCCATGGTCGAGCCGTTCTGGTCGGTGCGCTCGGAGAGCGGGGCCGTGCGCAACGACCTGTCGCCCGACGCCGTCATCCGGGCCATCAGCGTCGCCCAGGCCCTCGGCGTGACCTCCGCCTACACCTGGCTGAAGATCCCCGCGGTCGCCGAGATGGAGCGCGTCATGGCCGCCACCACGCTGCCCGCGCTGCTGCTCGGCGGCGACCCACCCGACGTGGCCGCCGCCTACGCCGACTGGGGGCGCGCGCTCCTGCTGCCCGGCGTGCGGGGGCTCGTGGTCGGGCGCGCTCTGCTCTACCCTCCGGACGACGACGTCGCCACCGCCGTGGACGGCGCCGCGACCCTGGTGCGAGAGGCTGGTTCATGACTTACATTCCGTACGGCAAGGCCGCCGCGGCTCCCTGGGCCGTCGAGATCACCCCCGGCCTGGCCGGGTGGGACTACTCCGGGCTGCGGATCGCCGACCTGGACGGCGCCCCGGTCGCCTTCGACACCGGCGGCGAGGAGATGCTGGTCCTGCCGCTGTCGGGCTCGTGCACGGTCACGCACGGCTCCGGCACGTTTGAGCTGTCCGGCCGGCCGTCGGTGTTCGACGGGCCGTCCGACTTCGCCTACGTCCCGATCGGCGAGCACGTCGTGCTGGAGGGCGCCGGCCGGATCGCGCTGCCGTCCGCGCGGGCCGGCCGCCGCCTGGAGGCCCGGTACGTGCCCGCGTCGGCGGTCTCCGTCGAGCTGCGCGGCGCCGGGCAGGCCAGCCGCCAGGTCAACAACTTCGCCTCACCCGAGGCGTTCGCGTGCGACAAGCTCGTGGCCGTCGAGGTGCTCACGCCGGGCGGCAACTGGTCGTCCTACCCGCCGCACAAGCACGACACCGCCGGCCCCGGCGAGGCCGTGCTGGAGGAGATCTACTACTTCGAGGTGGCCGACCAGGGCCTCGGCTACCAGCGCGTCTACGGCTCCGGACGGGGCCACGTCGACACGCTGGCCGAGGTCGGCTCCGGCGACGTGGTGCTCGTGCCCTACGGCTACCACGGGCCCTCGATGGCCGCGCCCGGCTACGACCTGTACTACCTGAACGTGCTGGCCGGACCCGCCGCCGAGCGGTCGATGGCGTTCTGCGACGATCCCCGCCACGCCTGGATCCGCGGCTCCTGGACCGGCCAGGAGATCGACCCCAGGCTGCCCTTCGGGAGGACCTCATGAGGCTTACCGTGGCCCAGGCCGTGGTGCGCTTCCTCGCCGCCCAGCGCACCGAGCGCGACGGCGTGGAGCACCGGCTGTTCGGCGGCTGCTTCGGCATCTTCGGTCACGGCAACGTCGCCGGGCTCGGCCAGGCGCTGGCCGCCCCCGGCGCGGAGCTGCCCTACTACCTCAGCCGCAACGAGCAGGCGATGGTGCACACCGCCGCCGCCTACGCCCGCGCGAGCAACCGGCTGTCCACGCTGGCCTGCACGAGCTCCATCGGGCCCGGCGCGACCAACATGATCACCGGCGCGGCCGGGGCGACGATCAACCGGCTGCCGGTGCTCCTGCTGCCGGGCGACATCTTCGCCACCCGCGTGGCCAGCCCGGTGCTCCAGGAGCTGGAGGACACGCGCTCGTACGACATCTCCGTCAACGACGCGTTCAAGCCGGTCTCCCGGTTCTGGGACCGGATCAACCGGCCCGAGCAGCTCCCGTCGTCGCTGCTGGCGGCCATGCGGGTGCTCACCGACCCTGCCGAGACCGGCGCGGTGACGCTGGCGCTGCCGCAGGACGTGCAGGCCGAGGCCGCCGACTGGCCCGCCGAGCTGTTCGCCCCGCGCGTGTGGCACGTCCCCAGGCCCCGGCCCGAACGCGCCGCCCTGGCCCGCGCCGCCGAGGTGATCAGGTCGGCCGAGCGCCCGCTGATCGTCGCGGGCGGCGGCGTCCTCTACAGCGAGGCGTCCGCCGAGCTGCGCGCCTTCGCCGAGACCTACGGCGTCCCCGTCGCCGAGACGCAGGCGGGCAAGGGCGCACTGCCGTACGGCCACCCGATGGCGATGGGCGCCGTCGGCGCGACCGGCACCACGGCCGCCAACGCGCTGGCCCGCGAGGCCGACGTGATCATCGGGATCGGCACCCGCTACAGCGACTTCACCACGGCCTCCCGCTCGCTGTTCGCGCCGGACGCCCGGTTCGTCAACCTGAACGTGACCGGCTTCGACGCGGCCAAGCTGTCCGGGCTCCAGCTCGTCGCCGACGCCCGCGAGGGCCTGGCCGACCTGGCCGCCGCCTGCGACGGCTGGGCCGCCCCCGCCGCCCACCGCGCCCGCGCCGCGGAGCTGTCGCGCGCCTGGGACGCGCTGGTCGACGAGGCGTACGCCCTCGACGGCTCGCCGCTCCCGCAGCCCGCGGTGATCGGCGCGGTCAACGCCGCGGCCGGCGACGACGGCGTGGTGATCTGCGCCGCCGGGTCCATGCCCGGCGACCTGCACAAGCTCTGGCGGCCCAGCGGTCCGGGCAGCTATCACGTCGAGTACGGCTACTCGTGCATGGGCTACGAGATCGCCGGCGGGCTCGGCGTCAAGCTCGCCGACCCGTCACGCGAGGTGTTCGTCATGGTGGGCGACGGGTCCTACCTGATGATGGCGCAGGAGCTCGTCACGGCCGTCGCCGAAGGGGTCAAGCTGACCGTGGTCCTGGTGGACAACTCCGGCTTCGCCTCCATCGGCCGCCTCTCCGAGAGCGTCGGCGCCGAACGGCTCGGCACCGCCTACGCCTACCGGGGCGGCGGACGCTACGACGGCGGGCCGCTGCCGGTGGACCTGGCGGCCAACGCGGCCAGCCTCGGCGCCACCGTCGTGCGCGCCGGCACGCTCGCCAAGCTGCGCAAGGCCCTGGACGAGGCCCGCGCCGCCACCACGACCACGGTGATCCACGTGGTCACCGACCCGCACGTCGACACCCCGTCGTCCGAGGCGTGGTGGGACGTCCCGGTCGCCGAGGTGTCCACCACCCGGGCGGCGGGCGAGGCGCGCGGCGCGTACGAGAAGGACAAGCTGGAGCAACGCCCGCACCTGGCTCCGCCCGCTTAGCCCTCTCGGAGGGGTTGCCCCGGGCCGCGGAGGGAAGGCCTCTGAGCAGCGAAAAGGGGGCGGGGATGAGGCCGTGGCGAGCGCTGGGCTGGATCGCGATCATCGCGGTGGTGCTCTACTGCTACTCCATCGTGAGCACCGTGGTCCTCTCGGTGATCATTGGCCTGTTCATCACCGCCCTGCTCTACCCGCCCGCCCGCTGGCTGATGCGGCGCGGGCTCAACCGGGCGCTCGCCACCACCGTCGTCTTCGTCGGCGGCCTGCTGCTGGCCGTCGGCCTGGGCGCGCTGCTCGTGCCGCCCACCATCGCCAGCGTGGCCGAGATGCACGCCAGCGTCGGCAAGGTGCTGGAGGAGCTGCACCGGTTCACCGCCTGGCTGGGGCTCGACGACCAGCAGCTGCTCCAGCAGGCGCGCGACTACTTCGCCAAGCAGGAGCACCAGATCACCACGGGCGCGATCGCCGGCGTGCGGACCGCCGGCGAGATCGTGGTGGGCGGCGTGCTGGCCGTCATCCTGGCGGTCTACTTCGTGCACGGCGGCGACCGGCTGTGGCACTGGCTGGTCGAGCTGTTCCCCGCCTCGGCACGGCAGCGGCTCATGGAGACCGGGGAGCTGGTGTTCTCCGTGATCGGCCGCTACATCCGCGGGGTGGCGCTCGTCGGGCTCGTCGACGCGTTCTTCATCGGGCTCGCACTGTGGATCCTCGGCGTGCCGATCGCGCTGCCGCTGGCGGTGCTCACGTTCGTCGGCGCGTTCCTGCCGGTCGTGGGGGCGTTCATGGCCGGGCTGCTGGCGGCGGTGGTCGCGTTCGTGGCCAAGGGCTGGCTGATCGCGCTGATCGTCGTCGCGGTGACCGTGCTCGTGCAGCAGATCGAGGGCCACGTGCTGGCGCCGCAGATCTACGGCAAGGCCCTCGACCTGCCCGGCGCGGTCATCCTCGTGGCCATCACGGTCGGCAGCGTGATCGCCGGCATCACCGGCGCGTTCCTGGCCGCCCCGGTGACCTCGGTCATCGTGGCCCTGCTGAGCCACGGGCACCTCAGAGGATCCGGCACTCCGGCTCCAGCCCGCGCCTGACCGGCGCGACGGGTCGCGTAAAGATCGCCAAGGGCGCATGATGAGCCTTATGCGATGGGTCACGTTCGACTGTTTCGGCACGCTCGTCGACTGGCGGCACGGCATCCGCTCCGGCGCCGAGCTGATCGCCCCCGGTCACGGCGAGCGCCTGCTGGAGGCGTACGTCAGGCACGAGCTCGACGTGCAGGCCGAGAACCCCGCGATGCGCTACCGGCAGGTGCTGGCCGAGGCGCTGCGCCGGGCCTGCGCGCAGGAGAAGGTGACGCTCGCCCCCGACGACGCCTTCGTGCTCGGCGACACCCTGCCCTACTGGCCGGTCTTCCCCGAGGTCGGCACCGAGCTGTCGGCCGTGCGCGAGGCCGGCTGGAACCTGGCGCTGCTCACCAACTGCGACCGCGACCTCATCGCCGGGACCCTCCGCCGGCTCCCGGTGCCCTTCGACGCCGTGGTGACCTCCGAGCAGGTGGGCGCCTACAAGCCGTCGCACGCCCACTTCAGCGCCTTCGAACGCGCCCACCGGCCCGCCCACTGGGTGCACGTGGCGCAGAGCTACGTGCACGACCTCGTCCCGGCGCACCAGCTCGGCATCCGCCGCGTGTGGATCAACCGGCAGGGCGAGCGGCCCGCCGACCCCGCGATCCTCCAGGAGACGCAGCCCGACCTGCGCGGGCTCGTCCGGGCGATCTGAGCCGCCCTCGGGTCCTCAGGCCCGCTGCTCCAGCACGTCCGCGATGCCCGCCAGGAACTCGTCCACGTCGGCGATCAGATAGCCCGCCCGGAACATCACGGTGGCGAACTTCGCCTCCCTGACCTCGGCCGCCGACACCGGGTAGTCCGTCGTGCCCCGCAGCGTGGCCACGATCCGGTCCAGGAACGCGTCGACCTCGTCCTCGTTGTAGCCGGTGCCCATCCGGCCGGGCCGGAACGCCACCCGCTCCACCCGGGCCGCCTGGCCCTCGAACCACTCCTCGCGCAGCATCTCCCCCGTCGGCTCGGCCATCGCCAGCCGGACCGGCGCCTTGGCCATCGTCTCCAGCGCCACCACGAACGCCTCCAGCGCGAAGTCGACCGCCGTCTCCTGATAGCCGCCGCGCCGCGCCCGGAACGTCGCCGTGCGCACCTCGTCGGCGGTGACGCGCTCCAGGTCGCGCGGCCCCCTGCCCAGCGTCGCCTCGATCCGCCCGATCAGCGTGTCGACCTCGACGGGGTCATAGCCTGAACGCATACCCATGACGCGCGGAAAGCGGTTCAAGCCCACTCCTCCTGAGTTCTGCCGGGGTCGCCTCCCATTGTGGAGTTCATTTATCACGACAATGCGAGCCGGGCTATACCGTTACAGCACCATGCGCCTGACCAACGTGTCCTTCCGCTACAGAAGACGTGACCAATCCGTCATCAGGGATGTCAACGCACAGGCGTCCCCCGGCGACGTGATCGAGCTGACCGGCGTCAACGGCGCCGGCAAGTCCACGCTCCTGCGCCTGCTGGCCGGGCTGCTCACCCCCACCACCGGGACCATCGCGGACCGGCCCGCGGTCGTCGGCCTGGCCCCCGACCGCTTCCCCACCGAGCAGCCGTTCACCGTGGCCCGCTACCTCGACCACATGGCCCGGGTGCGCGGCGGCGCCCGCTGGCGGCCGTGGGCCGAACGCCTCACCATGCAACACCTGCTGGACGTGCGGCTCGGCGAGCTGTCCAAGGGCAGCGCGCACAAGGTGGGGCTGGCCCAGGCGCTGATGGGCGAGCCGGGGCTCCTGCTGCTCGACGAGCCGTTCGCCGGGCTGGACGCCGACACCCGTGACGCCCTCCCGCCGATCGTCGCCGACCTGTCCGCGCGCGGCGTCGTCGTCGTGGCCAGCGACCACCAGGGCGGGCTGCGCGGCCTGCCGTCGCTGCGCCACTGGTCGCTCACCGGCGGCCTCCTCACGGAGCCCGCCGCCCCGGCGGAGCCGGTCCTGGAGGCGCCGCCCGTCACGGTCGAGGTCACGGTGCCGGCCGGGGAGGTCGCCGCGTTCCTCGGCCGCATGCGGGCCGAAGGCTACGCGGCCCGCGAGCTGAGCGAGGAGACCCGATGATCGCCCTGGCCGCCTTCCGGGTCGCCGCCTACGTCCGCTCCCACCGCGTCTACCAGGCGCTGCTGGCGATCCTGGCGCTGCTCGCCATCCTGCACGGCAGCCGCGCGCCCCGAGGGCTGGAGGCGGCGGCGCTGACCGACTCGGCGGCGCTGATCATCCCGTTCCTCGCCTGGGCCGCCAGGAGCCTGCTCGACACCGAGCCGGACCGCCAGCGCGAGCTGTCGGCCACCCTCGCGGGCGGGCGCCGGCGCGAGCTCGCCGCCGGGCTGCTGGCCGCCCTCGCCGCCTGTGTCGCCTTCGACGCGCTGGCCCTGGGGTGGGGGCTGCTGCTCGGCGTGAGCGCCACCCCGCAGGGCGCCGAGCTGGCCGCCGTCCTGGCCCTGCACGCCCTGGCGATCCTCACCGGCCTGGCGCTCGGCGCGCTCACCAGCCGCGCGATCCTGCCGTCACCGGCCGTCTCGATCATGGCGCTGGTCGGCGGCTTCCTGGCGATGCTGATGGTGAGCGCGTCGCCGCTGCACTGGCTCAGCGTGCCGGTCACCGCCTGGATGCGCGCCGCGAACTCCGGGCTGCTGGCCGACCGGCTCCCCGCGCTGGCCGCCGCCTCGCTGGCCTGGTGCCTGATCGGCCTGGCCGCGTACGCGTGGCTGCGCCGTACCCGCCCCTGAGGCGGGGGCTTCCTTTCGGGCGGGTGTTATTCGGCGGCGGCGAGCTGGCCGCAGGCGCCGTCGATCTCGCGCCCGCGCGTGTCGCGGACCGTCACCGGCACGCCGTGGAACTGCAGCCGCCGCACGAACGCCCGCTCGTCCTCCGGCCGCGAGGCGGTCCACTTGGAGCCCGGCGTCGGGTTGAGCGGGATCAGGTTGACGTGCACCAGCTTGTTCTTGACCAGCTTGCCGAGCAGGTCGGCCCGCCACTCCTGGTCGTTGATGTCCTTGATCAGCGCGTACTCGATGGAGACCCGCCGCTTGGTCCTGGCGGCGTAGGCCCAGGCGGCGTCGAGGACCTCGGCCACCTTCCAGCGGGTGTTGATCGGCACCAGCGTGTCACGCAGCTCGTCGTCGGGCGCGTGCAGCGACAGCGCGAGCGTCACCGGCAGGCCCTCGTCGGCGAGCTTGCCGATGGCGGGCACCAGGCCGACCGTGGAGACGGTGACGCCCCGGGCCGAGATGCCCAGGCCGTGCGGCGCGGGCTCCACCAGGCGGCGCACCGCCCCGATCACCTGCTTGTAGTTGGCCAGCGGCTCGCCCATGCCCATGAACACCACGTTGTTGACCCGGCCGGGCCCGCCGGGCACCTCGCCGGCCGCGAGCGCGCGGGCGCCGGAGACGACCTGCTCGACGATCTCTGCGGTGGACATGTTACGGGTCAGCCCCGCCTGGCCGGTGGCGCAGAACGGGCAGTTCATGCCGCAGCCGGCCTGCGACGAGACGCACATCGTGGCCCGGTCGGGATAGCGCATGAGCACCGACTCCACCAGCGCGCCGTCGAACAGCCGCCACAGCGTCTTGCGCGTGGTGCCGCCGTCGGTGGTCATCTCCCTGACGGAGGTGAGCAGCGGCGGCAGCAGCGCCGACAGCTTCTCGCGGGCGGCGGCGGGCAGGTCGGTCATCGCCTCGACGTCGGTGGTCAGCCGCTCGAAGTAGTGGCGGGAGAGCTGGTCGGCGCGGAACGCCTTCTCGCCGAGCTCGGCGACGGCCGCCCTGCGCTCGGCCATGGACAGGTCCGCCAGGTGCCTGGCCGGCTTGGCCCGGCGCGGCGCGACGAAGGTGAGCTGGCCTGGCTGCTGGGACACGTTCCTGCCTTTGTTCGTACGGTTTCCGACCAGGGTAGTGAACGCCTACCTCGCCGGTGTCATTCCGGAGAGCCTGGCCGGGGATCTACAGTTCTCACGTATGGCGATTTTCCGGTCTGCGTCGGGCGAGGGGCATACCGAGGTCGTCCTCACGGCCGGCAATCCCTACGGTAGCCGGACGCTCGTGGTCGAACGGGACGAGGACTCCTCGGTCGCTTACCTGTGCGCGCCCGACGGCGCCGTGCGGGGCGCGGTCTGGCTGGCCAACCATCGGCCCGCGCCCGCCGTGATCGACCTGTCGCGTGTCAACGCCGGGCTGCCGCCGCTGATGCCCCGCCCCAACACCCTCCACCCGGACGGGCGCCGGCCGCTGGGGCAGCTCACGCCGCTGTGGTTCGAGGAGGGCGACGGGGTGGCGCTCTACGAGGAGGACGACCTGCTGGCCGTCATCCCCGGCTGGGCCGACATGCACCGCGGCATGCCCGGCTACGCGCGTGACGCGGTAGGCGAGTCGCCGTTCGCCTGGGCGCTGTCGGAGGCCCTGGAAGGGCTGCGCCCGCGCATCTCCAACGCGCACTCCTACTGGCGCTGGCGGCAGGCGGAGGGGTCGTGGCCGTCGTTCCAGGAGTTCGTGCTGGGCCACCTCGACCGGGTGCTCGGCCCGGCGGGCCGCTACTGGGACGCCAGCGGCGACCGGCTGCCCACGGTCGGTATCACCGAGCGTCCGCCCCACGGCGAGCGCGGGTTCACCGTGCTGTCGACGGTCGGGATGAGCTGCCAGCGGATGCCGACGGTCGAGCAGTGGCTCGACACGCCAGGCGCGTACGCCAGGATCGAGCTGGCCGTCGCCACCCGCGAGGATCCGCGCGACGCGGCGCTGCTGCTGGTGTGGCTGGCGCAGTATCCGTGGCACTCGGTCACCTGGCTCGGCAACGGGCACACCGCGAAGTGGTATCACGACCCGTCGACGTTCCCGATGGGCGCGCGGTACGCGGGGGTGACCATGGAGGCCGACGCCCCCAATATGCCCGACATGTCAGGATTTGCGTTTGGCGGGGAGATCGTCCGCTGGCTCTGGCTCACGCCCGCCACCGCCGACGCGCTCAGCTGACTTTCACACGAGCAGCCGGCCCTCAGACGAACAGCGCCAGGAGCAGCCACACCGGCACCAGCGTGGCCACCAGCGAGTCCAGCCGGTCCATCAGCCCGCCGTGCCCCGGCAGGATCGTGCCCAGGTCTTTGATGCCGAGATCACGCTTGATCATCGACTCGATGAGGTCGCCCACGGTCGCCAGCAGCGCCGCCAGCACCCCGATCACCGCGCCCTGCCACGGCTCGCCGTCCAGCAGCCACGTCACCAGCCAGGCCCCCACGGCCGTGCACGCCACCGCCGACCCGGCCAGCCCCTCCCACGTCTTCTTCGGGCTGATCGGCGAAAGCTGGTGCCTGCCGAACAGCACCCCCGCCACATAGCCGCCGACATCGCTCGCCACCGTCACTGCGATGAACACCACCACCCGGTGCGCCCCGTCGTCCGGCGCCAGCAGCAACGCGACGAACCCGGCCAGCAACGGCGGATAGAACAGGGTGAAGACCGACGCCGTCGCGTCCCGTACGTACCCCTCGGTGCCGGCGCTGACCATCCGCCAGATCAGCAGCGCGAACGCGAACACCACGAACGTGCCCAGCAGCCACACGCCGCCGCCCCAGTAGGCGCCCGCCTGCATGGCGACCACGCCCGCCAGCACCGGCACGGCCGGAACCTGGATCCCGCGGGTCGCGAACGCCCGCACCAGCTCCATCACGCCGACGCCCACGGCCCCCGCGACCACCACGAGGAAAAGCTCCTTGATGGTGTAGAGGGAGACGATGACCAGCGCGCCCAGCCCCACGCCCACCGCGATCGCGGCAGGCAGGTTCCGGCCGGTGCGGCTGGTCCCGGCCGTACGTTCTTCCACAGAGTCTCCATGAGCCACGGCCCCCGCCATCAGGCGAGGGCCGCGCGGCGAGCCGCTCAGACTTCGAGCAGCTCGGCTTCCTTGTGCTTCAGCAGCTCGTCGATCTTGGCGACGTGCTTCTGCGTGAGGTCGTCAAGCTCCTTCTCGGCACGCCTGACCTCGTCCTCGCCCGCCTCGCCGTCCTTGACCATCTTGTCGAGGATCTCCTTGGCGGAGCGGCGGATGTTGCGCACCGACACCTTGGCGTGCTCGCCCTTGTTCCTGGCGACCTTGATGTACTCCTTGCGGCGCTCCTCCGACAGCTCGGGGAACGACACGCGGATCACCTGGCCGTCGTTGCCAGGGTTGACGCCGAGGTCGGAGTCGCGGATCGCCTTCTCGATCGCGGCCATCGAGCCCTTGTCGTAAGGCTGGATGATGACCATGCGGGCCTCGGGCACATGGAACGAGGCCAACTGCTGGATCGGGGTCGGCGAACCGTAGTACTCAGCGTTGATCTTGTTGAACATCGAGGGGGTGACACGGCCCGTACGGATGCCCGCGAAGTCTTCCTTCGCGACCGAAACGGCCTTGTCCATCTTTTCCTCGGCTTCGAGGAGGGTTTCGTCGATCACAGCGGCTCCCTGTCTTCTAGCTGGCGGTGTCGGGCTCGCACCCTCATTTGCCTGCGGGACTCACCAGCGTGCCGATTTTCTCACCGCGGACCGCACGCAGGATGTTGCCCTCGCCCATCAGGTCGAAGACCACGATCGGCAGGTCGTTGTCCTTGCACAGGCTGATCGCGGTGGCGTCCATGACCGCCAGGTCACGAATCAGCACCTCGCCGTAGTCCAGGTGGTCGAACCTCACCGCATCGGGATTCTTCCGTGGATCGGAGTCGTAGATCCCGTCCACCTGGGTGCCCTTGAGCAGCGCCTCCGCGCCGATCTCCAGGGCACGCTGGGACGCGGCGGTGTCGGTGGAGAAGTACGGCGAGCCGAGCCCGGCGCCGAAGATGACCACGCGCCCCTTCTCCAGGTGCCTGATCGCCCGGCGCGGCAGGAACGGCTCGGCGACCTGCTGCATGGTGATGGCGGTCTGCACGCGCGTCTCGACGCCGCGCCGCTCAAGGAAGTCCTGCAGCGCGAGGCAGTTGATGACCGTGCCGAGCATGCCCATGTAATCGGCGCGGGCCCGGTCGATGCCCCCCTCCGACAAGGTCGCGCCGCGGAACATGTTGCCGCCGCCCACCACGACCGCGACCTGCACGCCCTCGCGCACGGCCTCGGCGATCGAATCGGCCAGCTGCTCGACCACGCCGGGGTCGATGCCCAGCGGCTCGCCGCCGGCGAACGCCTCACCCGACAGCTTCAACATCACCCGCTTCCAGCGCAGCGGACTCTGGTTCCGGGACGAAGAAGCCGCCGACGTGGCGGGCTCCTGACTGTCCTGCACGGCGGCGGCCTCCCTCTATTGGCGGTTCTGTTGGACTTGCTCCGGCCGGCGGGGCGTTCAGCCCCGATCCGACCGGATTCCACGCGTTACGTCGCGTGACGTCGCACCGGAACCGGCCTTGGCCGGTGCGACGCCGGAGAACTTCGCTCCAGCCTATGCCTGGCCGACCTTGAACCGGACGAAAGCCAGAACCTGCGCGCCGTTCTCCTCGGCGTACTTGCCCACGCTCTTCTTGTTGTCCTTCACGAACGCCTGCTGGAGCAGCGTGAAGTCCTTGTACCAGCCGTTGACCCGGCCCTCGACGATCTTGCCGATCGCGGCCTCGGGCTTGCCCTCCTCGCGGGTCATCTCCTCGAAGAGCTTGCGCTCCTTCTCGATGACCTCGGCCGGCACGGCGTCCGCGTTCAGGTACTGCGGGGCCATCGCGGCAGCGTGCTGCGCGACGTCCTTGGCCACCTCGGGGTTGGCCTTGTCGAGCTGCACGAGCACGCCGACGGCCGGCGGCAGCGCCGGGTCGGTGCGGTGCATGTAGGCGCCGATGTAGCCGCCCTCCAGCACCTTGAAGCGGCGGATCTCGATCTTCTCACCGAGCGCGGCGTTGGCCACGTCCAGGTGCTCCTTGACCGTCTTGCCGTCGAAGGACGACTCCAGCAGCGACGGCACGTCGGCCGGCTTGGTGGCCAGCACGTGCGCGACGACCTGGGAGGCCAGCTCCTGGAAGCGCTCGCCCTTGGCCACGAAGTCGGTCTCGCAGTTGAGCTCGAGCAGCGCCGCGGCGGAGTCGCCGTCCTGCTGGAGCGCGACCAGGCCGTTGGAGGCGGTGCGCGCCTCGCGCTTGCCCACATCCTTGGCGCCCTTGAGACGGAGCAGCTCGATGGCGCGGTCGAAGTCGCCCTCAGCCTCCTCAAGAGCCTTCTTGCAGTCCATCATGCCTGCAGCGGTGATCTCGCGAAGCCGCTTGACGTCGGCCATGTTCACGGAAGCCATTGCGTTTTCCTCGTGGGATGTCGTCGTGGGTTGTTCGTCGTGGAAGGGGTGGGGGCCGCCCACCCGCTTGTCGGTACGGCACCGGGTGCCGCACAGAAGCCTCTCGATGGGCCCGGGAGCCATACTCTCTGCCCCGGGCCGTGCCCTTCGACCCTCGCCCGGGGGCTCCCGAACCGCTTCACCGTCTCATCCGCGGCCCCTGAGTCCGACCCGCAAGCCGTACGCCCTGAGCCGTCGCCCGTGAGCCGTCGCCCGTGAGCCGTCGCCCGTGAGCCGTGGCCCTTGGACCGTGGAGCCTGGGACCGTGGCCTTGTGGGGCCTCGGGACCCTGGGCCTCGGGGCTTTGGCGGTCACCCGCCCGAACCCCGCGGCCCGCCGTACTGCCGCCTGCGACCCCGGCCCTGCGCCCACCTGCGGCGGCCCACCGACCGGACGTGCGGTCAAGCGTCCCGCCACCTGCGGCGGCCCGCCGATCCCGGCCCGTGGCATCCACCGACCGGAGCCTGCGGAACCCCACCGACTGCGGCCTGCGGACCCCACCGGCCTGAGCCTGCGGAAGTCCACCAGCCCGTCGCCTGCGGCGTCGGCCCACCGCTCCAAGCTAGCGGTCCGCCTACCGGAGCCTGCGGCGGCCCACCGGTCCGGCCGGCGATCCGGCGGCTCACCGCTTGCGGCGGCCTGTCGGCTGCGGCGGGCTCACCCCGGGTGCCACCTGTGGCGGCCACTCGCGGCGGCCACCGAGCCGGCCCGGCGGCGAGCCGTCGACCCGAGGGCGGTGGCGAACCACCACCCCGAGCCCCTGGCCCGCCGGTCCGATGCCCCGGCGTCCCGGTGGGCGTCCGGCCGACCTCTCGATCAGCCGGACCCCGGAACCCCTGGCCCGGTCCGGACCCGAAGGCCCGGGCGGGAAGGCGTCAGGCCTGCTGCTCGGTCTCGGCGGCCTCGACGGTCTCGCCCTCGGCCGCGGCCTCAGCCTCGGCGGGAGCCGCCTCAGCCTCGGGAGCGGCTTCGGCGACCGGGGCCTCAGCGGCCGGAGCCTCGGCGACGGCCTCCTCAGCGGCGGGCGCCTCGGCCGCGGCGGCCTGCTCGCCACCACCCTGCTCGATGAGCTCGCGCTCCCACTCGGCCAGCGGCTCGGCGGCGGCCGGCTTCTCGTCGCCGCGGGCGGCGCCGGAGCGGGCCATCAGACCGGCGGCGACACCGTCGGCCACGACGCGCGTGAGCAGCCCGACGGCGCGGATGGCGTCGTCGTTGCCCGGGATCGGGTAGTCGACCTCGTCGGGGTCGCAGTTGGTGTCGAGGATCGCGACGACCGGGATGCCAAGCTTCTTGGCCTCGCTGATCGCGATGTGCTCCTTCTTGGTGTCCACGATCCACACCGCGCTGGGCACGCGGCCCATGTCACGGATGCCGCCGAGCGTGCGCTCGAGCTTGTCCTTCTCGCGGCGGCGCATGAGGAGCTCCTTCTTGGTGAGCCCCGACGCGGCGACGTTGTCGAAGTCGAGCTCCTCGAGCTCCTTCAGACGCTGAAGCCTCTTGTGCACGGTGGAGAAGTTGGTGAGCATGCCGCCCAGCCAGCGCTGGTTCACGTACGGCATGCCGACCCGGGCGGCCTGCTCGGAGATGGCCTCCTGAGCCTGCTTCTTGGTGCCGATGAACAGGATCGTGCCGCCGTGGGCGACGGTCTCCTTGACGAAGTCGTACGCACGGTCGATGTACGACAGCGACTTCTGCAAGTCGATGATGTAGATGCCGTTGCGCTCGGTGAAGATGAAGCGCTTCATCTTCGGGTTCCAGCGGCGGGTCTGGTGGCCGAAGTGAACGCCGCTCTCGAGCAGCTGTCGCATGGTGACGACGGGGGCCATGTGCTGGTCCTCCAAGTCAGGGCGCCCCGCGAGTGGGCGCGATTCTCGGTTGTGCCGCGGCAGCCGGCGAGCTACCGCCCTGATGCCCCGGAACCGCTCCAGCCGGGCCGAGGCCCGGACCGATGGTGCGGTCCTTCGTGAGGCATGCGAAGTCGGCCTGTGGTCACAGGCCATCGAAAAGTCTACCTCCCATGCCACCCCCGCCTGACCGTCGAGGTCAACCGGCGGCGCGCACGGCTCAGCCGCCGGCGTCGTGGTCCTCGCTGGGCAGCCCGGGCACCGGCCGGTCGGCTTGCGGGAACAGGCTCACCTGCGCCTCCGCCACCCTCGCCCCGGGTGGCGCGTCCTCCGGGCTGCGGTGACGGGCGATGTACGGGGCGAGCAGCTTCTCGATGTCGGCGTAGAGGCGTCCCATCTCCTGCGCGTCGAGGCGCAGCGTGATCCGGCTGAAGCGGCTCGCGTCCCGCCATTCTTCGGGCTCCTGCGGCAGGTTGGACAGGGCCCGCTCCAGCTCCTTCTCGGCGTCCTTGCGCACCGCCCGGATGAGCAGGTCCTTGGCCTCCCGCACCTCGGGCCGGTCGCCGGGCAGGATGCCGATCGCGAGTGACCTGTCGACGGCCTTCCACAGCCGTTCGCGCCCGTCGCCGCGCGGCGGGGCGTCCTCCACGAAGCCGTACTTGGCGAGCATCCGCAGGTGGTAGCTGGCCGCGCTGGGGGTGATCCCGGCGTCCTCGGCGACCTCGGTGGCGGTCGCGCTCCTTCCGGCGCCGAGCCGGTTCAGTATGGCCAGCCTGGCTGGATGGGCCAGTGCCCGCATCGCCTTCGGATCGTCCAGCTCCATGCGCCAACGGTACCGGGACATTCGTGAAAGGTTGCCTTCACAACTCTGAAGGACTACTTTCAGAGTTGTGAAGGGTTTCCTTCACAACTTTGCATCCTCTTGGAGTCCCCCATGACCGGCGCGCCCCACACCGATTCCCCGCTGCCAGACCCTCCGCTGTCCGACCTTCCTCTTCGCAAGCAGCGCGACTACCGGCTGCTGTGGTCGGCCCGTACGATTTCCATCACCGGCTCGGAGGTCTCCAAGCTGGCGATCCCCCTCACAGCGGTCACCCTCCTGGCCGCCGGCCCCGCCGAGATGGGCATCCTGACCGCCGCCGCCTCGCTGCCCGCCCTGCTGTTCGGCCTGCAGGCAGGAGCCATCGCGGACCGCCTCAGCCGCCACCGCCCCCTGATGATCGCCTGCGAGCTCGTGTCGGCCGTGGCCGCCGTGACCGTCCCCGTGGCCTGGCTGCTGGGCGTGCTCACGGTCCCGTGGCTGATCGTCGTCGCCCTCGTGATCGGCACCGCCGGCGTCACCTTCCGCGCGGCGAACTTCCCCCACCTGGCCGCGATCGTCCCCGAGAACCAGCGGACCAGCGCCCTGGCCGGCTTCCACGCCTCCTACTCGATGGCGTCCGTGGCGGGCCCCGGCCTCGCCGGCCTGCTGGTGCAGATCCTCACCGCACCGCTGGCCGTGCTCGCCGAATCGCTCTCCTTTCTGAGCTCGGCGCTGCTCCTGCGCTCGATCCGCACCCCCGAACACGCCGAACCCGCCCCCACTCGCGGCATGTGGCGCGACATCGTCGAGGGCCTGCGCACGAGCATCACCATCCCGACCCTGCGCGCCCTGCTCGGCGCCGGCGTCACGATCAACTTCTTCGCCATGGCCTACACGGCCGTCCACATCCTCTACATGGTGAACACCCTGGGCATCCCCCAGGGCCTGATCGGCGTCCTCATCGCCCTCAGCGGCGCCGGCGGCCTGCTGGGCGCCTGGGCCACCACCCGCCTGGCCAAGCGCTTCGGCGAGAACCGGATCCTCCTCGGATCGGTGCTGTTCTTCCCCCTGGAGATCCTCGCGGTGGGCCTCCTCAACGGCGCCCTCTGGTGGAAGCTCGTCGTCCTCGCCACCACGGGCGTCCTCACCGGCGGCATCGTCGTCGCCTTCGCCACCTGCATGGGCGCCATCACCCTGCGCGACTCCCCCACCGAACTCCGCGCCCGCGTCAACGCCACCATGACCTTCGCCGTCCAGGGCGTCATGGCCCTCGGCGGCCTCGCAGGCGGCCTCCTCGCCGAGGTCCTCGGCCTACGCCCCGTGATCTTCATCTGCGCGGCGGGCATCGCCCTCAGCACCGCCTGGATCTGGGCCTCCCCGCTCCGCTCCCGCTGAGCCCTTCCCCTTATCCACAGAACCCCTTATCCACAGAACCCCGCTCGGCCCCCCGCACCCCCTGCCCCCGCCGCAGACTCCCCCCATGCCCCGCCGCCCCTCACCCCGCACCACGCTGAGGTTCCTGGCGATCATCCTCGCCCTGACCTGCGCCGTCCTCGTCCCCACCACCCCGGCCACCGCAGACCGCCCACCGTGGCGCTGGCCCCTCGACGGCACACCCCGCATCCTGAGCCGTTTCGCCCCGCCCCCGGCCCCCTGGCTGGCGGGCCACCGCGGCGTGGACCTGGCCGCTCCAGCAGCCACCCCCGTCCTCGCCGCAGGCCCGGGCACGGTCGGCTTCGCCGGCCCCGTGGCAGGCCGCGGCGTGGTCACGGTCAACCACGCGGACGGCCTCCGCACGACCTACCTCCCGGTCATCCCCGCCGTACGCCGAGGCGACCCCGTAGCGCTCGGAGACCGCCTGGGCGCCATCGCCCCTTCACCACCGCCGCACTGCCCCGAGTCCTGCCTCCACTGGGGCCTCAAACGCGACACCACCTACCTCGACCCGCTCCTGCTCCTGGCCCAAGCCCCCGTCCGCCTCCTCCCCTTCTGGCAATCCCTGCCTCCAGCCCAGAGCCAGGCATCGACCCTCAGCCCAAAGACGGAACAACCCCGACCCCCGACCCCCACTCCAGGACCGAAACAACCCTCCGCCCCGCCGCTCCTCCCCCGCTCAGCCTCGACCCCGGCACCCCCGCCCATCGCCCTGACAGCCCTCATCGGCACCGCCCTCCTCCTCTTCCTCCTGATCCGCCGCCACCGCCCCCGCCCACCGGAAGGCAGACACTCCAAGAGAAGAACGCCCACCGCCGATCCCCCGCCCACCCCCACCGGCCAGCACCGCAAGCCCCGCCGCCCCCGCCGCCCACCCCGCTGAGCATCCCGAGGGGGGATCCCACCGTCACGCCCTCGGATGTGCCTGCCGATAGGCGCTACGCAGCCGTTCGATCGACACATGCGTGTACACCTGCGTACTGCTGAGCGAGGCATGCCCCAGCAACTCCTGCACGCTGCGCAGATCCGCCCCACCCTCCAGGAGATGGGTAGCCGCGCTGTGCCTCAACCCATGAGGCCCCATGTCGGGCGCCCCTTCCACCTGCCGCACCCGCGCATGCACCACCCGCCGGACGGTCCCGGCATCGATGCGCCCGCCCCGCACCCCCAGGAACAACGCCGCCCCGGACCCCGGCCGCACCCACAACGGCCGCCCGTACACGCACCACCCGTCCAACGCCCGCATCGCCGGCCCCCCGACCGGCACCGACCGCTCCTTACGTCCCTTGCCCAGCACCCGTACGACCCGCCGCTCCCGATCCACGTCATCCACATCCAGCCCGCACAACTCGGACACGCGAATCCCGGTGGCGTACAGCAGCTCCAGCAGAGCCTGGTCGCGCAGATCCTTGGGCTCCCCCTCCACCGGCACGTCCAACACCCGCCGCGCCTGCTCCTGATCGAGCACGGCAGGCAACTGCCGCGGCGCCTTGGCCGTCCCCAACAGCAACCCGGGATCGCTGCCGAGCCACCCCTTGCGATGGCAGAAGGCGGTGAACGTCCGCACACAGGCCGACCGCCGAGCCAGCGTCGCCCGCGCCTTCCCCGCGTCATGCTGCGCCGCCAACCACCCCCGCAGCGCCACCACATCCAGCGCCTCCACCGCCCCGCCCACATAAGCCAGCAGCTCGGCCACATCCCCCAAGTAAGCCCTCACGGTATGAGGCGACAAATCCCTCTCGAACCGCAAATAGGCCTCAAACTCCGCAACAACATCCCCGACCGCAGGCCCATCCCCCACAACCGCCTCCATTTGCTCAACAACTAATGAACTGCACGCCTGAACACCACTCCCAGTCTGCCCCCGCACCCCCTACCTTCACCGCACCTCCACCCGCCAGCCCCGAAGCCGAGCTCCCCTTCTCGCACCCGGAGCCGCTACACCAAGGCGCCCGCCCACTGCCTGCATCCACAGTTTCGGCTGCTACCAGCAAGGACGCCTCGCGAGCCCCGCTGGCCAAGGCGAGCACGGTTTACGGTTGCCTCAGCCACCGCGGACTGCCGGTTGCGGTGCTTCAGGGCCAGCGCGGATTGCGGTAGCCCGTGGCCAGAGCTGATTGCGATGGTCCGGGGGCCTGGTACGGAGCGCAGCAGCCAAGAGCCAGCACCGGAAGCGGTGGCCAGGGCAGCACTTCGCGGTGGCCGGAGGCGAGGCGTGGGACGCACCGGCCGGAGGCACGACGCGGGACGCACCGGCCGAAGGCGCGGCGCGGGATGCAGTGGCCAGAGGCGTGACGCGGGGGCCACTGGCCGAAGGCGCAACGCGGAGCGCACTGGCCGGGAGCGCGGCGAGGCGGCGACAGGACCAGCGGCCGGTGCAGAGCCCTTCCGAAAGTCAGCCGACAGCCGAGGCACGCCCTTCCCCGCCATGCGAGGCACGCCCGGCCGCTACCAGCACCACAGCAGCCGCAACAGCAGTGAGCGCCGTCAGAAGAGCGCCGGCAGCCAACGTCAGGACGTCAGGCCGGATCAAGGGCTGAGCACGCAGCGCCTGCCAGGTGAGCAAGGCGATCAGGCCGGTGTAGCCGACGGCGGCCACGCCGATCAGCCGAGCACGAGTCCGGTCGTCACGTAAGAGCGGGTAGCGAGCCGCCAGAGCAGCCAGCAGCAGGGCGCCGATCAACATGACCTGAAGCCCATGCAATCCGACGAAATGAGGAATCCGCAGGTCACCACCCGTGGTGCTCCACTCCGTCAAAGGAAGGCCGGGGCCGCCGTCGGGCACGCCCACGCTGTGCCCGCTGCTCAACAGCACCCGCTCGCCCCCGGTGGTCAGCGCGATCTCCGCCTTCCCCTGCATGGGGATGAGAAAGCCCAGCGCCATGCCGACGACGGCCAGCGTGAGCCCCGCGTGAATCGCCCGGCTCATCGCACGATCGGCATGGACGCGCTGTACGGCCAGAATGACCGCGAGCGCGATGTTGGCCAGCATGATCAGAAGCACCCCGTTGCCGAAGATGACCTGCATGACCCTCTCGGCCGAATCGGTGGACTTGTTGAAATGGCTGAAGGTGCCCCGAGCAGCCTGGGTCGCAACGATGGCGGTGTCGACGAACCCGGTGACGGCGAAAACCGTGGCCAGCCCAGAGGTCCATTTGCTGCCCCGATGAGGCAGAGACAGCATCCAGGCCAGCGTGGTCCCGTAAACGGCCATCGACACCGCGAACTTGAACGGCTTGAGCCACACGGGAGCCCCCAGAAGCACCCGGCCGTCGACCACAAGCCCAACCGCCGAGACGACCAGCAGCAACAGCATCGCGGCGACCATCAGCATCAACGGCCGATGCCACCGCGCCACCCGGCGAAGCAGCGCACCAAGAACAGCGGACACGGCACCTCCTGGAGGACAACCGGAGCTACGCCCAGAGTCCCCCTCGCCGGATGCGGACACATTCCCGCACACCCCCGGCTTGCAAGGAGGCCAGCCCTACCCCCGGCCCCGCCCTGCCGAAGGCCGCCCATACCTGAAGCCGACATTAGGCGACACCCCCGCGAAACCGGTCCACACGGAAGCCCGTTCGCGTGGAAGCCCGTCCACACGGAAGCCGGCCCGCGTGGAAACCGGCCCGCGTGGAGAAGCCCACCCGGAAGCGGCCCGCACGCAAACGCGCCGCACGGAAACGGCCCGCGCGGAGGGTGCCCCGCACGCAAACGCGCCGCACGGAAGCAGCCTGCACAGAAGGCAGCCCGTACGGTAGGCGGCGGATTCCGAGCGGGCGACAGGGCGGAGACATTCAGTTGCCGTGTCGAAATGGCCGGTCCCAGCGCCAGTCAGAATGTCTGCGTTGAGCTTTACGATCACGGCTCATGACGGAATTCCAGCCCAGCGCTCACACCATGACCATCGCCCTCGGTGTCGATTACGGCCAGGCGTACCTGCTCGACGACTATGACGAGACGGACATTCCCGAGCGCTTAGGTCAGGACGATGAAGGGCAACCTCTCGGGGTCATCAGCGTGATGGAAGGCACCGCCTTGCTGACCATCGGCACGCACTACGGCAAGGTGCGGTTCGACGTTCAAGTGACGCCGTTCGAGCCTGATCCGGACTTGGACGCGTACGAGGACATCGTGGAGATTGGGTTCACCTCGGCGACGGGGAGCGTTTCGCTTCATGAGTGGGGAGACGAGGAGATTTACGCGCTCCCGCCCCTTCCCTCCGGTCCTGGTCAGTATCGTTTGCGGTATCACGTTCATGGTTTGGACGAGAGCCACTGCGATTATTACGAGGAGCAGGCACCCGATCGCTACCTCCTGCAGATCTGGCCGTCCGGCGACTCCGCGGCCCGGGTCGTCAAGAGCGCGAGCCGGCGGCACCGGAGGTGGATGCGCGCCGATTGACGAATGCATCCCTGCTCGGGGATACGGGACGCCGCACGGGAAGCGACGCGCTCGACGTACGGCGAACGTCGATCATGGCGGCTCCGGGCGGGGTGACGGGATCATCTGATTCTCCGGGTGACAGGGCTGCGACGCGGGCGTCGATGAGGGGAGCGGCGTCTCGTCCTCTTGCGAGCTGGCGTTGGGCGGGGGCGTGAGCGCCGGAGAGCCGGTGCGGGGTGAGGGGATGAGAGTGGGCCGTCCCTCGGGCAAAGCCGGGCGAGGAGGAGAGGTTCGCTCGGGTGTGGCGGAGGCGTCGAGCAGTGGGCGGTCCGAAGGGACGGGCGATCCGGGCGTTCCGGGCGGGTGAGCGGGTGGTTGAGCTGATCCAGCGGGCGGCTCCGATGGCGCAGCGTCTCGTTCCGACGGAACGCTGGGTGGGGCGGCGCGCTGCTCGGGAGGCACTCTGGGCGATTCCGGTGAGACAGCGGGCTGTCCGGAAGGGACGCTAGACGGCCCTGTAGAGATGGCTCCCTGCTCTTGAGGCGCCCCGGGCGGCCTCGGCGAGGCAGCGCGCTGCTCGGAAGCGCGCTGCCCCGAAGCGTGGTGCCCCCAAGCGTGGTGCTCGGAAGCGTGGTGCTCGGAAGCGTGGTGCTCGGAAGCGTGGTGCTCGGAAGGGACGGCGTGCTGTTCCGAAGGGGGCGTGGGCTGGTCGACGGCGGTGGGGGTGGCTTTGGGGTAGACGGGCGAGGGGGCTTTGCGGATGCGCCAGCCCTTTGGGACGCGTTCGACGTAGCCGGCGGCCGCTAGAGAGCCCAGGGCGCTCAGGGCGGTGTTGAGGGGGACGCCCGCGGCCACGGCGATGGTCGCCGGGCCGGCGCCGCCTCGCGAAGGGATGGCGTCCAGGACGGCGCGGGTCTGGAGTGACAGGGCGTCTCTGGGTAGGGCCGGAGCGCGCTGGGGCGGGGCGAGGTCGTCGCCGATCGTGCCGACGAGCTCGATGAGCTCTTCGGGGGAGGTCACGCAGACCGCCTTCTGCTCTCTGAGGAGGCGGTGGCAGCCCGCGGACTGGGCCGAGGTGATGGGGCCGGGGACGACGGCCAGGTGGCGGTCGAGGGTGAGGGCGTGGGTTGCGGTGTTGAGCGCGCCGCTGCGCAGGGCGGCTTCGATGACGGCCGTGCCCCGGGAGAGTGCGGCGATCAGGCGGTTGCGGATGAGGAAGCGGGCGCGGGTGGGGTGGACGCCCGGCGGGCACTCGCTGACCAGGACGCCCTGGTCGCGGGCGGCGGCGAAGAGGGGCTGGTGTTCGGCCGGGTAGGGGATGTCCACGCCGCAGGCCAGGACGACGACCGTCGGGGAGTCGGCGGCGAGGGCGCCTCGGTGGGCGGCGGCGTCGATGCCAATCGCGCCGCCCGAGATGACGGTCCAGCCTGACTCGCTCAGGCCGATGCCGAACTGGGCGGCGACGTGGGCGCCGTAGGGGGTGGCGGCTCGGGCGCCGACGACGGCCGCCGATCTGAGGCAGGAGAAGCGGAGGTCGGCGTTGCCGTGGAGCCACAGGCCGAGCGGGCGGCCGGGGCCGAGTTGGTCGAGCTGGGTGGGCCACTCCGGGTCTCCGGGGATGACGAGCCTGGCTCCGGCCTGGTGGCCGGCGGCGAGGTCCGCCGCGGGGTCGGCGGCGGTCAAGCGGGCGTGCCAGGTGGCCAGGCGGGTGTGCCAGGTGGCAAGGCGGTGGCTCAGGTCCCCGGGGTGGTCTCCCGGGCGGTCTCGGGAGTGGTCTCCGGAGTGGTCTCGGGGGTGGTCCCCGTCGGCCGGGAGGGGGTCGCCGGGGTCGGGGAGGCGCTGGGCGCGTACGGCTTCGGCGGTCCGGACGGCGCCGTAGTGGGAGACCAGGCGGCCCATCGCGGTGTCGCCGGCGTCGGCGGCGCGCATGAGGGCGGCACGGGCCTCGTGGTCGGGGGTGTGCACGGGGGTCTTCTCCTGGAGACGGAAGGCGGACGAGTGGGGGAAGGGGCGGGTCAGGGGGTCAGGCCGAGCCACAGCGCCAGGGCTGCGGAGGTCTCGTCCTCGTCGGGGCGGTCCTTGCCGGCCAGGTCGGCGAGGGTCCAGGCGACGCGGATGACGCGGTCGAGGCCGCGCGCGCTGAGGGTGCCGGAGTCGAGGCAGCTCGTGATGGGGCGCATGGCGGCGTCCGCCGGACGGTAGTCGGCGTGCAGAGACGACGAGGGGATCTCGGCGTTGGTGCGCCAGGGGGTGTCGGCGAAGCGCTTGGCGGCGCGCTCACGGGCCAGCAGGACGCGCTGGGCGACCGTGCGGCTGGACTCGACGAACTGCCGGTCGGCCAGGAGCTCGCGCCTGCTGGAGCGAGCCACGGTGACCTTCATGTCGATGCGGTCGAGCAGCGGGCCCGAGAGCCTGCCCAGGTAGCGGCGCCGGACCGTGGGCGAGCAGTGGCAGCTCTCACCCTGGTCCTGGGGCTGGGCACAGGGGCAGGGGTTGGCGGCCAGCACCAGGATGAAGCGGGCCGGGAATGTGACCGAGCCCGCCGATCTCGCCACCGTGACCTGGCCCGACTCCAGCGGCTGGCGGAGCGAGTCGAGGACGTGGCGCGGGAACTCCGGGGCTTCGTCCATGAACAACACGCCCCGGTGGGCGAGGGAGATCGCGCCGGGGCGCACAACCGTGCTGCCGCCGCCGATGACGGCCGCGGCGGAGGCGGTGTGGTGGGGGTTGACGAAGGGCGGGCGGCTGACCATGGGGCTGTTGGGCGGTAGGACGCCCGCGACCGAGTGGATGGCCGTCACTTCGAGCGCGTGGTCGAGCTCCAGGTCGGGCAGCAGGGTCGGGAGGCGTTCGGCCAGCAGGGTCTTGCCGGTGCCGGGTGGGCCGAGCATCCAGAGGTTGTGGTTGCCCGCGGCGCAGACTTCCAGGGCGCGTCTGGCCATCGGCTGGCCGACCACGTCCGACAGGTCCAGGTCGGAGCGGGCGGCGGGCGCCTGAACGGCAGGTCCGGCAGCCTCGGCGGACGTCGAAGCGCGGCCCGAAGCGGACCCCGAAGTCGGGCCTGGAGCGGGGCTCGAAGTCGGGCCTGGAGCGGGGCTCGAAGCCGTGCTCGAAGCGAGGCCCGATGCGAGGCTTGCAGCGGACGCCACAGCGGAGCCTGAAGCGGGCGCCACGGCAGGGTCCATAGCGGGGGCTGCGGCAGGGGCCGGGATGGCGGGTGGGGGGTCGCCTCGGCGCAGCCATTCGACGAGCCGGCGCAGGTCGGCGACCGGGACCACCCGCACGCCCGGCACCAGGGCCGCCTCGGCCGCGTTGGCGGCGGGGACGACCACGGTGGCGGCCCCGTCCCCGGCGGCGCCCAGAACCGACGGAAGCACGCCGCGCACCGGCCTCAGCCGCCCATCGAGGCCGAGCTCGCCGAGGAAGAACATGTCCGCGACCCGCTGGGCGGGCACCAGCCCGGCGGCGCCCAGGATGGCCACGGCTATGGCCAGGTCGAACTGACTGCCGCGTTTGGGCAGGCTGGCCGGGAAGAGGCTGACGGTGATGCGGGCGTCGGGCCAGGCGTAGTGGCTGTTGACCATGGCCGACCGGACGCGCTCGCGGGCCTCGCTCAGCGCAGTGTCGGGCAGGCCGATGAGGTGCATGCCCGCCAGCCCGCTGCCGACGTCGGCCTCCACCTCGACGGTGCTGCCGGTGACGCCGACGAGGGCGACGCTGCGGGTGGACGCGACCGCCATCTAGCTCACCCCCCGCACGTGACGCAGGGAGTAGTCGCCGGCGAAGCGCTCCAGCGCGATCACGTCGACCCGCACGGTCGCGTAGGGCTGGGGCTGGGCGGCGAGCCAGGTGGCGGCCAGGGCGCGCAGCCTGGCCACCTTCGCGGGGCGGACGGACTCGAGCGCCGTGCCGTGGGATCTGCTCGATCGGGTCTTGACCTCGACCACGACGAGCGTGGCGCCGTCCTCGGCGATGATGTCGATCTCGCCCCGGCGGCAGCGCCAGTTGCGGTCGATGATGGTCATGCCCTGGGAGCGCAGGTAGTCGGCGGCCAGTCGCTCGCCGTGCCTGCCCAGGTCGTTCTTCGCGGCCATATGGCACCTCCGGGAAGCGACTTTCGCTCATGGAGGCGGGGCCGGCAGCGGCCGAACGGGGTTCTGGGGATAAGTGCGGGGAATCGGGGCCGGGCCTGTGGACGAACGCGTGCGCGCACGCGCCGCCACCAGCCCGCCGGAAACGACCAGCCTCTCGGAAACGACCAGCCCCCGGAATGACCAGCTCCAGGAAACGGCCAGTCCCCGGAAACGATCAGTTGCAGGAAACGACCAGCTCCAGGAAACCACCAGCCCGGAAGCGGTCAGCCCCGGAAGCGGTCGGCTCAGGAGTGATCAGCCCCGGAAGCGGTCAGCCCGAGAAGCCCTCCTTCGGCATTTCCAGGTCGGCCTTGGCCAATTCCTCGACGTTCACATCCTTGAACGTCACCACCCGGACATTCTTCACGAAGCGCGCCGGTCGGTACATGTCCCAGACCCAGGCGTCCTGCATCTTGACGTCGAAGAACACATCGCCGTTCTCCGCCGTGCGGACTTCCAGGTCGACCGAGTTGGTCAGATAGAAGCGCCGCTCCGTCTCCACCACATACGTAAACAACCCGACGACATCGCGGTATTCGCGGTAAAGCTGCAGCTCCATCTCGGTTTCGTACTTCTCGAGATCCTCTGCGCTCATCGCGGTCCTCCTGTCGTACCGGTCCCCCGGTGTGCCCGGCTAGGCAACGCCGGCCCCCATTTCATTCTCGCCCATCTCCCTGGCCACCGTGACGAACGAGTAACGGTGGTGCGGACACGGGCCGTGCGCCCCCAGTGCGAGGCGGTGTTGTGGTGTCACATACCCCTTGTGCTCGGCGAAACCGTACAGCGGATAATCGTCGTCCAGCGCGACCATCAACCGATCCCTCGTCACTTTGGCCACGATCGACGCGGCCGCCACACAGGCGGCCACCTGATCCCCCTTCCACACGGCGAGCGACGGCGCCGGCAGGCCCGGCACCGGGAATCCGTCCGTCAGGATGTACCCAGGGTCGCAGGACAGCCGCGCGACCGCCCGCCGCATGCCCGACACATTGCACTTGTGCAGGCCGCGCGCGTCGATCTCGCCGGGAGGGATGACGACGACGCCCACGTGGGCGGTGTCGACGATCCGCTCGTAGAGGCGCTCACGTACGGGCGCCGAGAGCAGCTTGGAGTCGCCCAGGCCGTTGATCTCCTTGCGCAGGATGACCGCGGCGACCACGAGCGGGCCCGCGCAGGCCCCGCGGCCGGCCTCGTCGACCCCCGCGATGGGGGTGAGGCCGCGCCGGGCGAGCGCCCGCTCGTAGGCGTAGATTCCGGAATCACGCCGGACGACGCTCGGTCGAGGGCGGAACGCAACTGTCATGACACACGAAGCGTACGCCCCATTCGCCGCATACCGCGACCGAAGCTACTCGATCTTCGCGAAGCTGTCGGGAGTGGTGAAGATCGTCCCTCTCGACAGCGGCCAGTAGCGCACCACGGCGGTGCCGATCACGTCGTCGACCGGGATGAACCCCTTGCCCGGCTCCTCCATGTGGCTGCGCGAGTCGGCCGAGGCGCTGCGGTGGTCGCCCATCAGCCACAGCTTGCCCTTGGGCACCGTGATGTCGAACTTCTCGTCGGAGGGGAAGTCGTCGGGGAAGAGGTAGGGCTCGTCCAGCGCCTTGCCGTTGATCGTCAGGCGCTTCCTGGAGTCGCAGCACACGACCCGGTCGCCGGCCACGCCGATGACGCGCTTGATCGTGTCCTCGCCGTTCCAGCCCTTGAAGACGATGATGTCGCCCCGCCCGGGAGCGCCGGCGAGCTTGTTGACGAACACCCGGTCGTTGATCTTGAGGGTGTTCTCCATCGACTCCGAGGGGATGTAGAACGACCCGATCACGAACGCCTGGAGCACCAGCGCGATCCCGACGCCCAGCACCAGCAGGTAGATCGTCTCGCGGAAGCCGCCCTTTTTCTTCTTCTCCACGCCCTCTGCCTTCTCGGTGACGGCCGTCATCGCCTCTTCACCAGCCAGCGCCGACGGACCACGACCAAGGGTACGGCCAGCGCGAATCCGGCGACCAGCGGGGCTGACCCGCTCAGCGCCTGGAGCGCGGGCTGGGCGAACGTGTCGGGGATCGGAATCGTGGTCGCGCGGGAGAACGGCCAGACGATCACGAAGGCGCGGCCGATGACCTGGCTCTCGGGGATGGACCCGCCGCCGGGGTCGCCCGTGTGGGAGCGCGAGTCCAGCGAGACCTGGCGGTGGTCGCCCATCACCCACAGGCGGTTGGGCGGCACCGTGATGTCGAACGGCTCCCGCGAGGGCAGGTTGCCCGGATAGAGGTAGGCGCTCTCGTCGATCGCCACGCCGTTGACGGTGATGCGCTGCTGGGAGTCGCAGCACTTGACGTGGTCGCCGCCGACGCCGATGACGCGCTTGATGTAGTCCTTCTCGCCGGGGACCACGCCGAACGCGGTGCCGACCCAGCGGAAGAAGCCCGCGACGGGGTTGGCCGGCTCCTCGAACTGGAACTCGCCGTCCCAGGAGTCGACGCCGGAGAAGACGACCACGTCGCCGCGCTCGATGTCGCGCGTGTGGTAGACGAGCTTGTTGACCAGCACCCGGTCGTTGGTGAGGAGCGTGTTCTCCATCGACTCGGACGGGATGTAGAAGGCCTGGATGACGAAGGTCTTGATGATCAGCGCCAGCGCCAGCGCCACGACGACCAGAACGGGAAGTTCTTTCCAGAACGACCCCTTCTTCTTCTCTTTCTTCCCGTCTTTTGCCGGCTTCTGAGTGTCTTCGGCGACCACGTCCACCTCGTCCTCGACAGGGCGGCGCGGCGCGCCGTGCTCCTGGCTCTCGCTAGTCATTGCTGACGAGCCTAGATGATGTCCCGGCCCGACAAGCCTCGACCGACGTTACACCGCTCACGAGTCGCTCCACATAAAGGAAAGGGCCCCGCAAAACCGAATGGCCCGCACCTCGGTGCGGGCCATTCGGGGAAAGCATGCTTACTTCGCGGGCGTGCTCTCACGCTTCTCGCGGATGCGGGCGGCCTTGCCGCGCAGGTCGCGCATGTAGTAGAGCTTGGCACGGCGGACGTCGCCACGGGTCACGAGGACGATCTTCTCGATGACCGGGCTGTGCACCGGGAAGGTGCGCTCGACGCCGACGCTGTAGCTCACCTTGCGGACGGTGAAGGTCTCGCGGGCGCCGCTGCCCTGACGGCGCAGCACGAACCCCTTGAAGACCTGGACGCGGGAGCGGTTGCCTTCGACGACTCGGACGTGAACCTCGAGCGTGTCACCGGGACGGAAGTCCGGCACGTCGCTGCGCAGGGTCGCCTTCTCGAGCTCCTGGATCTTCGTGTGCATGAGAGCTGTTCCTCAAGTCTCGCGAGCACGCGGAGGTCCACCCGGCCTGGGCTCGTGGCGGACACGCTTGCTGATCTGGTGGACCCGGGAACGCTTTCCCGGGCATGGCTGACCAACCACCTGACGATTGGCAACGCTTCAGTGTGCCACATCTTCCGGCGGGAGGCGAAACGACAGCTCGTCGAGCAGCCGCCGGTCGTGCTTGTCGAGCGTCGCGGGGTCGATCGCCGCCGCCAGCTCGGGCCGGTTGGCGACGGTGCGGCGCAGCGCCTCGTCACGGCGCCAGCGGGCGACCTTGCCGTGGTGGCCGGACAGCAGCACGGCGGGCACCTCGTGCCCGCGCCACACCGGCGGCTTGGTGTAGACGGGGCCTTCGAGCAGGTTGCGCATCGCGCCGGGCGCGAAGGAGTCGTCGACGGCCGAGTGGGCGTTGCCGAGCACGCCGGGCAGCAGCCGGCCGATGGCCTCCACCATCACCAGCACCGCCACCTCCCCGCCGGCGAGCACGTAGTCGCCGATGCTGACCTCGTCGACGCGCAGCCGCGTGCCGTACTCGGCCATGACGCGCGAGTCGATGCCCTCGTAGCGGCCGCAGGCGAACAGCAGCCACGGCTCGGCGGCCAGCTCCTGGGCGAGCTCCTGGGTGAAGGGGCGGCCGCTCGGCGTCGGCACGATCATGCGCGGGGCCCCGTCGCCGATGACGTCGTCGAGCGCCTCACCCCAGACCTCCGGCTTCATCACCATGCCGGGGCCGCCCCCGTACGGGGTGTCGTCGACGGTCTTGTGCACGTCGTGCGCCCAGTCGCGGAGCTGGTGGGTGCGCACGTCGAGGATGCCGCGCTCGCGCGCCTTGCCGATGAGGGAGACGTCGAGCGGCGCGAAGTACTCGGGGAAGATCGAGATGATGTCGAGCCGGGTCACAGCAGGCCCTCCGGCGGGTCGACGACCAGCCTGCCGCCCTCCGGGTCCACCTCCGGCACCAGGGCCTTGACGAACGGGATGAGCGCGTCGTCACCGCCGCCCGCGCGCTTAACGACGAGCAGGTCCTGGCCGTGGTGGAGCACGTCGGTGACCTCGCCGACGGGCTCGCCGCCGGTGGTGACGACCGCGAGGCCGATGAGCTGGTGGTCGTGGAACTCGTCGGGGTCGCCGGTCGGAGCCACGTCGGCGGAGTCGATGACCAGCATGGTGCCGCGCAGCTCCTCGGCCGCGTCACGGCCCGCGACGCCGGCGAAGGCGACCAGGAGCATGCCCTTGTGCCAGCGGCGGCTCTCGACGACGAGCGGCCCCCGGCCCGGCGGGTCGGTGGCGATCGACGTGCCGGCGGCGAAGCGCACCTCGGGATCGTCGGTGCGCACCTCGACGGTCACCTCGCCGCGTACGCCGTGCGGGCGGCCTATCCGGCCGACGACCAGCTGCACCTGTACCTCTTTCCAACGCGGAGCGCCCCCATCGGCGGCAACCGATGAGGGCGCGGGAATTTCCTGACGCTAACGGACTGCTTCGTGCAGGTCGAGCAGATCGACCCGGACGTACTTCCCGTCGGCCAGGGCGTTCACGACGGTGCGCAGCGCCTTGGCGGTGCGCCCACCGCGTCCGATGACCTTGCCCAGGTCCTCGGGGTGCACCCGGACCTCCAGGACGCGCCCGCTGCGGATGCGGCGTGCGCGGACCCGGACATCGTCGGGATGTTCGACGATGCCCTTGACGAGGTGCTCGAGGGCCTCCTCGAGCACCTCAGGCCTCCGCCTCGGCCGGGGTCTCGGCAGGGGCCTCGGCCTCGTCCTTCTTCTTGGCCTTCTTCGGCGTGGTGGCGGCCGTGCCGGTGTCGCCACCGGACAGCGCCTCCTTGGCCGCGGCCTCGTAGATGGCCTGACGGTCGGGCGCGGGCTCGGCGACCTTCATCGGCGCCGGCGCGGGCTCGCCCTTGTACTTCTGCCAGTCACCGGTGAGCTTGAGCAGCTTGAGCACCGGCTCGGTCGGCTGCGCGCCGACTCCCAGCCAGTAAGCGGCGCGCTCGGCGTTGACCTCGATGCGCGAAGGGTTCTCCTTCGGGTGGTACAGGCCGATCTCCTCGATCGCCCGGCCGTCACGCTTGGTGCGGCTGTCGGCGACGACGATACGGTATTGAGCGTTGCGGATCATGCCGAGCCGCTTGAGCTTGATCTTGACTGCCACGGGTGTGGTCTCTCCTGCATTAGAGCGCGGGTGAGCGGCTCCTCATCGAGTGGGGCACGATGCGAATCCGACTCCAGGGACAAACGCGGCCGGCGGGAGGTGAGAGGGCACCCGCCTGGTCACGGTGTTCCAACATGCCATTGTGCCAGACGCGCGCCACTGCCCCGCACTCCGCACCGGCGTCGCGCGGCAAAAATTACTTCTGGCCCGGCAGCCTGAGCTTGGACGGGTCGAAGCCCGGCGGCAGCTCCATGCCCGGAGGCAGCTTGCCGCCGAGGTTGCCCAGCACGCCGCCCGGCTTGGGCTCGTCGGCGGGCGCCTCCTGGGCCTGCTTGCCGAGGGCCGCCTTGCGCGGGTCACCGCTCACGCGGCGCCCCTTCTTGCCCTTCTTCTGAGCCTTCTGTGCCTTGCCCCGGCCGCCCGGCATGCCGGGGATGCCCATGCCGCCCGCCATGCGCTTCATCATCTTCTGGGCCTCGAAGAAGCGGGTGACGAGGTTGCTGACGGCGCTGACGGTCACGCCGGAGCCGGCGGCGATGCGGGCGCGGCGGGAGCCGTTGATGATCTTCGGGTCCTGCCGCTCGCCGGGCGTCATCGAGCGGATGATGGCGGCGATGCGGTCGAGGTCACGGTCGTCGATGGCGTTGAGCTGGTCCCGCATCTGCCCCATGCCGGGCATCATGCCGAGCAGGTTCTTGATCGGGCCCATCTTCTGGACCATCATCATCTGCTCGAGGAAGTCGTCGAGCGTGAAGTTCTCGCCCGAGGTGAGCTTGCCCGCCATCTTGGCGGCCTGCTCCTCGTCGAACGTCTTCTGCGCCTGCTCGATCAGGGTGAGGATGTCACCCATGTCGAGGATGCGGGAGGCCATCCGGTCGGGGTGGAAGGCGTCGAAGTCTTCCAGCTTCTCGCCGGTGGAGGCGAACATGATCGGCCGGCCGGTGATGTGCCTGACCGACAGGGCCGCGCCGCCTCGGGCGTCGCCGTCGAGCTTGGTCAGCACGACGCCGTCGAAGCCGACGCCCTCCATGAACGCCTGGGCCGTGGTGACGGCGTCCTGGCCGATCATGGCGTCGACGACGAACAGGACCTCGTCGGGCCGCACCGCGTCGCGGATGTCGGCGGCCTGCTTCATCATCTCCTGGTCGATGCCCAGGCGGCCGGCGGTGTCGATGATGACGATGTCGTGCTGCTGGCGCCGGGCCTCGTCGATCGACTGGCGGGCCACGGCGATCGGGTCGCCGACGCCGTTGCCGGGCTCGGGGGCGTAGACGGCGACCTGGGCGCGCTCGCCCATGACCTGGAGCTGCCCGACGGCGTTGGGCCGCTGGAGGTCGGCGGCGACGAGCAGCGGCACGTGGCCCTGCTCGCGCAGCCAGCGGGCCAGCTTGCCGGCCAGCGTGGTCTTGCCGGCGCCCTGGAGGCCGGCGAGCATGATGACCGTCGGCGGCGTCTTGGCGTAGCGGAGCCTGCGGGTCTCGCCGCCGAGGATCTCGATCAGCTCGTCATTGACGATCTTGACGACCTGCTGCGCCGGGTTGAGCGCCTGGGAGACCTCTGCGCCGCGGGCGCGCTCCTTCACCTGGGCGACGAACGCCTTGACCACCGGCAGCGCGACATCGGCCTCGAGCAGCGCGATGCGGATCTCGCGGGTGGTGGCGTCGATGTCCGCGTCGGACAGTCGCCCCTTGGATCGGAGGGAGGAGAAGACCGATGTCAGCCGGTCGGATAGCGTCTCGAACACGTGGTTGGCCAGTCCTCGAAAGCGAATGTGGGTCTGGTCTCAGCCTATCCGCTTCGCTAGCCGTTCCAGCCTGGCACGGCCATCCGGACCGAGAGCGCGTGCTCGACCAGGTTGATGAGCGTGCTCTTGACCGAGTCCTTGGACCGGGCGTCGAGCCGCACCAGCGGGATGTGCGGGGCCAGCGTGAGCGCGTCACGCACCTCCGCGTCGGTGTGCGGGTACTGCCCCTCCCAGCCGTTGATCCCGACCACGAACGGGAGCTGGGCCTCCTCGAAGTAGTCGATCGCGGGGAAGCTGTCGGCCAGCCGCCGCGTGTCGACCAGCACGACGGCCCCGATGGCGCCCCGTACGAGGTCGTCCCACATGAACCAGAACCGGTGCTGCCCGGGCGTGCCGAACACGTACAGGATCAGGTCGCGGTCGAGCGAGACGCGGCCGAAGTCGAGCGCGACGGTGGTGGTCGACTTGAGCGGGGTCATGCCGAGGTCGTCGATGCCGGCCGAGGCGTCGGTCATCACGGCCTCGGTCGTGAGCGGCATGATCTCCGACACGGCCCCCACGAACGTCGTCTTGCCCACCCCGAATCCCCCGGCCACGACGATCTTCGTCGAGGTTAGGCCGGGGCTAGAGCCTGCGAAGTCCACTGAGCACCCTTTCAAGCAGGTTGACATCCGGCCTTCCGGCCTCCAGCTGCGGCTGGTGGACGCGGACCAGGCCTTCGGCGGCCATGTCGGCGATCAGCACCCGGACCACGCCCAGCGGCATCCGCAACAGCGCCGAGACCTCGGCCACCGAGCGCACCTGCCTGCAGAGCTGACTGATCGCCTGGTACTCCGGCGTGATGTGGGAGAACTCCCGGTGCTCGGCCGTGGCCGACGACACCAGCGCCTCCATCGCCAGTTTCAGCTTGGGCGCGGTGCGCCCGCCGGTCACCGCGTAGGGACGGACCGGCGACGCGGGGTCGGAGGCCGGCTGCGGGGGCGGCTGAGGGTCCCAGCCGCCGGTGTTCCATCTCGGGTCCGTCACCTACATCACCTGGTCTGGCTGGCGCGCAGCTCCGCGCGCACCGCCGGGGTAAGCACCTGTCCGGCGCGATCCACCATCAATGTCATCTGGTACGCCACCAGTCCCATGTCGCAGTCGGGGGCCGCGAGCACGGCCAGGCAGGAGCCGTCGCTGATCGCCATGATCAGCATCAGCCCCCGCTGCATCTCCACGATGGTCTGATTGACCGCACCGCCTTCGAACACCCGGGCGGCGCCCTGTGTCAGGCTCACCAGGCCGGAAGCGATGGCGGCGAGCTGGTCGGCCCGGTCCGCCGGGAACCCCGACGACGCGGCCAGCGGCAGCCCGTCGGACGACACCACCACCGCATGCGCGACGCCGGGGACGGTGCTCACGAAGTCGGTGATCAGCCAGTCGACGCCGCGCGCCGAATGACTCAGGTCGTTCACGCGCCCTCCTCCCTGTTGTCGTCTTTCCTCGGGTCAGAGGAGAATGCCCTGCCCCCGCTGATGTCGTCGCGTGCCGCCCGGAAGCCCTGCTGGAAGCTGGACAGGCGGCTGCGTACCCGGTCGGGCGAGACCGTGGGCATCGGGACGACGCCCTTCGGGGCCGATGCCGTGTCGGCCGAGCCCGGCACCAGGTTGGCCTTGGGCACCCGCTTGGGCAGCCCGGAGGCGGTCGCCCCGTCGCGCACCGGCTCGGCGGCGGCCTGGGCGGCGCTCCACCCGGCGTCGGCCGTGGACGAGCCCCAGTTGGCGCTGCCGCTGCCGCCCTGCTCGAACCAGGCCGACTCCACCGAGGCGAAGATCGGCAGGAACTCGTCGCCGGCGGAGGGGGCGTTGCCGCCCACCACGGGCATGGGCCCGGTGGCGGCGGACTCGGTCTCCGGGAAGTCGTAGCGGTTGCGCTTCTGCGCGCCGGTGTCGGGCCAGTCGTCGAACTCGCGCGGGACCGGCTGCTCGGTGGGCCGCTTGGGCAGCGGCTCGCCTTCGCCGGCCCAGCCGCCGGGGACGCGGGAGGGGATCCACACGTCGGCGGTGTCGTAGCCGCCGCTGGTGCTGCGCGGGTCGGAGGGCCAGCCGTCGGCCTGGGAGGGCCACTGCGGCGCGGACGGCCAGGACCCGGTGGGGTCGGCGCCCGGGTACGAGGGGTGGGCGGGGCTCATCTGGAACGAGCCGCCCTGCCACGGGGGCGCCGCGGCCGCCGCCGGCTGGGCGGGGGTGAAGGCGTCCATGCGGCCGCCGCGGTCGGCGACCGGGGCGGGCGCCACCGGGGCGGCGCCCGCGGCGGCCGGGGTGTCGAAGGCGGGCGTCTGGGCGCCGAGCAGCGACTCGGGCACCAGGACCATGGCGGTGAGCCCGCCGCCGCCCTGGGGCCTGAGCTGGACGCGGATGCCGTGGCGGTGGGCCAGCCTGGCGACCACGAACAGGCCCATGCGCCGCGAGACGGACACGTCGACGGTGGGCGCGTCGGTCAGGCGGTCGTTGGCCTGGGCCAGCTCCTCCTGGGTCATGCCGATGCCGGAGTCGCTGATGGACAGCATGACGCCGCCGCCGTCGATGCGGCTGCCGGAGACGGTCACGCGGGTCTCGCGCGGGGAGAACGACAGGGCGTTCTCGACCAGCTCGGCGATGAGGTGGATGACGTCGTTGACGGCCTGGCCGGCGACGGAGACGCCGTCGGGGACCTGGAGGAGCACGCGCTCGTAGTTCTCGACCTCCGACAGCGAGGCGCGGGCGACGTCGACGAGCTTGACCGGCTGGCTCCACCGGCGCGGCGGGTCCTGGCCGGCGAGGACCAGCAGGTTCTCGCTGTTGCGGCGCATGCGGGTGGCCAGGTGGTCGAGCTTGAACAGGTTGCCCAGCCGCTGCTCGTCCTGCTCGCCCTGCTCCAGACCGTCGATCAGGGTGATCTGACGCTCGACCAGCGTCTGCGAACGCCGTGAAAGGTTCACGAACATCGCGTTGACGTTGGAGCGCAGGCGGGACTCCTCGGCCGCCAGGCGGACCGCTTCGCGGTGGACCTCGTCGAAGGCGCGGGCGACTTCACCGATCTCGTCCTTGGAGGCGATGTCGATGGGCGGCACGTGCAGTTGCTCGGGCTGGACCTCGTTCTCGCGGAGCTGGCGGACGAGCTCGGGCAGCGTGTTGCCGGCGACCTTGAGCGCGTCGCCGCGCAGGCGGCGCAGCGGGCGCACGAGCGAGCGGGCCATCACGGCGGTGACGGCGAGGACCAGCAGCAGCAGCGCGACGACGACGCCGATGCTGATCGCGGCGGCCTGCCGGTCGGCGCTCTGGAGGTCGGCGCTTCGGGTGGCGATCTGCTGCGACAGCGACTTCTGCACCACGTGCAGCTTGTCGACGGTCTCGCTGATGGCGTCGAACCAGAGCCTGACGTCGTTCCTGGAGGTGGTGTCGAGCCGCTGGAGCGGCACGCCGCCGTTGTGCAGGAAGACGGCTCTGGCCACGTAGAACTCGGCGCGGCCGATCTCCTGGCTGGTGACGGTGTTGTCGTAGAACTGGCGCTGGGCGGCGGTGGCGACGGCGCGGAACGAGGTCCGCTCGCTCTCGCGGCGGGCGCGGGCGTCCAGGAACGCGTTGAAGCCGGGCTCGCTGAACTCGCCGCGGATCAGCGCGATGGACAGAAGGGCGCGCTGCTTGGAGGCCTCCTCCTGGACGCGGGCGACGGCGCGCATGGCCGAGCTCGTCGCGGTGAGCTGCTCGTCGGTCGAGCCCTGCGCCACCTCGTCGTAGAGCTGCAGCAGCTCGGCGATGGTCTCGGAGTACTTCTCCATTGTCGGCAGCGGCGGCAGCTGGGTCTTGGTGACCGTCTCGCGCATCGAGGGGATCTGGTCCAGCCGGACGCGGATGTTGGCCAGGCGCCTGCGGCCCAGGTCGGACAGCGACGCCTCGGCCGAGGTGGCGGCCTCCTCGGTCCGCTTGACGCTGACGTTCACGATCTCGTACTGCGAGGTGAGCGCCTGGAGGTCGGCCTGCCGCTTGTTCTGGGCGACGAAGCGGGTGGCGAGGTCGCGTTCGAGGGCCAGCTCGCGGGAGAGCTCGCCCACCTGCGCCACCAGCGCGCTCGTCTCGCCGATGCGCTGGTACTCCTGGGCGCTGCTGAACGAGGTCGTGATGCGCAGCGCGCCCAGGATGACGCCGACGATGGTCGGGATGGCGATGAGGGCGATGAGGCGGGTGCGTACACGCCAGTTGCGCAGCGCGAAAGCGCTGCCCGGTTTGGGCGCCTCCGGCACCGGCGCCCGAGCCGGCGCGGGCTCTTGCGGCATGTCTGGAGCCCTACGACGACCGGCTTCGGTCGTTGTTGTCCTCACTGTGGAGCCTCTCGCCATGGCCTGCTGGGGGATGAGCGGCTTTGTCACGCCGACGGAGTGATCGCAGGCAAGTTCGGGCCCAATTTGAGCACAAACCTCATAGTTCAGCCAACGTCTCACAAGTATTAGACCGTTCCAAGCCCGCCTTGGTGCACGTCGCGAGGTTTCATACACGGAGCGCGACCGCCGCCAATCCGGACATATACCCCGTAAGACCCAATAGGGCAGGTTCTAGCGGCATAACGCGATAATTACACCTCAAAGCAGAAAAATTAACATATACGCGGCATAGTGCTTCAGCTATGATCCCCTGCTCCGGTACGCTCACGCCCGGCAACCGATTGCCAGTCTCTAAAAGCTTCCCCCCTGGTAGGAGACCTTCCCATGACACGCACTTTGCGCGGTCGCGCGGTCGTCGTCGGCGCCGCGCTCGCGCTCACCCTCGCCGGCTGCGGTGCCGGCGAGGAGGCCGGCACGACGTCCGCGAACGGCTCAGGGCTCGAGAAGACGACCATCAAGGTCGGGGTGCTCCCCATCCCCGACCCCGTTTCCGTCTATATCGCCAACGCGAAGGGCTTCTTCAAGGCGGAAGGCCTCACCGTGGAGCCGGTCATCATCACCGGTGGCGCGGCGGCCATCCCGAAAATCAAGAGCCGCGAGCTCGACATCTCGCAGACCAACTACGTCTCGACGTTCGCCGCCGTGGCACAGGGCGAGAAGATCAAGCTCGTTGCCGACATGTATCAGGCAGGTCCGAACACCTTCAACATCATGGTGCCCAAGGATTCTCCCATCAAGACGGTGGCTGAACTCAAGGGCAAGACCATCCTGGTCAACAACCTGAACAACGTCGCCCAGCTCGCGGTCGAGACTCAGCTGAAGGTCGCGGGGCTAACTAAAGACGACGTCAAATTCGCCGAGAAGCCGTTCCCCGAAATGGGCAACGCGGTCAACAGCGGCCAGGCGGACGCGGCCTGGATCACCGAGCCGTTCATCACCGCCAACCAGAGCCAGTTCGGCTTCACCAAGCTCGCCGACACGATGACCGGCCAGACCGAGAACCTGCCCATCGCGGGCTGGATGGCCACCGACGAGTGGGTGCAGAAGTACCCGAAGACGCTGGCCGCGTTCCAGCGGGCCATCTCCAAGGCGCAGGAGCTCGCCTCCAGCGACCGCAAGGAGATCGAGAAGATGATCCCGACCTACACGAAGATCGACGCCAAGACCGCGTCGGTCATCACCCTGGGCACCTTCCCGAGTGAGCTGAACCGCGACCGCCTGCAGAAGGTCGCCGACCTCATGGCCGAGTACAAGTACCTGAGCAGCCCCATCGACGTCTCCTCGGTCATCGTCCCGGCGCCGACGAGCGGATGACCAGAGCGCGCCTGACCCGCGGCGTCATCGGCGCCGCGGGCTTCCTTGTGGCCGGCGAGCTGTTCATCCGCTTCGTCATGAGCGAGGATCTGCTGTTCCCGCCGCCGTCCGTCATCTTCCTGGAGGCCGCGCGGCTCCCCGCCGACCCGGACTTCCTGGCCGGGAGCCTGACGACGATCGGCAACTGGGGGCTCGGCCTGCTGATCGCCGTGGCCGTGGCCGTCCCCCTGGGCGTGCTGCTCGGCGCGGTGCCGCCGGTGGAGCAGGCGGTGCGGCCCCTGGTGGAGTTCCTGCGTCCCATCCCGTCCGTCGCGATCATCCCGCTCGCGATCCTGCTGATCCCGTCGGACCAGTGGATGAAGGTCTCGGTCATCGTGTTCGCGTCGTTGTGGCCGATCCTGATCAACACGCTGTACGGCATGCACGACGTCGATCCGCTGGCCAAGGACTCGCTGCGGACCTTCGGATTCGGGGAGCTGGCCGTGCTGAGGCGGGTGAGCCTGCCGAACGCCGCGCCGTTCGTCGCGACGGGCGTGCGGATCGCCGCCGGCATCGCGCTGGTGCTGGCGGTGAGCGCCGAGCTGGTCGCCGGCGGCTCCGACGGGCTGGGCGTGTACGTGGTGATGGCCGGCAGCGCCAACCGGATGGACCTCATCATGGCGGCGACCGTGTGGGCGGGCGTCTTCGGCGTGCTGGCGAACCTCGCCCTGCTGGCCGGGGAGCGCCGCCTGTTCCGGTGGCACGCGCTGCGGACGGGGGCGGCACGCTCGTGAAGACGCTCAACAAGCTGTGGTTCGTCCCGGTGGTCCTCGTCGTGTGGGAGCTCGTCACGCGCGCCGCCGGCGACCTCGACTTCCCCCCGCCGACGACGATCGTCGCGCGCATGTACGAGCTGTGGTTCTCGGGCCCGGCCTCCCGGCTGTTCCTGACCGACGACGCGATGGACAACGTGCTGCCCAGCCTCGGGCGCATGTTCAGCGGGTGGATCCTCGCCTCGCTGATCGGCGTGGTGCTGGGCGTGCTGCTCGGCCGTTCCCGGGTGGCCACCGACTACGTCGACGCGCTGATCGAGTTCGGCCGCGCCATCCCGCCGCCGCTGCTGCTGCCGCTGTTCGTGGTCCTGCTGCAGGGCCTGCTGGCGACGCAGCTCGCGGTGATCGTGTTCGGCGTGATCTGGCCGGTGCTGCTCAACACGATCGACGGGGCCCGGGCCATCGACCGGACCTACACCGAGACCGCGACCGTGTTCGGCCTGTCCAGGGCCGAGCGCCTGCGCGTGGTCGTCATCCCGGCGGCCTCCCCGAAGATCTTCGCCGGACTGCGGATGAGCCTGTCGCTCGCGCTGATCCTCATGGTGATCTCGGAGCTGTTCGGCGGCACCGACGGCATCGGCTACCAGCTCCTGTATGCGCAGCGCACCTTCGACGCGCCCGGCGTCTGGGCGGCCATCGCGCTGCTCGGCGTGCTCGGGTACGCCGTCAACGGGCTGTTCGTGCTGGCGGAGCGCCGCGTGCTGGTGTGGCACCGGCAGGCCAACCGCACGGTTTGACCTCTCATCTCTACGGAAGGGCACATGTCCCCATCTGAAGACCTCCTCTGGGGGGCCGTATCCGACATTTCGCGATTCGCGGCTCTGCTGACCATGGCGGAGCTGGGCCTGGCCGACCACCTGGCGGACGGGCCGCTCGACACCGGCGAGCTGGCCCGGCGCAGCGGGGCGCACCCGCCCGCGCTCCGCCGGGTGCTGCGCGAGCTGGCCGGCATGGACGTGGTCAGGCCGCACGGGGACGACGGCTACGACCTGACCGCCCGGGGCACCGCGCTGCGCTCCGACGTGCCCGGCTCGATCCGCAGCTCGATCCGCATGCTGGGCGAGGAGAGCTTCTGGTACGCCATGGGCAACCTGCCGTCCACCGTGCGCGAGGGCAGCTCGGCGTTCGCCAGGCGCTACGGCCACCTGTACGACCACCTGGCGGTGCAGCCGGAGGCCAGCCGCCTGTTCGACGAGTACATGACCACCCGGGCCATCACGTTCACCGACGGCCTGCTCAAGCGCTACGACTTCGCCGGCGCCGCCTCCATGGTGGACGTCGCCGGCGGCCGGGGGCACATCCTGGCCACGGTGCTGCACGCCAACCCCGGCATGCGCGGCATCCTGTTCGACCTCGACCACGTGACCGGCAGCGCCCGCGAGGCGCTGGCGGCCGAGGGCCTGGCCGACCGGACCGAGGTCGTGGCGGGCAGCTTCTTCGACGGGGTCCCGGCCGGCGCCGATGTCTACCTGCTGTCCAGCGTCCTGCACAACTGGGACGACGAGGACGCGGTGCGGATCCTGCGCAACGTCCGCGCCGCGATGGGCCCCGGCGGCCGGGTGCTGGTGCTGGAGGTGGTGCTGCCGGACGAGCCGGCTCCGCACCTGGGCAACGACCTGGACATGCGCATGCTGGCCATCTTCGACGGCGGCACCGAGCGCAGCGCCGCGCAGTACGCCACACTTCTCGATGAGGCCGGTCTCCGGCTGACGGAGGTCATCGAGCTGGGCGCGGCGGCGAGCCTCATCGAGGCCGTTCCCAAGTGATCGCCCGGGGAGCGTCCGGTGCGGCGCTCCCCGCCTCATGACAGGGGGACATCCGATGCGGGTGTTGATCGTCGGCGGGGGGATCGGCGGCCTGACGGCCGCGCTCAGCCTGCACGCTGCGGGGATCGGCTGCGTCGTCGTCGAGGGCGCCGCCCGGATGCTGCCGCTCGGCGTGGGCATCAACCTGCAGCCGCACGCCGTACGCGAGCTCACCGAGCTGGGCCTGGCCGCCGAGCTGGCCGCGACCGGCGTCGAGACCACGTACATGACCTTCACCGACCGGTTCGGCGGCGAGATCCTGGCGCTGCCGCGCGGCCGGCTGGCGGGCTACCGCTGGCCGCAGTACTCCATCCACCGGGGTGAGCTGCAGATGCTCCTGCTCGCCGCGGTGCGCGAGCGGGTCGGGCCGGTACGGCTGGGCGTCCGGTTCGAGGAGTTCGAGCAGGACGCCGCGGGGGTCACGGTCACGCTGCGCGACACCGCGTCGGGCGAGGTGCTGCGCGAGCGGGCGGACGTGCTGGTCGGCGCCGACGGCGTGCTGTCGGCGGTGCGCGCCCAGCTCCACCCGTCGGGCGACCCGCTGCGCTGGAACGGGATCCGCATGTGGCGCGGCGTGGCCGACGCCGACCGAGTCCTCGACGGCTCGACCGTGCTGGTCTCCGGCACCAACGCGGCGGGCAAGTTCGTCTCGTACCACATCTCCCCCGCCCATCCGCGCCGGGTCAACTGGGTCGCCGAGGTCAAGGTGGCCGAGCCGGGCGTGACGGGCGCGGCCGACTGGTCGCGGCCGGGGCGGCTGGAGGACGTGGCGCCGCACTACGCCGGGTGGGCGTACCGGCACTTCGACATCCCGTCGTTCATCGCCTCCTCCGCGCGCATCCTCGAATACCCGATGGTGGACCGCGATCCGCTGCCGTTCTGGGGGACGGGCCGGGTGACGCTGCTCGGCGACGCCGCGCACCCGATGTACCCGGTCGGCTCCAACGGCGGGTCGCAGGCGGTGCTGGACGCCCGGGTGCTGGCCCGCCACCTGGCGACCACGGCCGACCCGGCCGAGGCGCTGGCCGGTTACGAGGCCGAACGCCGGCCGGTCACCTCCGAGCTGGTCCTGGGCCACCGCTCGCTGCCGGCCGACGAGATGGTCCTGCTGGTGGAGCGACGGGCTCCCGGCGGCTTCGCCGACATCCGGGACGTCCTGGCCGAGGACGAGCTGGCGGCCCTGGCGGACGCCCAGCACGCGATCACCGATTCCGATGTGCGCGCGCTCAACGAGCGACCCTCGTGGAGCGTGCGCTGAACCTGCGTTCAGTAAGGAGTGACATGCGGTTGGCACGCACGTGCGCCCTCGGGCTCGCGCTGGTCCTCGGCGTCGCGGCCTGTGGCGACGACGGCCCGGCCCCCGCCACCGGCGGCTCCGGGCTGGAGAAGACCCAGCTCACCGTGGGCATCGTCCCGGTGCCGTCGTCGGCGCCGCTGTTCATCGCGGAGAAGCGGGGCTTCTTCAAGGAGGAGGGCCTGACGGTCAAGACCGAGGTGATCCAGGCGCCGCAGGCCGTCATGCCGAAGATTTTGAACGGCAGCATGGATGCCTTCCTGACGAGCTACGTGTCGCTGCTGGCGATCAACGACTCGGGGGCGGCCAAGCTGAAGCTGCTCCAGCACAGCCAGGAGGCGGCGCCCGGGGTGGCGGGCGTGGTGGTGCCCAAGGGCTCGCCGATCAAGACGGCGGCCGACCTCAAGGGCAGGACGGTGGCGGTCAACGTGCTGAAGGCGCTCGGCCAGACGCTCACGAACGCGCACGTGCAGGAGGCCGGGCTGAAGCCGGAGGACGTCAAGTTCGTCGCGGTGCCGTTCGCCGACCAGCTCAACGCGCTGTCGGGCGGCCAGGTGGACGCGGCCTGGCTGGTGGAGCCGTTCCTGACGGCGGCCAAGACGAAGATGGGCGCGACCGAGGTGATCGACACCACCGACGGCGTGACCGCGGGCATCCCGATCGACGGCTGGGGCGTGTCGGAGGCGTGGCTGGCGCAGAACCCGAAGACCGCCGCCGCCTTCCACCGGGCGCTGGCCAAGGCGCAGAAGATCGCGAGCGAGGACCGCGCCGCCATCAACGAGGTCATCCCGACCTACACGCAGATCGACGCGCAGGCGGCGGCCGCGATGAAGCTCGGCGTGTTCTCGATGGAGGTCGACAAGGCGAGCCTGCAGAAGCTGGCCGACCTGCTGGCCGGCTACGGCTACCTCAAGACCAAGCCGGACGTGACGCAGCAGATCGCCGCCGTCGGCGGATGACCGGAGCGCGCATGAGGCGGGGGGTCCTGGGCGCCGCCGGTGTCCTGGGCTCCCTCGCCCTGCTTGAGGCAGCGGGCCGCATCGGCCTGATCGACCGCGACGCGCTGCCGTACGTCTCCGTGGTGCTGGTGACGGCGGTGGAGCTGGCCGCGGACGGCGAGTTCCTGCGGCACGTGCTGATCACGCTGTCGGCGTGCGCGGCCGGGCTGCTGATCGCGGTGGCGGTGGCGGTGCCGGCGGGGCTGCTGCTGGGCACGGTGCCGGTGGTGGAGCGCTCGGTGCGTCCGCTGGTGGAGTTCCTGCGGCCGATCCCGTCGGTGTCGCTGATCCCGCTGGCGATGTTCCTGTTCCCCGACAGCGGCGACGCCAAGACATCGCTGATCGTCTACACGTGCGCGTGGCCGCTGCTCGTCAACACGCTGTACGGCCTGGCGGACGTGGACCCGCTGGGCAAGGACACGCTGCGGGCCTTCGGGTTCGGGCCGGTGGCGGTGGCGGTGCGGGTGTCGCTGCCGAGCGCGGCGCCGTTCATCGCGACGGGGGTGCGCATCGCGGTGGGGGTGACGCTGATCGTGGCGGTGAGCGTGGAGCTGATCGCGGGCGGCGACGGCGGCATCGGCGCCTACCTGGTGCAGGCGGGCAGCGCCGCCCGCACCGACCGGGTGCTGGCGGCGACGGTGTGGGCGGGCGTGCTCGGCCTGGCCGCCAACCTGCTGTTCACGGCCGGGGAGCGGCGGCTGTTCCGCTGGCACCACGCCAGGACGGGAGAGACGTCATGATCGCCCGGCTGGGCTGGTACTGGATGCTGCCGGTGGCGGCGCTGACCTGGGAGTTCGCCGCCCGCGCGGCGCAGGCCGTCTACTTCCCGCCGCCGAGCGTGATCGTGCCCCGGCTGCGGGAGCTGTGGTTCTCCGGACCGGCCGGGCGGCTGTTCCTGACGGACGAGGCGGTGGCCGACCTGCTGCCGAGCCTCGCGCGGCTGTTCGGCGGGTGGGCGCTGGCGGCGCTCGCGGGCGTCGTGCTCGGCGTCGCGCTGGGCCGCTCGCGCACGCTGTCGGCGCTGGTGGAGCCGCTGCTGCACTTCGGCCGCTCGGTGCCGCCGTCGGCGCTGCTGCCGGTGTTCCTGCTGCTGTTCGAGATCGGCACGCCGATGCAGGTGGCCTCGATCGTGTACGGCGTGGTGTGGCCGGTGCTGATCAACTCGATGGACGGCAGCCGGTACGTGGACCGCCAGTACGTCGAGACCGGCCTGGTGTTCAGGATGGGCGCGGGCGCCCGGCTGCTGCGGATCATCCTGCCCGCCGCCGCGCCGAAGATCTTCGCCGGGCTGCGGCTCAGCGTGTCCCTGGCGCTGATCATGATGGTGATCTCGGAGCTGTACGGCAGCACCGAGGGCATCGGCCACCGCCTGCTGGAGGCGCAGAGCCAGTTCGACATCCCCGCGATGTGGGCCGGGATCGTGCTGCTCGGCCTGCTGGGCGTGCTGCTGAACGCGGGGTTCCTGGCCGTCGAGCGGCTGGTGCTGCGCTGGCACCACGGCGCCCGCGCCTGAGCGGTCAGCCGTACAGCCGCTCGATCACCTCGCGCTGGCGGGCGGCGAACCAGGCGCGGTCCGGGGCGCCGGTCAGCGCCCCGGGCCGCTCGACGTCGTGGCGGCCGTACTCCTCGGCCCACAGCCGCGACTTGACCCGGCTGGGCAGGTTGCCCATGCCGGGCCTGCGGCGCAGCCGGCGCAGCGCGGCCAGGTCCAGCTCGGCGGCGGCGACCAGCGACTCCCCCGCCCCGGCCCTGGCCAGCACCCGGCCCTCCGGGTCGACGATCTCCGAGCCGCCGTTGGTGGAGTCGCCGGGGATGGCGATCCCGCTCAGGCCGCCGCTGTTGGCGGAGACCACGTAGGCCAGGTTCTCCACGGCGCGGGCGCGGCGGGCGATCGCCTTCGGGGTGAGCTCCGGTGACGACGCCTCGGAGGTCGGGTTGCAGATGATCTCCGCGCCGCGCAGCGCCAGCGAACGGGCCAGCTCGGGGTAGAGGATCTCCTCGGAGGCGACCACCGCGAGCACGCCGATCTCCGTCTCGGCGACCGGCAGCACCCCGTCGATCCCGTACACCTCCAGGTAGCGCTCCCAGACGTCGTACGGGCTCGGGGTGAACATCGAGTGCAGCCGCCGATAGCGCAGCACCGGCTCGCCCTCGGGGGAGAAGATCACCGACGCCTGGAAGTACAGCTCGGGGAAGTGCTCGTCGCTCTCGTAGGCGTTGACGCAGAGGAACACGCCGTGCCGCCGGGCGACGCCGGCCAGCGCCGCGTACTCGGGGCCGCCGGGGGCGAGCGCCGCCTTGTCCCGCCACTCGCCGAGGCTCTCCCGCAGCGGGAAGCCGGTCAGCGCGTATTCGGGCAGCACCACCAGCCGCAGGTCCGGCCCGATCCACGCCTTGGACGCGCCGACCTGCCGGTCGATCCGGGTGACGGCCGCGCCGATCGCGGCGCGCGGGTCGGCCGCGTCGTTGACCGCCCGCGTCTCCAGCTGGAGCGCCAGCGCGCGCAGCGCCGTCATCCGACCCTGCGCTCGTTGATCAGCGTGCGCCGGACGACCTCGCCGCCCTTGATCCACTGCCAGACGCGGCTGCGGGTGTCGCCGTCGTCGCTGAGCACGATCAGCTCGAACAGCCTCAGGTCCTCCCCCTCGGCCTTGAACTGCCACGACAGGTAGATGCTGCTCCCGTCGAGCTCCCAGAACTCGCCCTTGAGCCGGTCGGTGTCGAAGCCGCACCGGCCGCCGCCCAGGTAGGTCCCGGGGAACTCGTGCACCTCGGCGCGCCCGTCGTCCCAGGTGTAGCGGTTGGTCTGGTGGTAGACGGCGTCGTCCACGATGGCGCAGGTGAGCTGGGCGCGGTGCCGGTCGACGACCGTGCCGTCGGCGTCGACGTGCACGTACGTGCCGTCCCACTCGCCCTCGTGCCGCGCCAGCAGCGGCATCTCGGCGCGCAGTCCCATCTCTCACTCCTCGCTCGGGTGCCACCAGGGGTCGGCGGCGTGGGATCGGTTGACCAGGAAGGCCCTGCGGCGCAGGAAGCGGCCGATGGAGGCGGCGCCCATGCGTGAGCCGCCGAGGCCGGAGAGGCGGAAGGAGTGCTTCTCGCCCTCGTGCACGAGCGCGGTCAGAGCGGCGTCGTTGACGCTGATCGCGCCCGCCCTGATCCGGGCGGCGACGGCCAGCGCGCGCTCCTCCGAGCCGGCGAAGACGGCCGCCGACAGGCCGTAGACCGAGTCGTTGGCCAGCGCCACCGCGTGGTCGGCGTCGTCGGCCGCCATGACGGGCAGCACCGGCCCGAACGTCTCCTCGGTCATGACGAGCATCGAGTGGTCGACGCGCGACAGCACGGCGGGCCGGAACCAGTGGCCGCCGCCGTGGCGCTCGGCCGTGCCGCCGGTGTGCACGACGGCGCCCTTGGCCACCGCGTCGGCCAGATGGGCGGCGATCACGTCCTCCCGGCCGGGCCCGATGATCGGCCCGATCGGCCCGCCCTCGCAGGTCAGCCCCACCTTGGCGGCCTTGCCGGCCAGCAGGTCCAGGAACTCGTCGTGCACCGGCCGCTCGACGTAGACGCGCTCGATCGACTGGCAGGACTGCCCGGCGTTGGCCGTGCCGCCCCACAGCACGGCCGAGGCCGCCCGGTCCAGGTCGGCGCCGGCCAGCACGATCGCCGGGTCCTTGCCGCCCAGTTCCAGGAAGGCGGGCACGAACGCGCGGGCGGCGGCCTCGGCCACCAGCCGCCCGGTCGGCACGCTGCCGGTGAACACGACGGCGTCGGCCAGCCCGACCAGCGCGGCGCCCGTCTCGCCGTCGCCCTCGACGACGCGCAGCGGCAGCTCGTCAGGCACCAGCCGCATCAGCGGCTCGATGAAGCGCGGCGTCACCTCGCTCGGCTTGACCAGCACCGGGCACCCGGCGGCCAGCGCCGGCACCGCGTCGATGAGGCCGAGCAGCAGCGGGAAGTTCCACGGGCTGATCACCCCCACCAGGTCGTACGGGACCGCGTCGCCGCCGACGAAGACGCCGGGCAGCGAGGCGGGGAACTCGGCCGGGGGCTCCAGCAGCGCGGGCGCCGCCCGTACCCATCGGTCGACGAGACCGGCCACGATCTGCCGCTCCAGCACCGACTCGGCGACCCGCCCGGTGTCGGCCACCAGCGCCGCGAGCAGGTCGTCGTCGGCGGCGATCGCCTGCCCGAACCGGGTCAGGACGGGGCCGCGCCCGGCGGCCCGCCACGCGGGGGCGAGCGCGCGCAGCTCGGCCGCAGTGGCGGCGAGCCGGTCCGGCGGGACGGGCGCGAGCGGCCGGTCCGGCCGCCCGGTGAGCGGGTTCCTGATCACGACAGGGCCGTGCCCCGGACTGCGGCCATGCTGCGTGCTCCCTCGGACTGGAGGCGATCCGCCGCCATTGTGATCATGCCGGCGGCGGCGCGTCAACGGCTTCAGCCGCTCCAGCCCGGCACCGCGGTCCTGATGTTGAGTGCGTGCTCGACCAGGTGGATGAGCGCGCCCTTGACCGAGTCCTTGGAGCGGGCGTCCAGCCGGATCAGCGGGATGTGCGGGGCCAGCGTGAGCGCGTCGCGGACCTCGCTGTCGCTGTGCGGGTACTGCCCGTCCCAGCCGTTGACGCCGACGATGAAGGGGAGCTGGGCCTCCTCGAAGTAGTCGATGGCCGGGAAGCTGTCGGCCAGCCGCCGGGTGTCGACCAGCACGACCGCGCCGATGGCGCCGCGCACCAGGTCGTCCCACATGAACCAGAACCGGTGCTGCCCCGGCGTGCCGAACAGGTAGAGGATGAGGTCACGGTCGAGCGACACCCGGCCGAAGTCCATCGCCACGGTGGTGGTGGACTTCAGCGGCGTCATGCCGAGGTCGTCGATGCCCGCCGAGGCGTCGGTCATCACGGCCTCGGTGGTCAACGGCATGATCTCCGAAACGGCCCCCACGAACGTCGTCTTCCCCACGCCGAACCCACCGGCCACCACGATCTTCGTCGAAGTCAGACCCACGCCCGAACTAGAGCCTGCGTAGTCCACTGAGCACCCTCTCCAGCAAGTCGACATCCGGCTGACCGGCGTCCAGCGCGGGCTGGTGCACGCGCACCAGGCCCTCCGCCGCCATATCCGCGATCAGCACGCGAACCACTCCCAGCGGGATCCGCAGCAGGGCGGAGACCTCGGCCACCGAGCGCACCTGCCGGCAGAGCTGGGAGATCGCCTGGTATTCCGGCGTGATGTGCGAGAACTCCCGGTGCTCGGCCGTCGCCGACGACACCAGCGCCTCCATCGCCAGCTTGACCCGGGGGGCCGTGCGGCCCCCCGTCACCGCGTACGGCCGCACCGGCGAGGCCGGGTCGGCCTGCAGCCGCGGCTGGGACTCCGGCTCCCAGCCGCCGCTGTTCCATCGTGGATCCGTCACCACATCACCTGGTCTGGGACGCGCGCAGCTCCGCGCGCACCGCCGGCGTGAGCACCTGTCCGGCGCGCTCGACCATCAACGTCATCTGGTACGCCACCAGTCCCATGTCGCAGTCGGGAGCGGCCAGCACGGCCAGGCAGGACCCGTCCGAGATGGACATGATCAGCATGAGCCCGCGCTGCATCTCCACGATCGTCTGGTTGACCGCGCCGCCCTCGAACACCCGCGCCGCCCCCGCGGTGAGCGACACGAGCCCGGAGGCGATCGCGGCGAGCTGGTCGGCCCGGTCCGCCGGGAACCCCGACGAGGCCGCCAGCGGCAGCCCGTCGGACGACACCACCACCGCGTGCGCGACACCGGGGACGGTGCTCACGAAATCGGTGATCAACCAGTCCACGCCACGGGCGGCATGGCTCAGCTCGTTCATGATTCCTCCTCGCGGCCTTCCCCGCCGTCCGCGGAGCGGGGCGGCGGGCCGAATCCGGGTCCGGCGTTCGCGCGGCCGCCGTTGATGTCGTCGCGGGCGGCGCGGAAGCCCTGCTGGAAACTGGACAGCCGGGAGCGCACCCGGTCCGGCGACACGGACGGCACCGGCGAGACGCCCGACGGGGCCGTCGCGGTCTCGGCCGAGCCGGGCACCAGGTTGGCCTTCGGCACCCGTTTCGGCAGCCCGGCGGCCGTCGCGCCGTCGCGCACGGGCTCGACCACGGCCTTGGCGGCCGACCAGCCCTCGTCCGCCTTGGACGAGCTCCAGCTCGCGCTGCCGCCCCGCTCGAACCAGGCCGACTCGACCGCCGCGTAGATCGGCAGGTACTCGTCACCGGCGGAGGCGGGCTTGCCGGCCGGGCTCTCCGGCTCGGGGAGGTCGTACCTGGGCCGTTCCGGCGGCAGCGGCGGGTCGGGACGCTCGGCCTGCGTCCAGTCGCCGAGCTGCGGGCCGGGCGTCGGCCGCCGGGGCAGCGGCGGCGAGCCCGACGAGCCGTTCCAGCCCCCGGAGCTGCCGGCGCCAGGCGGGCGCGGGGGCATCCACACGTCGGCGGAGTCGAAGCCGCCGCTGTTGCCGCTGTTGCCGCGCGGGTCGGCGGGCCAGCCGCTGCCGGTGAGGCCGCGCTGCTCGGGCGGCCAGGGCGGGGCGGGCCAGCCGGGGCCCTCGGGGTTGGACGGATAGGAAGGGTAGGACGGGTGGCCGGGGCCGAGCTGGTAGGGCATGGGCGCCGGCTGCGGCCCGGTGTAGGGCTCCTCCTGCGGGCCGCTGGACGCGCCGGCCAGCGCGGGCGACTGGGCGAGCAGCGACTCGGGCACCAGCACCATCGCGGTGAGCCCGCCCGCGCCGTGCGGCCTGAGCTGGACGCGGATGCCGTGCCGGTGGGCCAGCCTGGCGACCACGAACAGGCCCATCCGCCGCGACACCGACACGTCCATGCTGGGCGCGTCGGTCAGCCGGTCGTTGGCCTGGGCCAGCTCCTCCGGCGTCATGCCGATGCCGGAGTCGGTGATGGACAGCATGACGCCGCCGCCGTCGATCCTGCTCCCGGACAGCGAGACGCGCGTCTCCCTGGGCGAGAACGACAGGGCGTTCTCCACCAGCTCGGCCAGCAGGTGGATGATGTCGTTGACGGCCTGCCCGGCGATCGAGATGCCGTCGGGGACCTGGAGCAGGACCCGCTCGTAGTTCTCGACCTCCGACAGGGAGGCGCGGGCCACGTCCACCAGCTTGACCGGCTGGCTCCACCGGCGCGGCGGGTCCTGGCCGGCCAGCACCAGCAGGTTCTCGCTGTTGCGGCGCATGCGGGTGGCCAGGTGGTCCAGCTTGAACAGGTTGCCGAGCCGCTGCTCGTCCTGCTCGCCCTGCTCCAGCCCGTCGATCAGGGTGATCTGCCGCTCCACCAGCGTCTGCGAACGCCGTGAAAGATTCACGAACATCGCGTTGACGTTCGAGCGCAGGCGGGACTCCTCCCCCGCCAGGCGGACCGCCTCGCGGTGCACCTCGTCGAACGCCCGCGCCACCTCGCCGATCTCGTCGTGCGTGGTGACGCCGATCGGCGCCACCGCCGGGACCGCGCCGTCGCCGCTCTCGCGCAGCGTCCGCACGGTCTCGGGCAGCCGCTTGCCCGCCACCTCCAGCGCCTCGCCCCGCAGCTTGCGCAGCGGCCTGATCAGCGAGCGGGCGATGAGCGAGATGATCGCGATCACCACGGCCAGCAGGATCAGGATGAGCACGCCGGAGATGAGCGCCGATCTGTTGGCCGCGTCCTCCAGCGCGCGGGCGCGCAGGATGACGGAGGCGGACATGCTCTTCTCCACGTTCCGCAACGCGTCGATCTTGCCGGTGCTCACGTCGAACCAGGTGGCCACGTCGCGGCTGCCGATGCTGAGCGGCTTGTTCTCCGCCGACTGAGCCATCGCCCGCAGCGTGAACAGGTCGGTCTGGTCGATGTCGCGGCCGACGACGGTGTTGCGGTAGAGCTCCAGCTGATCCTGCGTGGCCAGCGTGCCGAACAGGGTCACCTCGCTCTCCTCGCGCGCCTTGGCGGCGGTGAGAGAGTCGAGCTCGCCCGCGTCGAACGCCTTGTTGTCCAGGGCTCCGGCCAGGATGCCGCGCTGCTTGGACGACTGGGCCTTGGCCCGGGCGATCGCGGCCATCGCGCCGGCGCTGTGCGCGACCTGCTCGTCCACCGCCACCTGGCCGACCTGGTCGTGGAACTGCACGAGCGCGGCGATGATCTGGGTGTACTTCTCGATCATCGGCAGGGGCTGGATCTTGCCCTTGACCGCCGTCTCGCGCAGCGCGGAGATCTCCTCCAGGCGGCGCAGGACGGGCCGTACGGCGTCACCGTGCGAGTCGTTGATCGCCTGGGCGCTCCGCTTGGCCTCCCCGATGAGGTCGTCGACTCCGGCGTAGGTGCCTCTGAGCTGTGGCTCCTTGGCCGGAGGTCGCCCCTGGGCGATGTAGAGCGCGGTCTCGTCCCTCTCGGAGGCGAGGTCGTGGCTGACGGCGCCGAGGCTCTCGCTGAACTCGGCGACCTCTCTGAGTGTCTGGTAGGTGTTGGCGTCGCTGAGCGAGGTGACCACGTTCAGGCCACCCAGCGCGACCGCCACCGCCGTCGGGACCACGATCAGCGCGACGAGGCGTGATCGGACATGCCAGTTGCCCAGGCCGAATCTGGCCGGCCGGGGCACCTTGCGCTTCTGATGGCCGTGCGGCTCGTGGTCAACGGAAGCACCAGCGCTCTGCGTACTCACTGCTTTCGCAACCTCTCGCCCCTGAGGGGGATCTCGATGACCGTGGGGGGCACTATGTGAAATCGAGATGAGGGCCTTTTGAGCATACGGCGACTACCACCACCAAACACTATGAATTCAGCATTGACTCATTCATTGGGCATTTGTCCCAACAAAAGATCGCTCGCCATCGCCACAGACAGCCCCGCCTGCCGCCCCTCCCTTCACTCACGACACGGCTCTCACGAACCACACCAAATCAGGCAAAAGCACCTAGACTGGAAATTCATGGGGTCATTGACCACGATATAGCGCCAAACTGACCTTGCAACCACAGATGTTATTTTTGCGATGATGACGCCCCATGTGGTGCTACCGTCAGTGCTTGTTGTGCGTACGGCACACGTCCCGTGAGTAACAGCACCCCCCTACCCCTCCAGGCTCCACACCCCCCTCGTGAAAGGAGTCCCCGACATGAGGCTTGCCCGTTCCAGCAGAGTCGCCGTCATCGGGTTTGCCCTGGCGCTGGGAATCGCCGCCTGCACCGCCGAGCCGGAGTCCGCCGCTCCGAAGTCCTCCACCGCCGCCGACGCGGGCGGCCTGGAGAAGACGGAGCTCAAGGTCGCGGGCCTGCCGGCCATCGACACCGCGGCCATGTACGTGGCCATTGACCAGAAGCTCTTCGAGAAGGAAGGACTCAAGGTCACGCCGCAAATCGTGCAGGCGTCGCCCGAGGCCATTCCGATGTTGCTCAACGGCGAGATCGACGCCATGTTCGGCAATTACGTGTCGATGTTCCAGGCCCACGACCAAGGCGCGCTGAAGCTGCGCATCCTGGCCGAAGGCTCCCGCGCGGCCCCGGACTCCCTGAGCATCATGGCTTTGCCTGATTCGCCGATCAGGTCGCCGAAGGACCTCGAAGGCAAGACGATCAACGTGAACGTTCTGCACAATTTCCAGGAGCTCGCGCTCACGCAGGTCCTGAAGGCCAACAACATCGATCCGGCGAAGATCAAGTACGTTCAGGTGACGTTCCAGAACATCATGCCCGCCTGGCAGAAGGGCCAGCTCGACGCGGCCTATCTCGGCGAGCCGATGGTCACCGCCGCGACCTCGTCAATGGGCGCCAGAAAGATCCTGGATCCGGCCTCAGGACCCGCAGCCGAATTCCCCATTTCCGGCTATGTCAGTACTCAGGAATGGTACGACAAATATCCCAAGACAGCCGCGGCGTTCCAGCGCGCCCTCCACAACGCCGCCAAGCTCATGGAGAACAACCGTGAGGTGGTGGCCGACGTGCTGCCCAACTTCACCCAGATCGACAAGGCCACAGCCGCGACCGTGACGTTCCCCTTGTTCTCCAGCTCCGACAACCCGGTGCGGCTGCAGCGGGTCGCCGACTGGATGCACGAAGCCAAGTGGCTCACCAAGGAGATCGACGTCGCCTCGCTGATGTCCCCCACCACGTCAGGGTGAGCGCGCCCGCCCTCGTCCGCGACCGCCCGAACACGGCCACCGCACGGTGGACGCGCCGGGCGGCCGGGGCACTCGTCTTCGCCGCCCTGTTCGAAGCGCTCGGCCGGGCCGGGCTCGTCTCCGCCGCCTTCCTGCCGCCCGCCTCGGAGATCCTCCAGCGGGCCGGCGGGCTGCTCCTCGACCCCGCATTCCGCGCCCACGCCGCCACCAGCATGCTCGCCTGGGCGATCGGCCTCGGCATCGCCGCCCTCGTCGCCGTCCCGCTCGGCCTGCTGCTCGGCAGCGTCCCGGTGATCGACTCCGCCACCCGGGCCATCGTCGAGTTCATGCGGCCCATCCCGTCGGTGGCCCTCATCCCGCTGGTGGCCCTCGTCATCGGCACCGGCCTGCAGCTCCGCGTCACCCTGGTGATCTACGCGGCGCTGTGGCCCATCCTCTACAACACGATGTACGGCCTGCGCGGCGTCGACCCCGTCGCCAAGGAGACCCTCAGGTCGTACGGATTCGGCCCGCTGGCAGTGCTGTGGCGGGTCTCGCTGCCCTCGGCGGCGCCGTTCATCATGACGGGCTTCAGACTGGCCACCGGCGTCGCGCTCATCCTGACCGTGAGCACCGAGATCGTCGCCGGGCGGGGAGAGGGCGTCGGCGTGTTCATCTACTTCGCGGGCATCGCCGTACCGGCGCGCATGGACGACATCCTGGCGGGGGTCGTCTGGGTCGGGCTGTTCGGCGTCGTGGTCAACGCCCTCCTGGTGGCCGCCGAGCGCCGGCTCTTCCGCTGGCACCACGCCCGGAACGGAGGCCTCTCATGACCGCCCCACCGCCCCCGGCCCGCGGCCGCTTCCCCGACGCCGCCCACCCCACCCGCACCCCCGACT
>NZ_JBGNUU010000028.1:0-113080 GCF_041950485.1 Nonomuraea sp. ATR24
GGGCGGGGGGGGGGGGGGGGGGGGCGGTGACCTCGGTCGCGGCGCTGGTGGCTGTCGCGCTCACGCTGCTGTACGTCGCCGCCCGGCAGGGTCCGCCGGCCGCCGGCACCCGTACGGTCGTGGTGCCGGAGCTGGGCGCGACGCTGCACGAGCACCCGGCGGACCCGTTACGGCTGACGTCGTTCCTGCGCGGGTCCACGGACCTGAGCGAGGGCCTGGCGTTCGCCGCCGGTGTGCGGCTGCCGGGCGAGGACACGTTCCTGCCGGTCACGGAGCGGATGGCGCCGATGGTGTCCCCCGGCGGGGATCGGGTGGCGTACGTGCACGAGTCGCCGGACCTGGCCGTCGAGAACGCGGGGGCGGTGCGGTTCACCGCGCGCGACCTGACGGGCGCGTTCTGGGTGGACGTGGTCGAGCCTCCGCTGGCGCTGCGCCGCCCGTCGTGGTCGCCGGACGGCTCCCGGCTGCTGGTCACCGTGTGGGACCCCCGGCTGGACGACCGCACCACGGGGTTCGCCGTCGTCGACCCGGCCCGCCGCACCGCGTCCGTGGTCAGCGCCCCGGCGCCGGGCAAGGAGGACTACGTGTGGGCCTCCGGCGACACCCTGGCCCGCGCGTCGGGGACCGGCGAGATCACCGTCCACTCCCCCGCCGGCGCCGTGCTGCGCACGCTGGGCGGGGTGCGGCAGCCGGCGGGCACGGTCCCGGTGTTCTCCGCCGACGGCAGGCTCGCCACGCTCTGCCCGGGGGCGGAGGACAGGGCGTGCGTGCTCGACGCCACCACCGGCCGCCGCCTGACGACGCTGCCGCTGCCGGCGGGCGGGGTGATCTGGTTCTGGTACGGGACGGACCACCTGGCCGTCTACTCCGCGGCCTCCTCGGCGGTGCGGGCGGTGGATCTGACCGGCGATCCGGTGCGCACGCTCGCCGAGTTCGCGACGGGGGGCGCCTGGACCGTCCACTGGGCGGCGCGCTGACCCGGAGCACCGGTGACCGCCGTCAGGCGGACGGCTCCAGGCCGAGGATCGCGCCCGCGCCGCGCAGCAGCTCGGCGCGGAGCTCCGCCACGGGCACGTCGGGGAGCTGGCTGACGGGGTCGGCGACGGCGGCGAACGCCTGGGCGGCCCGTACGCGCTCGCGCCACCCTGCGCCGGGCCCGGCGAGCAGGTCGACCGCCCGGCCGGTGAAGGCGGTCACGCGCGAGATGACCCGCGCGCTCTCGTCGGCGTAGACGGAGGCGTCGCGCAGGAGCAGCGCCATCGTCCGGCGGTGGGCGAGCATGACGTCGAGGCACCCGGCGAGCAGGTCACGGCGGACGTCGGTCCCGGCGGGGGCGGACTCGGCGGCCCGGATGGCGGCTTCGAGCTCGTCGATCGGCGGCGTGACGAGGCTGTCGAGGATCTCGCTCTTGCTGCGGAAGTGGTGGTAGAGCGAGGGCTTGGAGATGCCGACCCGTTCGGCGACGTCGCGCATGCTGGCGGCGCGGTAGGTCTGGGCGGCGAACAGGTCGCGGGCCGCCTCCAGGATGCGCTGCCTGGTGTCGCCGGGTTCGTTACGCACTGACGCCGCCTCATCGAGCCGAAGGTGTGCCGCCCAGCCTAGCCGACCTTCCGGTCGGTAGGGTATGGTCACGTCCCGACCGACCGGTAGGTAGAGAGAAGGGCGTGGACGATGACACGGACCGACGGCATGACGGCGCCGGGCTACGAGCCGCTGCGGGAGGCGTTCGAGCGCAACTTCGCCGAGCGCGGCGAGGTTGGCGCCGGGCTGACCGTCTACCGGGACGGGCGGCCGGTCGTGGACCTGTGGGGCGGCGAGGCCGGCCCGGGCACGCACCGGCCCTGGCGGCGCGACACCATCGCCCCGCTCGCCTCCACCTGCAAGGTGTTCGCCTCGGCCGCGGTGCTGCTGCTGGCCGAGCGGGGCCTGGTGGACCTGGAGGCGCCCGTGGCCCGCTACTGGCCGGAGTTCGCGGCGAACGGCAAGGCCGGCATCACCGTGCGCACCCTGCTCGGGCACCGCGCCGGCCTGCCCAGCATGCACGCGCGGCCCATCACCTGGGAGGACCTGCGCGACTGGACCCCGATCACCGACACGCTCGCCGCCGCGGCCCCCGAGTGGCCGCCCGGCACCGCGCACGGCTATCACGGGGTGAGCATCGGCCATCTCGCCGGGGAGATCGTCCGCCGGGTCTCCGGCGTGACGCTGAGCGAGTTCCTGGCCAGGGAGATCACCGGCCCGCTGGGCCTCGACTGTTACGTCCGGGTGCCCGACGCCGCGCTGCCGCGCCTGGCCACGATGGTCGTGCCCGACGCCGGCACCGTGCGCCTGGGCATGCAGGTGCCGGAGCTCGCCGGGTTCGTCGCGGCGCTCGCCGACCCCGGCAGCCTGTCCTACCGCTCCTTCTACGGCAGCGTCGCCATCGGCTGGGACGCCACCAACGACCCGCGCACGTACCAGGTGGAGAGCCCGTCGATGGACGGCGTCGCCTCGGCGCACTCGCTGGCCCGCTTCTTCGCCGGCCTGATCGGCGAGATCGACGGCGTCCGGCTGCTCGGTCCCGGGCTGGTCGACCGGGTGCGCACCCCGCAGGCCGAGGGCATGGACCGCACCCTGTGCGCGCACACCGCCTGGGGGATCGGCTTCGCCGTGCCCGGCGGCCCGTTCTGGCCCGCGCCGCCGCGCCTGACGGGCCTGTTCGGGCAGGGCGGCGCGACCGGCTCGTTCGGCTTCGCCGACCCGGACCGCCGGATCGCGTTCGGCTACGTGCCCAACCGCGGCTCCGAGCTCCTCGAAGGCGGCGACTTCCGCGTCCGCTCGCTCATCGAGGCGCTGTACGCGACGCTGGAGGACCGGGAACGCGGGTGAGCAAGGGATTCGCGCACGAAGGGGCGTACATGTGGATCTTCAACGAGTAGGCTCGTCGGACATCCTGCCCCATTCGCCCGGGAAGGCGACCGATGACCGAAGAAGCGCTCAGCCGCATCAACACCGAGGTTCCCAGCCCCGCCCGCATCTACGACCTGTGGCTGGGCGGCAAGGACAACTACGAGATCGACCGGATCGTCAGCGAGCAGATCCTCCAGGCGGTGCCCGAGCTGCCGGTGCTCGCCCGGACCAACCGGGAGTTCCTGGGCCGCGCGGTGCGCTACATGGCGGGCCAGGCCGGGGTCCGGCAGTTCCTGGACATCGGCACCGGCATCCCGACCGCGAACAACACCCACCAGGTGGCGCAGTCGGTGGACCCGGGCTGCCGCGTCGTCTACGTCGACAACGACCCGGTGGTGCTGGTGCACGCGCGGGCGCTGCTGCAGGGCGAGTCGGAGGGCGACACCTCGTTCATCGACGCCGACCTGCGCGAGCCGGAGAAGATCCTGGAGGCGGCGCGCGACCTGCTGGACTTCGACCAGCCGATCGGGCTGATGCTCCTCGGCGTGGTGGACTTCCTGCCGGACACCGGCGAGGCGCGGTCGATCATCGGGCGGCTGATGGAGCCGATGGCGCCGGGCAGCCATCTGGCCATCTCGCACGGCCTGGTCGGCAAGCAACTGGAGGAGGGCGTGCGGCACTGGAACGAGAGCGGCGGCGCCACGATGACGCTGCGCACGCTGGAGGAGGCGACGAGCTTCTTCGACGGCCTGGAGTTGCTGGAGCCGGGCGTGGTCGCGCTGCCGCAGTGGCGGCCGGACCCCGACACGCTGTACGCGGACCGCGAGGCGGTCTACTACGCGGGGGTGGGCCGCAAGTCCTGAGCCGAGATGCCGTGCCGGGGCGTCCCCGGCACGGCATGGTCCCGCCCGTCAGCCGTTCTTCGCCTTGGCGTAGTCGCTCGCGCCGCCCGCGAAGTCGTAGACCAGGACCTGCTCGTCGCCGACCACCCAGGCGTCGTGCCCCGGCGGGCAGACGAACACCTCACCGGGGCCCACTTCGGACTCCGTGCCGTCCTGCATCCGGATGTGCAGCCGCCCGCGCACGACGAACCCGTTGTGGTGGACCTCGCACAGGTCGGTGCCCGCGATCGGCTTGACCGACTCCGACCAGCGCCACCCCGGCTCGAACGTGGCCACGCCGAAGCTCAGGCCGGTCAGCTCGCACACCTCCAGGTGGCCCATCGGGAAGTCGCGCCGTTCGTCCGGCTTGTCGATGCTCTTGACTTCGATCATGACGTCCCCCCTCCGTCACTTCCAGTCTTTCACCGGGTCCGGCGGCTCACAAGACGATCGGGAATTGGGCCTTGCCGCAGGTGGATGTCAAGGCTAGTGTCAGGCCAACTCTTAGGAAACTTTCCTATAAGTTTCACCCCCCGGCAAGAGAAGGTGATCAGGTGAAACGCGTCCTCGCGTCCGCGTGCGCCGCCGCCGTCGTGGGCGGGCTGGCCTTCCTGCTCCCGCTGTCCAGCGCCTCCGCCGCGACCTGCGCCGCCGCGTGGAGCTCCGGCGCCGTCTACACCGGCGGCATGACCGCCTCCCACAACGGCCGCAACTGGTCGGCCCGATGGTGGACGCAGAACGAGACCCCCGGCAGCTCCCAGGTGTGGGCCGACCAGGGAGCCTGCGACGGCGGCGGCACCACCCCGCCGGGCTCGTGCGACCACCCGAACTGGGTGGCGGGCACCTTCTACGCGGCCGGCTCGATCGTGCGCTACACCGACGGCCGCTACTACCGCGCCGAGCACGACAACCCGGGCTACGACCCGGTCGTCTCCACCTGGTACTGGGAGCCGTACACCTGCGGAGGGAGCACGCCCACGCCGACGTCCACGCCCACCGACCCGCCGGACCCGTCCGGGTTCGTCGTCAGCCAGGCGCAGTTCAACCAGATGTTCCCGAACCGGAACTCGTTCTACACCTACAGCGGCCTGACCGCCGCGCTGAGCGCGTACCCGGGCTTCGCCAAGACCGGCAGCGAGACCGTGCGCAAGCAGGAGGCGGCGGCCTTCCTCGCCAACGTCAGCCACGAGACCGGCGGCCTGGTCCACATCGTCGAGCAGAACACCGCGAACTACCCGCACTACTGCGACTCGAGCCAGCCCTACGGCTGTCCGGCCGGGCAGGCGGCCTACTACGGGCGCGGCCCGATCCAGCTGAGCTGGAACTTCAACTACAAGGCCGCCGGTGACGCGCTCGGCATCGACCTGCTGCGCAACCCGTGGCTGGTGCAGAACGACGCGGCCGTGGCGTGGAAGACCGCGCTGTGGTACTGGAACACGCAGAACGGCCCCGGCACCATGACCCCGCACAACGCGATGGTCAACGGCCACGGCTTCGGCGAGACGATCCGCAGCATCAACGGCGCCCTGGAGTGCGGCGGCCGCAACCCGGCCCAGGTCCAGAGCCGCGTCAACAACTACCAGCGCTTCACGCAGATCCTCGGCACCACGACGGGAGGCAATCTGACCTGCTGAGCATGTTCGCCGCCTGGCGGGTACGGCTTCCTCATGGTGACAACAGCCGACCGTGAGGACGTCCGGGACCTGCTCGCGCGGCAGGCTCAGCTCGTGGAGGTGCTGCCCGGCCGCGAGTACGCCTGGGCGCACCTCCCGGGCGCGGTCAACGTGCCGCTCAAGGGCTTCGACGAGGCGGCGGCCGGCGCGCTGGACCCGGGGCGGCCGGTCGTCGTCTACTGCCACGACTGGCTGTGCGACCTGAGCCCGCGCGCCGCCCGCCGCCTGGACCGCCTCGGCTTCGGCGACGTGCGCGACTACGTGGCGGGCAAGATGGACTGGCTGTCTGCCGCGCTGCCGTACGAGGGCGAGGCCCGGCTGGTCGTGCGGCAGGTGCGCCCCGACCCGGTGGTCGCCGGGCTGGACGAGCCGCTGGACGAGCTCGGCGACCGGGTGCTCGGCGATCCGGCCGGGCTGGCCGTGGTGGTCGGCGGCGACGGCGTCGTGCAGGGCGTCGTGGGCTCGGACGAGCTGGCCGCGGGCGGCTCGCGGGGCACGGCCGAGCAGGCGATGAACACGGGCGTCACCACGGTGCGGCCGAGCGAGCCGCTGGAGCCGCTGGTCGAGCGGATGGAGCGGGCCGGGGTCCAGCACGTGGTGGTGACCCGGGCGGACGGCACGCTGGTCGGCCTGTTCGGGCTCGGTGACACCCGGCCGCCGGAGAACGAGTCGGACCAGGGGTGAGTCATGGGGACGCTGGAGGCGCTGCTCGACCGCTACGGTCAGACCTACGCCGAGGAGGCCGGCATCAAGATGGCCGACCGGCCGATGCTGGCCGCAGGTCGCGCCGCACCTCGACGGCCGGGTGCTGGAGGGCGCCCGCGCGGTCGGCCTGCCGCACCGCGAGGGCCCGCTCGCCGACCTGGCGGGCTCCGGCCCGGAGCTGGCCCGGCTGTCGGCGGCCCTGGTGCGGGTCTCGCGCAGCAAGCAGTCGGCCGCCGAGGTGAAGGCCGCCGGACGCTGACCGGTCAGACCACCCAGGCCGGGACGAGCTTGCCCGCGTCGGGCAGCGCGCAGTGCGGGTCGACCGGGGCGGTCGTGCCGTAGGCGCGCATCCCGGCGGGGGCGACGACGATGGCGGCCAGCCCGCCGGACGCGGCGGCGGTGATGCGGCGCGGCACGTCGGCGGGGATCACGACCGTGTCGCCGGGGCCGGCGGTCAGGGTGTCGCCGTCCACCTCGACGGTCGCGCCGCCGTCGAGCACGGTCCACACCTGTTCGGCGTCGATGGCGTGGACCGGTCCCGCCTGCCCTCCGGTCATGTCGACCCGCCACACCACCTGGGACGAGCCGCCCTGGGTCGGCGAGGCGAGGGTGGTCATGACGGCGTTGGGGGTCTCGGTGCGGCGGCTTTCGGCGCTGCGGACGACGGGCATGGCGGGCTCCTCAGATAGGAAACGTGGTTGTCTAAATAGTGAACCATGTTGTCCATCTCTGTCAACGCGGCGCTATTGACGCCTCCGTAAAACACGGGTTACCGTCACCTGTACAACTAAAAGGAAACTTTCCTAACAGTTGGCGCGTACTCCCATCCCACCCCCCAGAGTTCACCCAACTCGGATGTCGGAGCATCATGAGACACAGCGTTCAGAGCAAGGTCCTGGCCGGCGTCGCGGCGTTACTCATGCCGCTCACCGCGGTGGTCGCCGCCCCCACGGGGGCGTACGGCGCGACGGCGCCGTCGGCGTCCGTCGCCGCGCTCGCCGCCTGGGCGCCGAACACGGCGTACACGGCCGGCACGGTCGTCACCTACAACGGCGTCTCCTACAAGTGCCGTCAGAGCCACACCTCCCTGCCCGGCTGGGAGCCGCCGAACGTCCCCGCCCTGTGGGAGGTCACGACCGGCGGCCCGGGTGAGGACACCGAGGCGCCCAGCGTGCCCGGCAACCTCCGCTCGACCGGCGTCACCTCCAGCAGCGTCTCGCTCGCCTGGAACGCCTCCACCGACAACGTCGCCGTCACTGGCTACGAGGTCTACCGCGGCACCACCCTGGTCAGCACCGTCACCGGCACCACCTTCACCGACACCGGGCTGACGGCCGACACCGCCTACAGCTACACGGTGCGGGCCCGTGACGCCGCCGGCAACCGCTCCGCCGCGACCGCCGCGGTCAGCGCGCGCACCAGCCAGGGCGGGGGCGACGACACCCAGGCGCCCAGCGTGCCCGGCAACCTCCGCTCGACCGGCGTCACCTCCAGCAGCGTCTCGCTCGCCTGGAACGCCTCCACCGACAACGTCGCCGTCACCGGCTACGAGGTCTACCGCGGCACCACCCTGGTCGACACCGTCACCGGCACCACCTTCACCGACACCGGCCTGAGCGCCAACACGTCCTACAGCTACACCGTCCGCGCCCGCGACGCCGCCGGCAACCGCTCCGCGGCCAGCTCCTCGGTCAGCGCGCGCACCAGCGAGGGCGGCGGCACCGGCGGGGACAAGGTGCTCGGCTACTTCGTCCAGTGGGGCGTCTACCAGCGCGGCTACCACGTCAAGAACATCGACACCAGCGGCTCGGCCTCGAAGCTGACCCACATCAACTACGCCTTCGGCAACGTGCAGAACGGCCAGTGCACCATCGGTGACAGCTACGCCGACTACGACCGCTTCTACCAGGCGGGCGAGAGCGTCGACGGCGTCGCCGACACGTGGGACGCCGGCGCGCTGCGCGGCAACTTCAACCAGCTGCGCAAGCTCAAGAAGAAGTACCCGAACCTCAAGGTGCTGTTCTCCTTCGGCGGCTGGACCTGGTCCGGCGGCTTCGCCCAGGCCGCGCAGAACCCGACCGCGTTCGCCGAGTCCTGCTACCGCCTGGTGGAGGACCCGCGCTGGGCCGACGTCTTCGACGGCATCGACATCGACTGGGAGTACCCGAACGCCTGTGGCCTCACCTGTGACACCAGCGGGCCGGCCGCGTTCAAGAACCTGATGCAGGCGCTGCGCAGCCGCTTCGGCAGCAACAACCTGGTCACCGCCGCCATCACCGCCGACGGCACCGACGGCGGCAAGATCGACGCGGCCGACTACGGCGGCGCCGCGCAGTACGTCGACTGGTACAACGTCATGACGTACGACTTCTTCGGCGCCTGGGCGGCGCAGGGCCCGACGGCCCCGCACTCGCCGCTCAACTCCTACTCGGGCATCCCGATCGCCGGGTTCCACTCGGACCAGGCGATCCAGAAGCTCAGGAGCAAGAACATCCCGGCGAGCAAGCTGCTGCTCGGCATCGGCTTCTACGGCCGCGGCTGGACCGGCGTCACCCAGTCCACGCCGGGCGGCACGGCGACCGGCCCCGCGCCGGGCACCTACGAGCAGGGCATCGAGGACTACAAGATCCTCAAGACCCGCTGCCCCTCCACCGGGACCGTCGCGGGCACCGCGTACGCGTACTGCGGCAACCAGTGGTGGAGCTACGACACGCCGGCCACGATCGGCAGCAAGATGGGCTACTCGAAGAACCAGGGCCTCGGCGGCGCCTTCTTCTGGGAGCTCAGCGGCGACACCACCAACGGTGAGCTGATCACCGCGATGAAGAACGGCCTGAACTGACGCAGGCGCCCTGGGCGGGACGTGAGGTCGCGCCCAGGGCAGCACATCAGGAGCGCCCGCTCCTGCCGCGCCTACGGCGTGGCGGGAGCGGGTGTTCGCGTTGCGAGGCCGCGCACGGTCAGCTCGACGAGCTGGCGCAGCCGGGTGCGCAGGACCTCCGGGGGCGCCTCCTGCTGGGCGATGCCGGTCAGGGAGGCGACCAGGACGGCGGCGGCGTCGCGCGCCGGGATGGCGTGGCCCAGCAGGTCGAGCTCGCCGGAGGCCGCTTCCAGCGCCGCCGCGACCGCCTCGGTGTAGCCGTCCTCCAGGGCGAGCACCACGTCGCCCGCCACCTCGCGCGCCTCGGCCAGCAGCTCGGCGCGCAGCCGCGCCTCGACGCCGCCGGCGACGAGGTCGAGCTTGACGGCGAGCATCCCGTAGAGCCGGTCGGCGACGGAGCCGTCGCCGCGCCACGCGGCCCGCGCGGCGGTCACGAGGCCGTCGGCGAGCTTCCCGCCGACGGCGCGGAAGAGCTCCTCCTTGCCGCCGAAGTACTGGTAGACGGCGGGGCGGGACATGCGCGCCGCGCGCGCGATCAGGTCCATGGACGTGCGCCGGTAGCCGTGACGGACGAAGACGCCCAGGGCGGCGGCGACGATGTGGTCCTGCTTGGCCGCGGCCCCGTCTGACATGCTGACATTCTATGACGGCCCGTCAGGCCCGGGCCGGGGGCCGCCTGCCGAAGGCGCCGATCGTCGCGTGGAACACGCCGATGGCCAGCGCCCCGAGCGCCGCCGCCGCGAACGCCGCGACCGGCCGCTCCCCCACGTCCGCGCCCCAGGCCAGCAGGGCGGCGATGACGTACGACGCCCAGCCCGCCAGCAGGTTGGGCAGCGGCCCTGAGCCGAAGGCCGAGGGGAATTGCTCCTTGGTGATGCCCTTGACGAAGTGCGGGGTCGCGTTGGCGGCGAACAGGCCCGCGAAGAAGCTCATGACGACGGTCGGCAGCATGCGTCCTCCTGGACGGTCTCGGGTGCTGACATCTTAGACGCTTTTTGTCAGGTTGTCTGCCGCGTCGCGCGGCGACGGCTACGATCACGGCATGCCGATCGACTTCGAGGAGGCCAGGGTCGTCCCGGGCAGCGCTCCCGGCACGTACGTCCTGGTCGTCAGCGGGAACAAGCCGTACACGAACATGGAGGTGCGGCTGGCGCCGCTCGTCTACATCACCCAGCCGGACTACTGGGTCATCGAGGTCGAGGGCACGCTGCCGGGCATCGGGCTGCCCGCGCTGGCGCCGTACACGGTGTCGCTGCCGCTCGACGCGGTCCTCGGCACGGCGGGGATCGAGGTGGCCGGCGCCCGCCGGAGGCAGAGGTTCGACGTGCCGTAGAACACCGTGCGCGCCGGGGTCGCTACCGTGGGTGATTTCGGATGGGCGTATTCTGCATTTATGGCGACTTTCGGCCCGGGGAGCAGGACGGGCTAGCGCGTGGGAGGCAGGTCCGCTTCCATCACGGGTTCCAGGCGGGGCGCGCCGGGACTCGATGACCTGCTGGTGCGCGCCGTCAGCGAGACCGGCGCGCACATCGGCGCGCTCTACCTGCTCGACCAGGACGGCCTGGTCCTGAGCATGAACACGGCGATGGGCTTCCCCGCCGCCGTCGCCAAGGCGTGGGCCCGCATCCGGATGTCGATGCGGATGCCGATGACCGTGTCGCTGCGCGAACGGCGGCCGGTGTGGACGGCCGACCGCGAGGACCTGGCCCGCCAGTTCCCGGGGGTCGCGCTGGCGATGCCGTACAACTTCGCCGTCGTGACGGCCCCGATCCTGTGCGGCGAGGCGGCGCGCGGCGCGCTGCTGCTGCTCCTGCCCGCCACCCGCGACACCGGGCCGGGCCAGCACGTGCTCGACGTCATGGAACGCGCCTGCAAGGACATGGGCGAGCTGCTGGCGCAGGCCGACCGGCTCGGCCGGCCGGTCCGGCCCAGGCCGCGGCCCCGCATCCTGGCCCCGTTCCGCTCCCAGCAGGACGACCCCGCCGTGAGCGCCGAGGCGGCGATGGCCGCGCTGGAATGCCTCAACGGCCTGCCCGAGGGCTACTGCGCGCTGGACGTGGACGGCAGGGTGACGTTCCTCAGCGCGCCGGCTTCCGGGCTCCTCGACACCACCGCCGCCGAGATGGTCGGCAAGCGGCCGTGGGAGGTGCTGCCGTGGCTGGCCGACCCGCCGCACGAGGACAGCTACCGGGCGGCCGTCCTCGGCCACCAGATCACCTTCTTCACCGCCCAGCGGCCCGACGGGCAGTGGCTGGCGTTCCAGCTCTTCCCGACGCCGTCCGGGCTCAGCGTCCGCATCACGCCGAGCACGATGGCCCGCGACCCCGCCCACGTGATGCCCGACCCGGTGGTCAGCCGGCAGATCAGCGGGGCCGCCCTGTACGACATGCTGCAACTCGCCTCGTCGCTCAGCCAGGCCGCCACCGTCCAGGACGTGATCGACCTGGTGGCCGACCAGATCATCCCCGTCTTCGACGTCAAGGGGCTGGCCATCCTCACCGCCGAGGGCGGGCGGCTGCGGGTCGCCGCCACCCGCGGCTACAGCCCGGAAGGCGTCGCCGAGATGCGCAGACGCGCGCCGTGCGCCCCGCACGCCCCCGAACTGCCCCTCATCACCGGCGAACCCGCGTTCTTCGCCAACGAGCGCGAACTGCTCGACGTCTACCCCGACGCGGGCCGCTACGACGGCATGGCCGCCTGGGCGCTGCTGCCGCTGCACAGCTCCGGCGGGCCGATCGGCACCCTCGTGCTCGCCTACGGGAGCCCGCACCGCTTCACCCAGGACGAGCGGACCACGCTCACCTCGCTCGCCGGGCTGATGGCGCAGGCGCTGGAACGGGCCCGGCTCTACGACGCCAAGCACCGCCTGGCCCAGACCCTCCAGGCCAGCCTGCTGCCACGCGCCCTCCCGGTGATCCCCGGGCTGGAGGTGGCGGCCCGCTACCTGCCCGCGACCCAGGGCATCGACATCGGCGGCGACTTCTACGACCTCATCCACCTCGACGACGGCCAGGCCGCCGCCGTCATCGGCGACGTCCAGGGACACGACACGAACGCCGCCGCGCTCATGGGGCAGGTCCGCACGGCCATCCATGCGCACGCGACCTCGGGCGCGAGCGCGGGCGAGGTGCTGAGCCACACCAACCGGCTGCTCATCGACCTGTCGCCGAACCGGTTCACGAGCTGCCTCTACATCAGCCTCGACCTGCGCGACGGCTCCGCGTGCGTGGCGAGCGCCGGCCACCTGCCCGCGCTGCTGCGCCGGCCCGGGCGGCCCACGGAGATCGTCGAGTCGACGCCGGGGCTGCTGCTCGGCATCGACCCGGCGGCCGAGTACCCGACGTCGCAGCTCGACCTGCCGCCCGGCAGCGTGCTGGCCCTCTACACCGACGGCCTCATCGAGGCACCGGGCGTGGACCTCGGCGACGCCATCGACGGGCTGGCGCGGCGGCTGACCCGGCACGGCGGCCTGCCGCTGGCGCGGCTGGCGGACCGGCTCGTCGACCCGGCCGAGGGCGTCGGCTACCGCGCCGACGACGTCGCCGTGCTCCTCCTCTCCCCGGTCAACCCCTCCCCGACGGACGCTGCCCCGGACGGTCCCGGGCATGACGACCCCCCGCCGGAGGGTTAGGGCCCGGTCGGTCCCGCACGAGGCGACCCCGCACCGGACGATCCCAGGGCGGACGGTTCCGAGGTGGGGGGCGCGGGGGTGGTGGGGTCGCGGGGCGGAGGGTCGCGCGCCGAACGGTCCCGGGCGGACGGTCCGGGGCGGACGGTCCCGGGCGGACGGTCCGGGCAGGGCTCAGGCGTCGGTCCGGGCCGGGCCGTAGAGTTCGGCGCGGGCGGCGCGGCAGTCGGGGTCGCGGTCGGCGGCGCGGTCGAGGCCGGCCTTGAGGAGGGCGGCGGTCTCGGCGAGCTGGGCGAGGCGGCCCGGGCCTAGGGTGTCGACGACCAGGGCGCGCACGGACTCCTCCCGGACCCGCCGGGCGCGGGCGGCGGCCTCGCGGCCGGCGGCGGTGAGCGTGATGTCCCAGCCCCGCGCGTCCTCGGTGCAGGCGACGCGCTCCAGCAGGCCGCGCGCGCTCATCCTGGCCACCTGGTGGGACAGCCGGCTCTTCTCCCACTGCAGGGTGAAGCGCAGCTCCAGGGCCCGCAGCCGGCCGCCGGGCGCGTCGAGGAGCACGTCGAGCACCTGGTGGTCGGCCTCGGACAGCCCGGTGGCGCGGGTCAGCTCGCGGGCGAGGTGGGCGGCGAGCTGCGCGTGGACCGCCGTGTGCGCACGCCACGCGGCCAGGCTTTCAGCGGCGGCGGGGTCGGCGTCCCGGCTCTCGGTCATGCCGCCAGCCTACGCCACGAAAGGTTGACATGTCATCCAAAGTGATTATGGTTGACACGTCTACCAATCGGTCTGGAGGACCACATGCCCGACTACGGCCACGATCTGCGGTTCGGGTCGTTCATCACCCCGCGCAACGACCGGCCCGAGGCGGCCGTCGACCTGGCCCGGCTGAGCGAGGAGGCCGGGCTCGACCTGGTCACGTTCCAGGACCACCCCTACCAGCCGGCCTTCCTGGACACCTGGACGCTGCTGAGCTGGGCGGCCGCCAGGACCGAGCGGGTACACCTGTCGGGCAACGTGCTCAACCTGCCGCTGCGGCCCCCGGCGGTGCTGGCCCGCTCGGTGGCGAGCCTCGACCTGCTGTCCGGCGGGCGGATCGAGCTGGGGCTGGGCGCGGGCGGGTTCTGGGACGCGATCGGCGCGATGGGCGGCCGCCGCCTGACGCCCGGCCAGGCGGTCGACGCGCTGAGCGAGGCCATCGACGTGATCCGCGGCATCTGGGACGCGGGCGAGCGGCGGCTGCTGCGGCTGGAGGGCACTTACTACGCGCTCGACGGCGCCAAGCGCGGCCCGGCCCCGGCGCACGACGTGCCGATCTGGCTGGGCGCGTACAAGCCGCGCATGCTCCGGCTGGTCGGCGCCAAGGCCGACGGGTGGCTGCCGAGCCTGGGCTACATCCAGCCGGAGGAGATCGCCGGCGCCAACAAGATCATCGATGAGGCGGCGGAGGAGGCGGGCCGCGACCCGCGTGCCATCCGCCGCCTGCTCAACGTGATGGGCGGCGAGGCGCCCGGCACGTGGGTGGAGCGGCTGCTGCCGCTCGCCCTGGAGGACGGGGTCAGCACGTTCATCCTCGGCTCGGACGACCCGCGGGCGATCCGGGCGTTCGCCGAGGAGGTGGCGCCGGCGCTGCGCGAGGCCGTGGCGGCCGAGCGCGGCGGCGGCGCGGGCGGCGGCGGCTCCCGCCGGGGCGGGCGGGCCGTCGAGCTGCGCAGGCCCGGGATCGACTACGACGCGGTGCCCGCCTCGCTGGCCGGCTCGGCGGTGGAGCCGGGCGACCCCGCCTACGCGGGCGTGCGCTCGTCCTACGTGTGGGCCGGCTCGCCCGGCCTGGTGCTGCGGCCCGCGACGGCCGGCCAGGTGAGCGAGGCGCTCACGTACGCGATCGGCCAGGACGTGCCGCTCGCGGTGCGCAGCGGCGGCCACGGCATCAGCGGGCGCTCCACCAACGACGGCGGGATCGTCGTCGACGTGGGCGCGCTGGACGGCGTCGAGGTGCTCGACCGGGGGCGGCGGCTGGTGCGGGTGGGCGCGGGCGCCCGCTGGGGCGACGTGGCGCGGGCGCTGGCGCCGCACGGGCTGGCGATCAGCTCGGGCGACTACGGCGACGTGGGCGTCGGCGGGCTCGCCACCACGGGCGGCCAGGGCTTCCTGGCGCGCTCGTACGGGCTGACGATCGACCACGTGGTGGGCGCCGAGGTGGTGCTGGCCGACGGCCGGATCGTGCGCGCAGGCCCGGACGAGCACCCGGACCTGCTGTGGGCGTTGCGCGGCGCGGGCGGCAACATGGGCGTCGTCACCTCCTTCGACATCGAGGCCGCCGAGCTGGGCGACGTGGTCCTCGGCGTGTTCGTGCACGACGCGGCGGACCTGGCGGGCTTCCTGGAGCGGTGGGGCCGCCTGGTGGAGGACAGCCCGCGCGAGCTGACGCCGTTCCTGACGGTCTTCCCCGGCGGGGGCGCCGGGTCGGTGATGGCGCAGACGCTGGCGGTGTGGGCCGGCGACGACGCCGACGCGGCGGTCGGCGCGCTGGAGCCGTTCCTGGGGGCGGGGCCGGTGCTGCAGCAGCAGGCGCAGCTCGTCCCGTACGCGGCACTGGTCGCGCCGCACCACAACCGGCACACCGGCCAGGCGGCCCTGCGCAGCCGCTCGGCGCTGGCCGACCACCTGGACGCCGGGCTCGCGGGGCGGCTGGCGGCGCTGTTCGCGACCGGCGACGCCCACATGCTGCAGGTGCGCTCGGTCGGCGGCGCGGTCAACGACACCCCGGCCGGCGCGACCGCGTACGCGCACCGCACGCAGAACTTCTCGGTGAGCGCCGTCATGGGCGCGGGCGACGCCTGGGAGGGCGTCGGCGCGCAGGCCGTCTACCTGAGCTTCGAGACGCGCACCGGTGAGGAGGTGCTGGCCAGGGCGTTCCCGCCGGAGACGCTGGAGCGGCTGCGGCGGATCAAGGCGGTGTACGACCCGCGCAACGCGTTCCGGCACAACTTCCCGATCACCCCCCGGGCATGATGTCCCCATGACGAACCCCCTGGACAAGATCGCCGCCATTCGCCTGTCTTCTGTCCTTCTGCCGCTGAGCACCCCGGTCAGCGACGCCAAGGTGCTCACCGGGCGGCAGCGGCCGATGACCGAGGTCGCGTTCCTGTTCGCGGAGATCACCACCGAGGGCGGGCACGAGGGCCTGGGGTTCTGCTACTCCAAGCGGGCCGGCGGCCCCGGCCAGTACGCGCACGCCCGCGAGCTGGCCCCCGAGCTGCTGGGCGAGGACGCCAACGACATCGCGCGGCTGTGGGAGAAGCTGGCCTGGGCGGGGGCGTCGGTGGGCCGGGGCGGGCTGGCGGTGCAGGCGATCGCCGCGTTCGACATCGCGCTGTGGGACCTGAAGGCCAGGCGGGCGGGCCTGCCGCTGGCCAAGCTGCTGGGCGCGCACCGCGACTCGGTGCGCTGCTACAACACCTCGGGCGGGTTCCTGCACGCGCCGATCGAGCAGGTGCTGGAGAACGCCTCGGCGGCGCTGGAGCGCGGCATCGGCGGCGTCAAGATCAAGGTGGGCCAGCCCGACACGCGCGCCGACCTGGCCAGGGTCCGGGCGGTGCGTGTCCACCTGGGCGACGACGTGCCGCTCATGGTGGACGCCAACCAGCAGTGGGACCGCCCGGCGGCGGCGCGGATGGGCCGCGCGCTGGAGGAGTACGGCCTGGTGTGGATCGAGGAGCCGCTCGACGCCCACGACCACGCCGGTCACGCCGCCCTCGCCGCCGCGCTCGACACGCCGATCGCCACTGGCGAGATGCTGACCAGCGTCGCCGAGCACGCCGAGCTGATCCGGGCGGGCGGCGCGGACATCCTGCAGCCGGACGCGCCCCGGGTGGGCGGCATCACCCCGTTCCTGCGGCTGGCGGCGCTGGCCGAGCACCACCGGCTGCAGCTCGCCCCGCACTTCGCCATGGAGATCCATCTGCACCTGGCCGCCGCGTACGGCCTGGAGCCGTGGGTGGAGCACTTCGAGTGGCTGGAGCCGCTGTTCGAGGAGCGGCTGGAGATCCGCGACGGCCGCATGCTGGTGCCCGACCGGCCCGGCCTCGGCCTGACGCTGAGCGACCGGGCCGCCGGGTGGACGGTCGACAGCCGGACGTTCGGCGTCTAGGCGAACGGGATGTTGCGCCAGGGGCTGCCCGGGTCGGTGGTCAGGACGCGGTGGGCGTGGAGCATGTCGGCGTACCAGGCGCCGAACTCCTCCCCGTCGAAGTGGAGGCAGCGGCCCAGGATGTAGGCGGCGGAGAACTCCTCCCAGGACCGGTACGTGATCCGGCTGAGCCGTCCGGCGCGCACGACCGCCCGCTCGGCCTCGGCCAGGTCGCAGAAGCGGGCGCCGAGCCCCCAGCGGGCCATCTTCGAGGCGCGCCCGTAGTCCCACGCCTCGACCGTGCGGACGAACCCGCCCTCGGGGAGCAGGCCGTCCGCGCGGAAGCGCGCCTCGTAGCGGGTGATGCGCCCGATGAGCCGTTGCGCCCCGGACACCTGGGCCGCCTGGGCCGCCGGCTCGGCGTGCTCGCGCAGGTAGCGGTCGGTCACCTGGCGCCAGTGGTCCACCTCGACCGCGCCGCCGTAGTCGAGGGCGAGCGCGCTGCGGACGCGCAGCACGAGCTGCCAGAAAGAGCTGCTCATCCGGCCTTCGAGCAGGTCCTCCTGGGCGCTCAGCCATTCCTCGCGGCTGGTGATGCCCCACCACTCCTTCAGGCGTTTGCGCTCGCGGACGTAGCCGGTGCCGTGCCAGCCCATCGCGTTCCACAGCGAGGCGTTGGCGACGCAGAGCAGCGCCCCGCAGGCCAGGCCGTGGGCGACCGGGCCGTGCAGCGGGCCGCCGGCGCGCAGCGTGCGCAGCTCGCCCCGGGGCGGGTAGGCCACCCGGGCGGTGTGCTGGAGCCAGGTCCGCCGGTGGGCGGCGGTCGCGGGGAAGTACGCCTCGCAGGGGGTGCCGGGGTCGATCGCCAGCCACTCGTCGTCACGCGGCCAGTTGCGGGCGAGCTCGCCCAGGTCGTCGCGGAAGAAGACCGGGTCGGCCACGGGCGCGGGCAGCACCCCCTCGGTGAGGAACACCAGGTACTTGGTGCCGCCCACGCGCGCGGGCGCGTAGGTGACCCAGCCGGGCCGCGCGTCGGCGCGGGCGCGCGGCATCGCGTGGTAGAGGTGCGCGCCGGCCAGCACGTCGAAGTACGCGGCCCAGTCGCCGCGCGTCTTGGCCTCGTACAGGCGTTGCTCGACGTCGGTGGGCGCCTGCCAGGGCGCGCCCGCCGGGCCCTGACCCGTCATGAGATCAGGGCTCTCCCCCTCCCGTGTCCCCATGGCGCAGTACGTTACAACTGCCCGGTGGATCCCGTGCCCGGGGTCACCAGGCCGGACTCGTAGGCGAGGACGACGAGCTGGGCGCGGTCGCGGGCGCGGAGCTTGGTCATGGCCCGGTTGACGTGCGTCTTGGCGGTCATCGGGCTGATCACCATGTGCTGGGCGATCTGGTCGTTGGACAGGCCGCGGGCGACCAGGGCCACGGCCTCGCGCTCGCGGTTGGTCAGCTCCTCCAGCCCGGCGCCGGTGCCGGGCGGCGCCTGGGTGACGTAGCGGTCGATGAGCTTGCGGGTGATCGACGGCGCGAGCAGCGCCTCGCCGCGGGCCGCGACGCGGACGGCGTGCAGCAGGTCCTCGGGCACGATGTCCTTGACGAGGAACCCGGCCGCCCCGGCGCGCAGCGCGTCGAAGACGTACTCGTCGAAGCCGTAGTTGGTCAGGATGACGACGTGCACCCCGGCCAGCGCCGGGTCGGCGGCGATCCGCCGGGTCGCCTCGACGCCGTCGGCGACGGGCATCTGGATGTCGACGAGCGCGACGTCGGGCAGGTGCTCGCGGGCCAGCGCCACGCCCACCAGGCCGTCACCGGCCTCGGCCACGACCTCGATGTCGTCCTCCAGATCGAGCAGCGCGCGGAACCCGCTGCGGATGAGCGGCTGGTCGTCGACCAGCAGGACGCGGATCACGACGCCCGGTCCGCGGGGATCAGGGGGAGCACGGCCTGCACGGCGAAGCCGCCCTCGCCGCGCGGCTCGGCGCGCAGCCGGCCGCCCAGGGCGGTGACGCGCTCGCGCATCCCGAGCAGCCCGACGCCGGGCACCGGGGCGGCGCCGGGCCTGGCCTGGCCGTCGTCCTCGACGCGGACGTCGACGGCGTCGGGGCCGCAGTCGATGCGGACGGACGCGCTGCCGGCGGCGGCGTGCCTGGCGACGTTGGTGAGCGACTCCTGCACGATCCGGTAGACGGTGCGGCTCACCGCGGCGGGCACGTCCTGCCGCCGCCCCTCGATGGTCAGCGTGGCGTCGAGACCGATGGTGCGGGCGCGTTCGACCAGGTCGGGGACGTGGTCGAGGCCGCGTGGCGGGGCCGTGTCGTCGTCGCGCAGCGCCTCCAGGGTGGCGCGCAGCTCGCGGCTCGCCTCCCGTCCGGCCTCCTGGATCGCCAGCAGCGCCTCGGGCACCCGCTCGCCGCGTTTGCGGGCGACGTGCACGGCGACCTCGGCCTGCACCTTGATGATCGAGATCTGGTGGGTGAGTGAGTCGTGCAGCTCGCGGGCGATGTGCAGCCGCTCCTCGTCGGCGCGGCGGCGCGCGGTCTCCTCGCGGGTGCGCTCGGCCTCCTCCGCCCGCCGCTCGGCCTGCCGCAGCGCCTCACCGGCCGCCCCGGCGGCGACCAGCCAGGCCAGCTCCAGCGCGCCCCTGGCCTGCGCGAACGCCTCGCCCGTGTCGTGCAGGCCGGACGCCAGGGCCGCCAGGGGCATCGCCGCCAGCACGAGCACGCTCACGCCGACGGTGACGGCGCGGCGCCCCGCCCGCACGGCGGCGTAGACGGCGAACAGGTACGCGACGGCGGGCACGTCGAACCCGGCCGCCTGGTAGCCGGCCGCGCACGCCCCGGTGACGGCCAGCACGGCGACCGGGACGCGGCGGCGCACGGCCAGCGCGAGCCCGCCGGTCGCCAGCAGCGCGTAGCCGGCCACGGCGGGGCCGGTGCCGGCAGGCTGTCCGGACAGGCCCGTGACCAGCAGCGCCGCCGCAACACAGACGGCGATCACCCAGTCCCCGACCGTGATCCCGGCCGTGCCCGTGGCCCTGGTTCTGGCCCTGACCCAGGCCGTGACCCTGGCCCATGCTGCGCTCATGGGCGCACCCTAGCCGGACGGGGGCGCGGGCGACTCCTGCGCGCGGACGAGCGGGCGGCTACCACGAGCGCGGTAGATCCGCGGCTCCTGCCGGAGGCGCGGCAGGCGGCTGCGTCGCCGGCGGCAGCGTGAAGTGCCGACGCCGGGCGGACGACCGGCGGACGGGCCCGGCGACATGATCGGGTGACGTCCATTCACCGAAGGAGCAGTCATGCCACTCCTCGACGCCGCCCACCTGGTCGCGGCCGCCCAGCCCGACCCCGTCACCGCGTACACGCTGAGCGCGGGCCGGATCGGCTCCCTCGTGGCCGCGCTCGCGGGGCTGGCGGGCGCCGCGCTCGGCGGGCGCGCCCTGGCCCGCCGCACCGGCCGGGGCGCGCGGGCCGGTGTGGTGCTGGGCCTGGCCGGGACGGCGGTCGCCGTGGTCGTCGTGGTCACCTCCGACGGCGGCATCGGCACCGGCAACGGGCTCGGCGGCGCGTTCGTGGCCCTGCTGATCGGGCTGGCCGCCACCGGGCTCGCCGGGCTGGCGACCGCGCGCTCGCGCCGTCCGTCCTGACCCGCCGTCCGGGAACCCCGCCGTCCTGGTGACGCCGTCCCTGTGACGCGTCCCGGCTACCAGGCCACCTCCAGCGACGTCAGCCCGTACACGATGTGGAAGGAGCGGAACTGCGGCTCGCGGTCGGTCACCCGCAGGTCGGGGAAGCGCCGCAGCAGGGCCGGGAAGGCGATGCGCATCTCCATCCGGGCCAGCGGCGCGCCGAGGCAGTGGTGCACGCCGTGGCCGAACGCGACGTGGCCGGGCTCGCCCCGGGTGATGTCGAGCAGGTGGGCGTCGGGCAGCAGCGCCGGGTCGCGGTTGGCGGCCGGGAGCGCGCAGGCCACGATCTCGCCGGGGCCGATCGTGTGGCCGCCCAGCTCCACCTCGGTGGTGGTGATCTTGAACGTGCCTGAGTGCACGATGCTGAGCCAGCGCAGCAGCTCCTCCACGGCGGCGTCGATCCGCTCCGGCTCCTTGCGCAGCAGCTCCAGCTGCTCGGGGTGGCGCAGCAGGGCGAGCGTGCCGAGGGAGAGCATGTTGGAGGTGGTCTCGTGCCCGGCCAGCAGGAGCAGGCTGCCGATGCCGATCAGCTCGGGGTCGGTGAGGTCGTCGCCGTGCTCGCGCACCAGCATGCCGAGCAGTTCCTCGCCCGGCTCGGCCCGGTTGCGGGCGACGAGCTCGGCCATGTAGGCGCGCGACTCGAGCTGCAGGGCGACGCGCTCGGGGACGGGGATGGACATGTCGAGCATGCGGCCGGTGCGGTGCTGGAAGCCCTCGCGGTCGTCGTACGGGACGCCGAGCAGCTCGCAGATCACCAGGGACGGGATCGGCAGCGCGAACGCGGGCACCAGGTCGGCGGGCGAGCCGGCGCGCTCCATCGCGTCGAGGTGGTCCTCGACGATGCGGGTGATGCGCGGTTCCAGGCGGCGCATCCGGCGCAGCGTGAACTCGCCGGTCAGCATGCGGCGCAGCCGCGTGTGCTCGGGCGGGTCGGTGGCCAGCAGGTTGCCGGCGCGGGTCTCGGCCAGTTGCTCGGCGGTCAGTTTGGGCGCGCCGGGCAGCTCGGTGATCCCGCGGCGGGCGATGGCGAACCGTTCGGCGTCGCCGAGGACGGCGCGCACGTCGGCGTGGCGGGTGACGAGCCAGGCTTCGGCGCCGAACGGGGTCCGGACGCGGGCCACCCCCTGCTCGTCGCGGAAGGCGCCCAGCTCGGGGGCGGGATCCAGCTCTGTGCGCCGCATGTAGAGCGGCAGCTCCATCGAGGACACGTCCCCCACTCTGAAGCATCGGGCGGGCTGCCGCCAGGGGCGTTACCATCCGGGGCTTTTCGCGCACAAATCGTCACGATCATCGTTATGGTAACGAAGCCTGTCATTTTCCCGCCGTCGCCGTCGGCCATGCGACTCTTTCCGGCGAACGATCCGACCTGACTGGGAGAACCTTGGTGGTTGGCAGCAACCTCGACAACGACCGCGTTCACGAGGCCTTTGCGGAACAGGTGCGGCGCACCCCCGATCGCATCGCCGTGGTGGCGGGCACGACTCGCATGACGTACGAAGAGCTCGACGCCCGCGCCGAGCGGATAGCCGGGGAGTTACGCGGCCGGGGAGCGGGCCCGGGCGACTCCGTGGGCGTCTGCCTCGACAGGGACGAGTCCCTGATCGCCGCCCTGCTGGGCGTGTGGAAGGCGGGCGCGGCCTACGTGCCGCTCGACCCGGCCTACCCGGCCGACCGGCTGGAGTTCATCGCCGCCGACGCGGGCATGGCCCAGCTCATCACCTCCGAGCCGGTGGCGCGGCGGCAGGAGGCCGTGCTGCGCGCGTCGGGGGCCGAGGCGCTGCTCGTGGAGTCCCTGACCGGGGACCTCCCGTACGAGCCGGTGGCCGGCGGCCCGTCCGACGCCGCGTACGTGATCTACACCTCGGGCTCGACCGGGCGGCCCAAGGGCGTGGTCATCGAGCACGGCAACGCCATGGCGCTGCTGCGCCACGAGGCGGACGTCTACGCGGGCGAGCTCGGCGGGATGCTGTTCGCCACCTCGGTGTGCTTCGACCCGTCGGTGACGCAGATGTTCCTGCCGCTGGTCTGCGGCGGCACCGTGATCGTGGCCGACAACCTGCTGGCGCTGTCGGCGCTGCCCGCCCGCGACGACGTGACGACCGTGTACGGCGCGCCGTCGGCGCTGGTCGCGCTGCTGAACGAGCCGCTGCCCGCCGGGGTGCGGATGGTGATCGCCGGCGGCGAGCCGTTCACCAGGGCGCTGGCCGATCGCATCTACGCCAACCCTGGCGTTCGCCGGATCGTAAACGTATACGGACCCACCGAGTGCACGGTGACCTGCACGTCCTCCGAGGTGTACCGCGACGGCGAGGACGAGCCGCCCATCGGCACCGCCTACGCCGGCTCGCTGCTGAGCGTGCGCGACGCCGAGGGCCGCCCGCTGCCGGACGGCGAGGTCGGCGAGCTGTGGGTGGCCGGGCCGCTGGTCGGCCGCGGCTACCTGAACCGGCCCGAGCTCACCGCCGAGCGGTTCGTCACCGACGACGACGGCGTACGGCACTACCGCACCGGCGACCTGGTCCGCCGCGAGAACGGCGTCTGCCACTACGCGGGCCGCAACGACGACCAGGTCAAGGTGGCCGGCTTCCGCGTCGAGCTGGGCGAGGTGCAGGGCACGCTGACCCGCTACCCCGGCGTCAACCACGCGGTCGTGCTCACCCGGACCGACGCGCGAGACGTGCGCCGCCTGGTCGCCTACGTCGAGCCCGCCCCCGGCCAGGAGCCCGCCGAGGCGGAGCTGCGCGCGTGGATGCGGGAACGGCTGCCCGACTACATGGTGCCGTCCCGGATCGCGATCATGCAGCGGATCCCGCTCGGCCCCACCGGCAAGGTGGACCGGGCCGCGCTGCCCGCGCTGGAGTTCGCCCCCGAGCTCGGCCCGTACGTCGAGCCCCGCGACGACGTCGAGCGGCGGCTGGCCGCGATCGTCGGCGAGGTGCTCGGCGTCGACCGGGTGGGCATCCACCACCACTTCATCGACCTCGGCGGCCACTCGCTGGCGGCGGCCCGGATCTGCGCGGTCATCGAGCGCGAGCTGGGCGCCCGGGTGGCGCTGACCACGTTCCTGGGGCGGCCGACGATCGCCGAGCTGGCCCCGCTCGTGCAGATCGGCGACGGCGCCCCCGGCCCGAGGCTGTCCCGTCACGCCGGCCGCGACCGCTACCCGCTCACCGCCGCCCAGCACGGCATGTGGCTGCTGCGCGAGGTGAGCCGGACGGCCAACGCCACCACGCTCGCCTTCCGGCTGCGCCTGACCGGGCTGGAGTCGGCCGAGCCGGTGCGGGCCGCGCTGGACGCCCTCGTCCGCGAGCACGAGGTGCTGCGCTCGGTCACCGTCATCGGCGACAACGGCGAGCCGATGGCCGAGGTGCGGCCGCCCGCGCCGGTGCCGCTGGAGGAGCACCCCTACTCCCCCGGCCTCGCCGAACGCCTGGCCGTGCACGGCTTCGACCTGTACGCCGACGTGCCGCTGCTGCGGGCCGCCCTGCTCTGGCTCGACGAGCGCAGCGCCGAGCTGATCGTCGTCACCGACCACACCGCCTACGACGGCTGGTCCAACGCCACCCTGATGGCCGCGCTGACCGGCACCGTGGCCGAGCAGCCCGTCCAGGTGGGCGACGTGGCCCTGCTGGAACGCGAACTGGCCGCCGACCCCGACCGGATCGGGCGGCTGCGCGCCTTCTGGGCCGAGGAACTGGCCGGCGCCGCGCCCCCGTACGACCTGTCGGCCCGCGCCCAGTCGGGGCCGAGCCGGTTCCGCGGCACGCGCCTGCTGCGCGAGGTGCCGCCCGCGACGGCCGCCCGCGTGGGCGAGCTCGCCGCCTCCACCGGCACCACGCCGTTCGCCGTCTACTTCACCGTGCTCGGGCTGCTCGTCGCCGCCCAGACCGACCGGCCCGACGTGCTCCTCGGCGCCGCCGTCGCCGACCGCGCCCACCCCGAGCTGGAAGGGCTCGTCGGCCCGCTCGTCGACGTGCTGCCCGTACGGCTGCGCCTCGACGGCGAGCTGACCGTGCGGCGCGCCGTCGTGCAGGCGGCCGCCGCCACCACCCGCTCGCTCGACCACGTGGGGCTCGCGCCCGAGGAACGCCTGGCCGTCTCCGGCATCGAACGGCCGCGCGGCACCATGCTCACGCCCGTCGTCATGTCCTACCAGCCGCCCGCCGTCCCGGTGCGGCTCACGGGCGGCGGCCTCCAGGTCGAGCTCCTCGGCGAGCTGAGCGGCGGCGGCGCCCAGGCCCCGTACACGCTGTTCGTCAACACCACCGCCGACGGGGTCGAGATCCAGATCGAGTACGACGTCGACCTGTTCGAGCGGGAGGAGGCCGAGGCGTTCTCCGACCGGCTGATGCGGCTGCTGGAGGCCGCGGTCGCCGGGCCGGACCAGCCGCTGTCGGCGTTCGAGCTCGTCACCGCCGAGGAACGGGCGACGCTGCTGCACTGGGGCACCGGCGCGTCCCTGCCCGCCGCCCAGCACCCGACCGTCGTCCATGAGCTGCTGGAACAGGCCCGCCTGCACCCCGCCCGGGTGGCGGTCGCCGACGGGACCGGCTCGCTCACGTACGCCGAGCTGGCGGACGCCTCCGCCCGCGTCGCCGCGGCACTCACCCGCGCCTTCGACGGCGAGGCCGAGCGCGTCGCCGGGGTGTGCCTGCCGCGCGACCGGTGGCTGCCCGCCGCCCTCGCCGGCGTCGCGCGGGCCGGGGCGGCGTACGTGCCGCTGGAGCCCGACCACCCGGCCGAACGGCTGCGCCGCCAGCTCGCCGACTCCGGCGCCCGCGTGGTGCTGGCCGCCGGCGACACCGTCGCCGTGGCGCGCGGCCTCGCCGAGTCCACCGGCGCCGTCGTCGTCGACCTCGCCGGCCTGCCCGATGCCGACCTGTCCGGCGCCGGGTTCACCGAGGTCGCCGCCACGCCGGAGACGACCGCGTACGTGCTCTACACCTCCGGCTCCACCGGCCGCCCCAAGGGCGTCGAGGTCACGCACGGCAACCTGTCGGCGTTCGTCCGCGCGATGCGGGCCGTGCCCGGCGTCCGCGACGACGACGTGATGCTCGGGCTGACGCCGTTCTCCTTCGACGTGTTCGGCTTCGACCTGTGGGTCAGCCTGTGCAACGGGCTCCGGCTCGAACTGCTCGACCGGGAGTCGGCCGTGGACGGCCACGTCGTCGCGCGCCGCATCGGCGAGAGCGGCGTGACGCTCCTCACCGCGACCCCGACCACGCTGCGCATGCTCGTCGCCGCCGGATGGACCGGCGGCGACCGCGTACGCGTCGTGAGCATCGGCGAGGTGCTCGACCCCGTCCTCGCCGGGGAGCTCGTCGCCCGCGTCGGCGAACTGTGGAACTCCTACGGGCCCACCGAGACCACCGTCTACTCCACCATGACCAGGATCGACCGGGTCACCGGCGACAGCGTGCCCATCGGCGGGCCGCTGCCCGGCGAGCGGGCGTACGTGCTCGACCAGGCGGGACGGCTCGTGCCGCCCGGCGTGCCCGGCGAGCTGTGGATCGGCGGCGCCGGAGTCGCCCGCGGCTACCGGGGGCTGCCGTCCGAGGCGTTCACCGACGACCCGCTCGCCCCCGGCGAACGGCGCTACCGCACCGGCGACCTGGCCCGATGGCGCGACGACGGCACCCTGTCCTTCCTCGGCCGCCGCGACCACCAGGTGAAGGTGCGCGGCCACCGCATCGAGCTCGGCGAGATCGAGGCGGCGCTGCGCGAGCTCGTCGCCGACGCCGTCGTCACCGTGCACGAGGACCACCTCGTCGGCTACCTCGTCGGCGGCGACGCCCGCGCCGTCGAGGCCGCCCTGCGCGAACGGCTGCCCGACTACCTGGTGCCCCGGCAGTGGGTGACGCTCGACGCGCTGCCCACCACCTCCTCCGGCAAGCTCGACCGGGGCGGGCTGCCCAAGCCCGACCTCGCCGCCGCCCGCACCGTAGTCCCGCCCGCCACCGAGGCTGAGCTGCTCGTCGCCGAGGTGTGGCAGGCGGTGCTCGGGGTGGCCGCAGCCGGGGTCAACGACGACTTCTTCGCCCTCGGCGGTCACTCGCTGGCCGCCATGCTGGTCGCCGGACGCCTCCGGGAGGCGCTGGCCATGGAGGTGCCGGTGCGGCTGCTGTTCGAGCGGCCGGTGCTGGGCGACTTCGCGGCGGGCGTCGAGGAGCTGCTGGACGCGGACGTGGAGGTGGCCCCGTGACCGAACAGGCGACCACCCCGTTGACCGGCCCCTCGACGGACGCGCGCGACCCCTCCGGGGGTGTGGGCCTCTCCGGGGTTGGCGGACCCTCCGGAGGTGGCGCCTCCGAGGGGCGGAGGCGGCGGGTCGAGGATCGGCTCGCGGCGGCGCGCAGGGCCGTGGCGCGGGCGGTGCCAGGGATTCCGGTGCGCGCCGGGGAGGCGCCGCCGTCACCCGCGCAGGCGCGGCTGTGGTTCCTGGCGCAGCTCGCCGAGCCGGGCGACCGGGGCGCGTACAACGTGCCGACGGTCGTGCGGCTGCGCGGCCCGCTGGACCCGGCGGCGCTGCTGGGCGCGGTGCGGGAGCTGGCCGAGCGGCACGAGGTGCTGCGCACGCTGGTCGAGCAGGACCGCACCACGGTGGTGGACGCCGCCCGGGTGCCGGTCACGGCCGAGGACGTGACGGCGGAGGCGCTGCCGGAGCGGCTGGAGCGGGAGGCGTACCGGCCGTTCGCGCTGGACGCCGAGCCGCCTGCCCGGGCGGTGCTGTACCGGCTGGGCGACGAGGAGCACGTGCTGCTGCTGACCGTGCACCACGTCGCGTTCGACGCCTGGTCGCGGGACGTGGCGCTGGCCGAGCTGGCGGCGCTGTACGCGGCCGCGCTGGGCGTGGCCGAGCGGCCGGAGCCGCCGAGGGTGCAGTACGGCGACTACGCGCAGTGGCTCGCCGGGCAGCCCGAGCCGGACGTGAGCTGGTGGATGGAGCGGCTGGCGGGCCTGGAGCCGGTGCTGGACCTGCCCACGGACCGGCCGCGCCCGACGGTGGCGGACTGGGCGGGCGGCGAGGTGCCGGTGCGGCTCGGCCCCGAGCTGGCGGCGCGGGTGCGCGCGGCGGCCGGGGAGGCGGGCGCGACGCCGTTCATGGTGCTGCTGGCGGCCTGGCAGGAGCTGCTGGGCCGGGTGTCGGCGACGGACGACGTGCCGGTGGGCGTGCTGGAGGCGGGCAGGCTGCATCCGGACACCGAGCGGATGCTGGGCTGCTTCGTGAACACGCTGGTGATGCGGGGCGACCGGTCGGGCGAGCCGACGGGGCGTGAGCTGCTGGCGCGGGTGCGCGGCATGGCGCTGGACGCGTTCGCGCACCGGGAGACGCAGTTCGAGCGCGTGGTGGAGGAGCTGCACCCGGACCGGAACCTGGCGACGACGCCGGTCGTCCAGGCGGTGCTGAACGTGGTGGACTCCCGCCCGGAGCCGCCGCGCTTCCCGGGGCTGGACGTGGAGGTGTCGGAGCCGCCGCTGCGGACGGCCAAGTACGACCTGAACCTGGCGCTGGCCAACACCGGCGACGGCGGCTACCGGGGGACGCTGGCCTACCGGGCGGACCTGTTCGACGCGGGCACGGCGGCCCGGATGGCGGGCTGGTACGTGACGCTGCTGGAGGGCATGCTCGCGGACCTGGACGCCCCGGTGGCGGCGGTGCCGCTGGAGCCGGTGGACGGGCCGGTGACGGCGGGCCCGCGCCGGGAGTTCGACCTGTCCAGGCCGCTGCACGCGTGGTTCGAGGACTGGGCGGCCCGCACCCCGGACGCGGTCGCGGTGTCGGACCCGGCGGGCACCATGACGTACGGCGAGGTGGAGCGGCAGGCGAACCGGATCGCGCACCACCTGGTGGCGGCCGGGGTCGGCGCCGACGAGGTGGTCGGCATCCTGGCCGAGCGGCACGGGCCGCTGGTCCCGGCGATCCTCGGCGTGCTCAAGGCCGGCGCCGCGTACATGCCGCTGGAGCCGGCCTACCCGGACGAGCGGCTGGCGTACATGGTGTCGTGCGGGGCGCGGCTGGTGCTGGCCGAGCGGGCGCTGGCCGGGCGGCTGCCGGGCGCGCTGGTGCTGGAGGACGTGCTCGCCGCCGGCCTGCCGGAGACGCCGCCGGGCGTCGAGGTGGCGCCGGAGCACCTGGCGCACGTGCTGTTCACCTCGGGCTCGACCGGGCGGCCGAAGGGCGCGGCGGTCGAGCACCGGGCGGTGCTGCACTACCTGCGGGCGGTGGCCGAGCGTGTGGGCGGCCCGTACACGTCGTGGGGCGTGGTGTCCACGATGGCCTCCGACCTGGTCATGACGTGCCTGTTCGGGGCGCTGCTCAGCGGCACGACGGTGCACCTGCTGGACCAGGACGCGGCGACGGACCCGGAGGCGTTCGCCGGCTACCTGGCCGATCACCCGGTCGAGGTGATCAAGATGGTGCCGAGCCATCTGGAGCTGCTGGCGGCGCACGGCGACCTGGCCGCGATGCTGCCGACGGACCTGCTCATCCTGGCGGGCGAGGCCACCTCGTGGGACCTGGCCGAGCGGGTCAGGGCGGCCCGGCCGGGCGTGGAGCTGCAGATCCACTGCGGCCCGACCGAGACGGTGGTGTCGGTGCTGAGCTGCACCGCGCCCGAGACGCCGACCGGGTCGGCGAACGTGCCGCTGGGCAGGCCGCTGTCGAACGTCGACTGTCACGTGGTCGACGCGGCGGGCCGGCCGCTGCCCGCCGGGGTGCCGGGTGACCTGTGGATCGGCGGGCCGAGCCTGGCCCGCGGCTACCTGGGCCGGCCGGACCTGACGGCCGAGCGGTTCGTGCCGGACCCGGTGACGGGGACGACGCGCTGCTACCGGACGGGCGACCGGGTGCGGCTGAACGCCGACGGCATGATCGAGTTCCTGGGCCGGGTGGACGACCAGGTGAAGATCCGCGGCTTCCGGGTGGAGCTGGGCGAGGTCAAGGCGGCGCTGCACGACCAGCCGGGTGTGCTGGAGGCGGCGGTGCTGCCGGTCGGCGAGGCGCACAACCGCCGGCTGGCCGCCTGGATCGCCCCGGCGGACGTGGACCTGGCCGCGGTGCGGGCGGGGCTGCGCGAGCGGCTGCCGGAGTACATGGTGCCGCCCGCGATCATGGCGCTGGACGCGCTGCCGCTCACCCCGCTCGGCAAGGTGAACCGGGCCGCGCTGCCGATGCCGGAGGCGGCCGCCGCCGGTGAGCGGGTCGCGCCGGCGACGCCGACGGAGGAGCGGATCGCCGCCGTGTGGGCGCGGGTGCTGGGCGTGGCGGACCCGGGAGTGGAGGACGACTTCTTCGCGCTGGGCGGCGACTCGTTCATGGCGGTGCGCGCGGTGCGCGACATCGACCCGGCGCTGCGGGTGATCGACCTGTTCACCCGGCCGACGATCCGCGAGCTGGCCGCGCACCTGGACTCGGGCGACGGGGGCGAGCCGGGGCTGCTGCACCGACTGGCCGGTCCCGCCGTGGCGACCCGTACCGTGCTGTGCGTGCCGTACGGCGGCGGTTCGGCCGCCGCGTACGGGCCGCTGGCGACGGAGCTGGCGGCCCGCCACCCGGGGACGGCGGTGCTGGCCGTCGAGCTGCCCGGCCACGACCCGGCGCGGCCCGACGAGGCCATGCTCACGCTGCCGAAGCTGGTCGGCCGGGTGATCGAGGAGCTGGCGCCGCTGACCACCGGCCCGGTGGCCCTGTACGGGCACTGCGTCGGGTCGGCGACGGCCACGGAGCTGGCGCTGCGGCTGGAGGAGGCCGGGGTGCCGGTGGCCGGGCTGTTCGTCGGCGGCAGCTTCCCCGACGCCCGGCTGCCGGGGCGGCTGTCCGCGTGGTGGAACCGCAGGTTCCCGGCCAACCGCTGGTCGTCGGACCGCTCGCAACGCGACTTCCTGCGTACGCTCGGCGCGCTGGACGAGGACACCGGCGACACCACGATCATGCTGCGCGGGCTGCGGCACGACGTGGAGGAGGCGCAGGCGTGGTTCAGCGGCGAGCTGGCCGCGGGCGGCGCCCGCAAGCTGAACGCGCCGGTGCTGTGCGTGATCGGCGAGCGTGACCGCTCCACGGAGCTCTACCAGGAGCGTTACCGCGAGTGGGGCGCGTTCGCGGAGCGGGTGGCGCTGGCCACGATCCCGCGCGCGGGCCACTACTTCCTCAAGCACCAGGCGACGCGGCTGGCCGAGCTGATGGACGCGCACCTGGCCGACTGGGAGGCCGGGCGGGTGCCCGAGCCGGTCGCCGAGGTCGAGGTGGTGGGCGAGCGGGCGCGCAGGGACCTGCGCCGCTTCTACACGGTCGCCGTCGGGCAGACGGCGTCGCTGCTGGGCAGCGCGCTCACCTCGTTCGCGCTGGGCGTGTGGGCCTACCAGGAGAGCGGGCGCGTGTCGGACTACGCGCTCGTCACGATGCTGGCCACGCTGCCGTCGCTGCTGGCCTCGCCGCTGGGCGGCGCCGTCGCCGACCGGGTGGACCGGCGGCTGGTGATGCTGACGTGCGACGCCGTGTCGGCGGTGGCGACGACCGCGCTGGTGGCGCTGCTGGTGGCGGGGCGGCTGGAGGTGTGGCAGGTCGGCATCGTCTCCGGCGTGCTGTCGCTGGTGACCGCCTTCCACCGGCCCGCCTACCTGGCGGCCGTCGCCCAGCTCGTGCCGAAGCCGTACCTCATGCAGGCCAACGCGGTCGCCAACCTCGGCACCGGGCTCGGCATGCTGCTGGCCCCGCTGGCCGGGGCGGCGCTGATCACGCTGATCGGCGTGCACGGGGTGGTGGCGGTCAACATCGTCACGTTCGTGATCGGCCTGGCGACGCTGCTGCTCGTGCGGTTCCCGGACCGGATGTTCCATCGGCTGGAGGAGACGTTCACGCAGGCCGTGGCCGGCGGGTGGCGGTTCCTGGTCCGGCGCAGGCCGCTGATGATCATGATCGCGTTCTTCGTCGTGGAGAACTACCTGGGCATGCTCGCGCTGGCGATCACCGTGCCCGTGCTGCTGTCGTTCGGCGACGTGACGGCGGTCGGGACGGTGACGGCGGCGCAGGGCCTGGGCGCGGTGCTCGGCGCGCTGGTGATGGTGTTCTGGAACGGCACCGAGCGGCGGGCCATCGGCATGGTGGGCTTCGTCAGCGGGTTCGGGCTGGGCATCGTGCTCATCGGGCTGCGGCCGTCGGTGGCGCTGGCGGCGTTCGGCGGGCTGATGTCGTGGCTGTTCCTGAGCGTGCTCAACACGCACTGGCTGTCGATCATCCAGCTCAAGGTGGGGATGGAGCTGCAGGGCCGGGTGCTGGCCACCAACCAGATGCTGGCGGTGTCGATGACGCCGCTGGCGTTCCTGACGGCGCCGCCGCTGTCGGAGCTGTTCGAGCCGCTGCTGGCGCCCGGCGGGGCGCTGGCCGGGACCGTGGTCGGCGACGTCGTCGGCGTCGGGCCGGGCCGGGGCGTCGGGCTGCTGCTGGCCGTCACCGGGGCGCTCCTGGTCGTGTGGGGGGCGCTCGGCCTGTGGTACCGGCCGTTGCGGCGGATGGAGGACGACCTGCCGGACGCGGTGGCGGGCGCCGAGATCGCCGACGACCTCGACGCCGTACAGGAGGAGGCCGACCGGGAGCTGGCCCGCGCCGGCACCTGACCCCAGGCGTGGCCGTCAGGCGGCCGGGACGATGACGCGCCAGGCCGCCGGGCGCAGGGTCCAGGTGCGGTGGGGGGCCGGTGGGCAGAGCTCGCCGTCGGCGTTGGCCGGGGCGGGCTCGCCCTCGACCGTCACCGTGCTCCCCCGCACGGTCAGCACGTCGCCGCGCTCGGGGTGCCGGCCGCGCCGCAGCAGCGCCCCGAACGCCAGCCGCGCCAGCGGCGAGACGGCGTAGGAGACGACGACGTCCACCTGGCCGTCGTCGGGCCGGGCGTGCGGGGCGAGTGGGGTGCCGCCGCCGATGGAGACGCCGTTGCCGACGCCCACCATCAGCACGCGCCGCCGCCCGTCGCTGACCAGCCCGCCGTCGACCCGGACGCGCAGCCGCCACCCTTTGGTGCGCAGCCCGGCCAGGAGGGCCCCGGCGGCGTACGCGGCGCGGTGCAGGAGGGGCTTGAGCGCGGCGGCCTGCTCGGAGGCGCGGGCGCCGACGCCCACGTGGACGGCGTTGACGACGACGCCGCCCCGGTCGTCGACGAGCAGGTCGAGGGCCCGTTCGCGGCCCCGGAGGACGGCCCGCGCGGCCTCGCGGGGGTCGAGCGGGATGCCCAGGGCGCGGGCCAGGTCGTTGCCGGTGCCGAGCGGCACCAGCCCGACGGGCCGGGAGCCGAGCTCGCCGCGTTCGAGGAGCGCGGCGACGACGGCGTGCACGGTGCCGTCGCCGCCGAGGACGACGGGGACGCGGTCGGCGTGCTCGGCCAGGATCGCGCCGACGCCGCCGGGCTCCGGCAGGTCGGGGGCGAGCACGTCGGCGGATTCGCCCAGCGTGTCGAGCACGGCCGCGCGGGTGCGCCCGTCGACGCCGCCTGCGGCCGGATTGCCGATCACCACGAGCCTCATGGCCGCTTGGTGCCCCGGATCACGCCCGGCTAACGCACCTCCCGCAGTGTCACGCTTTATCCACATACGTCCTGGCGCTTGGCAACGGGCTTCCCGGACATTTAGGGTGCCAGTGCAATGCCACACATTACTGAGCCCGGCGATCCCCGCGAAGGAGAAGGTTGATCACCGCCACTTACACGATCCCCGGGATGCGGGTGCGCGACCACGAGGTGGCGGTGCCGCTCGACTGGTCGGCCCCGGACCGGGGCACGATCACCGTGTTCGCCCGCGAGCTGGCCGACCCGGTCCGCGACCGCGAGGACCTGCCGTGCCTGCTCTACCTCCAGGGCGGGCCGGGCGGCAAGGGCCCGCGCCCGACCGGCCGCGACGGCTGGCTCGGCCACGCGCTGAGGACCCACCGGGTGATCCTGCTGGACCAGCGCGGCACCGGCCGCAGCTCCCGGATCGACGGCCGGCTGATGAGCGGCCTCACCGCCGAGGAGGGCGCCGCCCGCCTCGCGCTCTTCCGGGCCGACTCGATCGTGGCCGACGCCGAGCACCTGCGCACGACCGTCTTCGGCGGCCGGCGCTGGTCGACGCTGGGCCAGAGCTACGGCGGCTTCCTCACGCTCACGTACCTCTCGCGCGCCCCCGAGGGGCTGAGCGCCTGCTACGTGGCGGGCGGGCTGCCCGCGCTGGAGCCGGACGCCGCCGAGGTCTACCGCCGCACCTATCCCCGGGTCGCGGCCAAGAACGCCGCGTTCTACCGCCGCTACCCGCACCACGCCGAGACCGCCGCGCGGCTGGCCGACCGGCTGGCCGAGGGCGACGTGCGGCTGCCCGACGGCGACACGCTCACCGTGCGGCGGCTGCAGTCGCTCGGCCTCGACTTCGGCATGAAGCCCGGCTTCGAGCGCATGCACTGGCTGCTCGACGAGGCCGCCGGGCTGCCGGAGACGTTCCTGCACCAGGTGCTGGCCCGCTCGTCCTACGCCGACAACCCGCTGTTCGCCGCGCTCCAGGAGAGCATCTACGGGCACGGCCCCGGCGCGACCGCGTGGGCGGCCGAGGCGGAGCGCGCCCGGCGTCCGGAGTTCGCGGAGACGGCCAGGCCGCTGCTGTTCACCGGGGAGATGATCTACCCCTGGATGTTCGAGGAGATCCGCGCCCTGCGCCCGTTCCGGGGCGCCGTCGAGCTGCTCGCCGGGCGCGCGGACTGGCCGCCGCTCTACGACCTCGACCGGCTGGCCGCCAACGAGGTGCCGCTGGCCGCCGCCGTCTACTTCGACGACATGTACGTGGACTCCGGCCTGCAACTGGACACCGCCTCCCGCGTCGGCAACGCGCGGGCCTGGGTCACCAACGAGTACGAGCACGACGGCATCGGCGACGAGCGGGTGTTCGCCAGGCTGACGGAGCTCGTCGCCGAACAAGGAGGAGGAATCACCGGTGGGTGACGGCAAGCTGCCCAGACTCTCAGAGATCCCGGCGTTCACCGAGCACATGGCGAAGGGCTGGGACTCGCCCCGCCGCACGCCGCCGGTGGTCGCAGGCGCGGCCGAGGCCGCCGCCGCGCACCGGGCCCGGCTGGCCGCCGCGCTGCCCGGCCAGAGCGTGACGGTGCCCGCCGGGCGGGCGCCGGTGCGCAGCAACGACACGTTCTACGACTTCCGCGTGGACAGCGACTTCTTCTGGCTGACCGGGTGCGCGGTGGAGAACGCCGTGGCCGTGGTGTCCGGCGGCGGCTGCACGCTCTACCTGCCGCCCCCGGCGGGTCCCGGTGAGCCGGAGTTCTTCACCGACGCCGCCTACGGCGAGCTGTGGGTGGGCCCGTCGCCGTCCCTTGCGGAGTGGGCCGCGGCCCTGGGCGTCGAGGTGCGGCCCCTGGCCGAGCTCGACGGCGAGCCGCAGCCGCCGTCCGACGAGGTCAGGCGGGTGCTCGCCGAGCTCCGCATGATCAAGGACGAGTGGGAGGTGGACCGGCTCCGCGAGGCGGTGGACCGTACCGTGGAGGGATTCGCCGCCGTCGTCGGCGAGATCCCGGCGGCGGTCGCGGGCGGCGGGGAGCGCTGGCTGCAGGGCACCTTCGACCGCTACGCCCGCACGCACGGCAACGGCCCCGGCTACGCCACGATCGTCGGCAGCGGCGCGCACGCCCCCACGCTGCACTGGGTGCGCTGCGACGGGCCGGTGCTGCCGGACGAGCTGCTGCTGCTCGACATGGGCGTGGAGACGCGCGCCCACTACACCGCCGACGTCACCCGCACCTTCCCCGCCTCCGGCCGCTTCACCGAGACCCAGCGGCGGGTGCACGACCTGGTGGAGAAGGCGCACCGGGCGGGCCTGGCCGCGGTGGCGCCCGGCCGCCGGTTCACCGACTTCCACCACGCCGCCATGGAGGTCATCGCGCGCGGGCTGGACGACTGGGGGCTGCTGCCGGTGTCGGTCGACGAGGCCCTGTCGGAGCAGGGGCAGCACCACCGCCGCTGGCTCGTCTGCGGCATCGGCCACCACCTGGGCCTGGACGTGCACGACTGCGCCAAGTCCCGGCCCGAGGCCTACCACGGCGCGGCGATGGCGCCCGGCATGGTGCTCACGGTCGAGCCCGGCCTGTACTTCCACGCGCACGACCTGACCGTCCCGCCGGAGCTGCGCGGCGTCGGCGTGCGGATCGAGGACGACCTGCTCGTCACGGCCGACGGCATGGAGAACCTCTCCTCGGCGCTGCCCCTGGACGCGGGCGGCCTGGAGACCTGGATGAGCGACCACAAGGAGAAGGCATGACCACCCCCGTCTGGCACGGCGTGCACGTCGCGACCGCGCTGCCCTTCCACGACGACCTGTCGGTCGACTACGACGGATACGCCGAGCACGTGCGCTTCCTGGCCGAGGGCGGCTGCGACGGCGTCTGCCCGAACGGCTCGCTGGGCGAGTACCAGACGCTGACCCCCGAGGAGCGGGCCCGCGTGGTGCGCACCGCCGTCGAGGCCGCCCCCGAGGGCTTCCACGTGATGCCCGGCGTGGCGGCCTACGGCGCGGCCGAGGCCAGGCGGTGGGCCGAGCAGGCGGCCGAGGCGGGCGCCTCGTCGGTGCTGCTGCTGCCGCCCAACGCCTACCGCGCCGACCGGGAGGCCGTCGTCGGCCACTACCGGGAGGTGGCCAGGGCCGGGCTGCCGGTCGTCGCGTACAACAACCCGATCGACACCAAGGTCGACCTGACCCCGGAGCTGCTGGCCGAGCTGTACCGGGAGGGGCTGATCGTCGGGGTCAAGGAGTTCACCGGCGACGTGCGCCGCGCCTACGAGATCGCCGAGCTGGCCCCGGGCCTGGACGTGCTGATCGGCTCCGACGACGTGCTGCTGGAGGTGGGCATCGCCGGGGCGGTCGGCTGGATCGCGGGCTACCCGAACATGATCCCGAAGGCCACGGTCGAGCTGTACCGGCTGGCCACCTCCGGCGACCCGGCGGACCTGGCCAGGGCGCTGCCGATCTACCGCGACCTGCACCCGCTGCTGCGCTGGGACTCCAAGACGGAGTTCGTGCAGTCCATCAAGCTGTCGATGGACCTGGCCGGGCGCAGGGGCGGGCCGTGCCGCCCGCCGCGCACGCCGCTCTCCCCCGAGCTGGCCGCTCGCATCACCCGCGACACGCGGGCGGTGCTCGACAAGGGGTACGTGTAGCCGCATAGCGCCCCCCTACCTGGGAATGGAGTGATCCAGGACACATCTGGCTGGTCGGGGGGCTGGCATGGCTTCTTCTCGCGGCATCTTCCGCCGCAAGCCGGTGGAGCAGATCGCGGAGGAGCACGAGGGCGAGCTGTCGCGCTCGCTCGGGCTGTGGCAGCTCACCGCGATCGGCATCGGCGGCATCATCGGCGCGGGCATCTTCGCGCTGGCCGGCGCGGTCGCCAATCAGACGGCGGGGCCCGCCGTGCTGGTGTCGTTCCTGATCGCGGGGGTGGCCAGCGCGGCGGCGGCGTTCTCGTACGCGGAGTTCGCGGGGATGATCCCGAAGGCCGGGTCGGCCTACACCTACGGCTACGCGGTGCTGGGCGAGCTGGTGGGCTGGCTGATCGGGTGGGACCTGCTGCTGGAGTACACGGCGATCGTGGCGGTCGTCGGCATCGGCATATCCGGATATTTCGGGTTTTTGGTGCAGCAGTTGGGGTTCGGGCTGCCCGCCTGGATGCTGGGCGCGCCCGGCACCGGCGAGGGGCACGTCGTCGACCTGTTCGCGGTGCTGCTCTGCCTGCTCATCGCCTTCATGCTGAACCTCGGCATCCGCACCGCCGCCCGGTTCGAGACCATCGTGGTCGTCATCAAGGTCGCCGTGGTGCTGCTGGTCATCGCGGTCGGGTTCTTCCACATCAACACGGCCAACTACTCGCCGTTCTTCCCGTTCGGCATCGGCGGCGCGATCACCGGCGCGGCCACGGTGTTCTTCGCCGTGTTCGGCTACGACGCGATGAGCACCGCCGCCGAGGAGTCGCGTGACGCGCAGCGCCACATGCCCAAGGCGATCATCTACTCGCTCGTCATCTCCATGATCCTGTACGTGCTGGCGACCCTGGTGCTCACCGGCATGCAGAACTACCGCGACATCGACCCCGAGAGCGGCTTCTCCTCGGCGTTCGCGGCGGTCGGGCTGTCCGGGCTGGCGACGGTGATCGCGGTGGGGGCGATCGTCGGCATCCTGACCGTCATGTTCACCTTCATGCTGGGGGTGACGCGGGTCTGGTTCTCGATGAGCCGCGACGGGCTGCTGCCGCTGTGGTTCGCCAAGGTGCACCCGGTACGGCGGGTGCCGTCGCGGGTCACCTGGATCGTGGGCGCCGCCTCGGCGGTGATCGCCGGGTTCCTGCCGATCCGGGAGGCTGCCGAGCTGACCAACATCGGCATCCTGCTGGCGTTCGTGGTGGTGTGCGTGGCGGTGATCGTGCTGCGCTACCGGCAGCCGGACCTGCCCCGCCAGTTCCGCACGCCGGGGATGCCCGTGGTGCCGGCCATCGGGGTCGTCTTCTCTCTGTGGCTGATCACCTTCCTGGACCCGATGACCTGGCTGCGCTTCGCCGTCTGGTTCGCGATCGGGCTGGTCATCTACTTCGCCTACAGCCGCCGCCACTCCGCGCTGAACGGCTGAGGGGGCCGAACCGGGCGGCGTCCGCGTGCGTACCTCCTGCAAAGCCCTGGAGGTCATGATGCTGAAGGCCGTTCTCGTCCGGGTCGCGGCGGTCGTGGCGCTCGCGGCCGGCTGCTCGCCGGCCGCGGGCGCGCCCGCCCCGCAGGCGGGGTACACGGAAGCCGACGTGCGCTTCTCCCAGGAGATGATCCCCCATCACCGGCAGACGATCGCGCTGGCGAAGCTGGCCGCCGAGCGCACCCGCGACACGTACGTGCGCGAGCTCGGCGAGTCGCTGGCCGAGGGGGAGCAGGCGGAGATCGACCTGATGGCCTCCTGGCTGCGCGCGTGGGGGCGGGCCGTGCCCGAGGACCACGGCTCCGCGCACGCCATGCCCGGCATGCTGCCGCCCGAGCAGGTCGCCGAGCTGGCGCGCACCTCGGGCGAGGCGTTCGACCGCAAGTGGCTGCCGGTGATCGTGGATCATCTGGAGGCCGGCGTGCGGATGGCCGAGACCGTGGAGGCCGAGGGGGCGCACCGGGAGACGGCCGAGCTCGCCGAGGAGATCGCCGAGAGCCAGCAGGCCCGGATCGACGAGATCGTCACCCGCAAGACCCCCGTTTGATGACGAAGCGGACAGTAGGTTAGGCTTGCCTAAGTGTTGAAGGTCAGTTGGTGACCCGCGCTGGCCCCACCTTTCCTCCGTGATGTGGACGTGGCCGCGCGCGTCCACGGAACAAGGAACATTCATGCAGTTCAGGCTCCCCCGGGTGCGCGTGTCCGCGCTCCTGTTGTCCGCGGCCCTGCTGGTCGTCACCGGCTGCGGCTCCACCGAGCCGCCGTCCGCCGCGCCCGCCCCGACCGGGAGCGCCGGCGGCGGGGACACCGCCGGCGCCTTCCCGGTGACGATCGACAGCGCGCTCGGCCAGGCGACGATCACCGAGCAGCCGCAGCGGGTCGTCACCCTCGGCCAGGGCTCGGCGGAGACCGCGATCGCGCTCGGCCACACCCCCGTCGGCATCGAGAGCTACCCGTGGGGCAGCGACAAGACCGGCTACCTGCCGTGGATCCACGAGGCCGTGACCAAGGCCGGCGGCACCCTGCCCAAGCAGTTCGCCGGCGGCGAGAACATCGACTTCGACACGATCGTCGAGCTCGACCCGGACGTCATCCTGGCCCCGTGGTCCGGCATCACGCAGGAGCAGTACGACATCCTCAAGGACATCGCGCCGACCGTGGCCTACCCGGACCTGGCGTGGAGCACCAACTGGGACCAGCAGATCGAGATCGTCGCCAAGGCGCTGGGCAAGCCCGCCGAGGCCCCCAAGCTGATCGCCTCGGTCAAGAAGCAGCTCGCCGACGCCGCGGCCACCCGCCCGCAGTACAAGGACGTCACCTTCTCCTACATCTACACCTCCGGCCCCGGCACGCTCGGCGTGTTCAAGCCCGAGGAGCAGCGGGTGGAGATGGTCTCCTCGCTCGGCCTCACCGTGGACCCGGTGGTCAACACCTTCAAGGAGACCGAGGGCACCGACTCGGCGCTGATCGGCCTGGAGAACGCCCAGAAGCTCGCCAAGAGCGACCTGGTCTTCACCTTCTACACCGACGAGAAGACCCGCAAGGAGATCGAGGCGCAGAAGCTGTACGCGGCGATCCCGGCGGTCAAGCGCGGCGCCGTGGTGGCCAGCGACGACACCCCGTTCGTCACCGCGTCGTCGATCATCAACCCACTGACCGTGCCGTGGGTGATCGACCGCTACCTGCCGCTGATCGACGAGGCCGTCGCCAAGCTGGACAAGTAACCCGTACCGGTTGAGGACGCCCGCCCCCACATGACGACCACCCTTACATGACGCTCACAGCACGCACCGCGCCGGGCGGCGCGGGCCCGGGGAGCACCCGCGCCCGCGTCGCCCGGCCGCTGTCTTTCCTGCTCGCCTCGCTGGCCGTGCTGGCGTTCGCCGTGCTCGCCAGCGTCGCGTTCGGCAGCCATCCCACCTCGATCGGCGACGTGCTGGCCGTACTCGACGGCACCGCCGACGCCAACACGACCACGGTGATCGAGAGCCGCTACCCGCGCACCGCGCTCGGCCTGCTCGCCGGGCTCTGCCTGGCCGTCGCCGGGACGCTCATGCAGGGCATCACCCGCAACCCGCTGGCCGACCCCAGCCTGCTCGGCATCACCGCGGGCGCGTCGGCGGGCATCGTGTCCGCCACCGCGTTCCTCGGCGTGTCGGGGCAGTGGGGCGCGGTGTGGTGGGCGCTGCCCGGCGCGCTGCTCGCCGGGCTGCTCGTGCACGTCATCGGGTCGGCCGGGTCGGGGGCCGGGCTGGTGCGGCTGGTCCTGGCGGGCGCCGTCGTCACCGCCGTCCTCACCGCGTACGTGCAGGCCGTGACGCTCGGGCTGCCGCGCGTCTTCGACAGCTACCGCTACTGGGTGGTGGGCGCGCTCGGCGGCCGGGACTTCGACGTGCTGCTGTCGGTGCTGCCGCTGGCGGGGCTCGGCCTGCTCGTCGCGGTGCTGATCGCGCCGGGGCTGAACGCGCTCGCGCTCGGCGACGAGACCGCGGCCGCCCTCGGCACCAGCCCCGCCGCCATGCGGGCCGGCGGGCTGCTGGCCTCGACGCTGCTGTGCGCGGCGGCGACCGCGGCCGTCGGCCCGATCGGCTTCGTCGGCCTGGCCGTGCCGCACATCGTGCGGGCGCTGGCCGGCGTGGGCTTCCGCGCCCAGATCGTGTTCTCCGCGATCGTCGGCCCGGCCCTGCTGCTGCTCGCCGACGTCGCGGGCCGGCTGGTGCTGCGCCCGCAGGAGCTGATGGTCGGCGTCGTCACCGCGTTCGTCGGCGCCCCCGCGCTGCTGCTGGCCGTACGCAGGATGAAGGGCAACGCATGACGGTCGTCAGGATCGGACGGGTGATCGCCGTCCCCGTCGGGCGGGCCGGCGCCGTCGCCGCCGCCGCGGTCGTGGCGCTCGTCGCCGTGGCCGCCGTCGCCACCCTGTCACTGGGACGGCTCGGCATCCCCGTCGCCGACCTGCCGCAGGCGCTGTTCGGCGGGGCCGAGGGCAAGGCGGCGTTCGTGCTGGGCCGGCTGCGCGGGCCGCGCCTGGTCGTGGGCATCGGCACCGGGGCCGCGCTGGGCCTGTCGGGCGCGCTGTTCCAGACCGTGACGCGCAACCCGCTCGGCAGCCCGGACGTGATCGGCGTCTCCGCCGGCGCGGGCGCGGGCGCCGCGTCCGCCGCGCTGTTCCTGCCCGGCCTGCTGCCGGTGCCGCTCGGCGCGCTCGCGGGCGCCGTGCTCGCCATGGCCGTCGTGTACGTCTCCACCGGGACGGGGTTCCAGAACCCGGGCCGCCTCATCGTGGCCGGGATCGGCGTCTCGGCGATCTCCGTGGCCCTCACCCAGTACGTCGTCTACGCCGTCGAACGGGACAAGGCGACCGTGCTCATGGCCTACCTCAACGGCAGCCTGTCGGCCCGGTCCTGGGACCACGCGGTCACGATCTGGCTGGTGGTGCTGGTGTGCGCGCCGCTCGTGGCGCTGCTGGCCCGCCGCCTGGACATGACGGAGCTGGGCGACGAGCTGGCCGCCGGGCTCGGCGCGGAGCCCGGCCCCACCAGGACCGCCGCCGTGACGCTGTCGGTCGTGCTGTCGGCCGCCGCCGTCGCCGTCGCCGGGCCGATCGCGTTCATCGCGCTCACCGCGCCGCAGATCGCCCGCCGCCTGACCGGCGGCCCCGGCCCCCACCTGCTGCTGTCGGCGCTCGTCGGCACGCTGCTGCTGGTGCTCGCCGACCTGGCCGCCCAGCAGCTGCCCCTCCCGGGCAACCTGCCGGTCGGCGTCTACACGATGGCCGTCGGCGGCCTCTACCTCGGCTACCTGCTGACCCGTGAATGGCGGAAGGGAACACTGTGAGCACTACGGGGCTGGGCGTCCGGGACGTCACGATCTCCTACGGCGGCGACCCCGTCGTGCGCGACGTCAGCCTGGACATCCCGGACGGCGAGCTCAGCGTGATCATCGGGCCGAACGGCTGCGGCAAGTCGACGCTGCTCAAGTCGCTGGCCCGGGTGCGCAAGCCCGACCGGGGGCAGGTGCTGCTCCACGGCAGGGACCTGTGGTCGTACCGGGGCAGGCAGGCCGCCCGGCACGTCGCACTGCTGCCGCAGAACCCGGTCGCGCCCGACGGCATCACCGTGCGCGACCTGGTCCGGCGCGGCCGTTACCCGCACCACACGCTGCTGCGCCAGTGGTCGCCCGGCGACGACGCCGCGATCGAGTTCGCGCTGGAGCGCACCGCGCTGCACGACCTCGCCCACGTGCGGGCCACCGAGCTGTCGGGCGGCCAGCGGCAGCGCGCCTGGGTGGCCATGGTGCTCGCCCAGCAGACCGACCTGCTGCTGCTCGACGAGCCGACCACGTTCCTCGACATCGCCCACCAGTATGAGCTGCTGGAGCTGTGCCGGGAGCTGCACGGCGAGGGCCGGACGATCGTGGCCGTGCTGCACGACCTCAACCAGGCCGCCCGATTCGCCTCCCACCTGGTCGTGATGCGCGAGGGGCGGGTGGTCACGCAGGGGCCGCCGACGGAGGTGCTGACGTCCGAGCTGGTCGCCGACGTGTACGGGCTGCCGTGCGACATCGTGCCCGACCCGCGCACGGCCAGCCCGATGGTGGTGCCGCACGACCGCCGCTGAGCTCCTCCCCGCCCCGGGCCGCCGCGTCAGGACCTGACGAGGCGGGCGATCGCGTCCGAGGCCTCCTTCACCTTGGCCTCGGCCTCGGGGCCGCCCTTGAGCGTCGCCTCGGCCACACAGTGGGCCAGGTGCTCCTCCAGCAGCGAGAGCGCGAAGGACTGCAGCGCGCTGGTGGCCGCCGACACCTGGGTCAGGATGTCGATGCAGTACTTGTCGTCCTCGACCATCCGCTGCAGCCCGCGCACCTGGCCCTCGGCCCGGCGCAGCCGCCGCAGGTGGTCTCCCTTGTTGCCTGTGTATCCGGCCATCGCCCCGTTCCTTTCCGTCGTCCCCGTAGATGACAACATACCCCCTGCCCGTATTCCCCGCAGCCGTTACGGGGCCGGGACGCTCCTAAGCTCGATGACATGGCGACCACCCAGCGACGAACCACCACAGCGCCCGCGCCGCAGCGGCGGGCCGACGCCGAGCGCAACATCGCGGCCATCCTGCACGCCGCGCTCCGCGCGCTGAGCGCCGACCCGGCGGCCAGCGTGGCCGACATCGCCAAGGCCGCGGGCGTGGGACGGGTGACGCTCTACGGCCACTTCCCCTCCCGCGAATCGCTCGTCGACGCCGTGTTCGCGCACGCCATGAGCCAGGCGGAGGCCACGCTGGCGGCCGAGCCGCTCGACGACCTCCCGGCGGGCGAGGCGCTCACGCGGCTCGTCGCGTCCTCCTGGGAGGTGCTCGACCGGCACCGGCGGCTGCTCGTCGCCGCCGACCGCGCCCTGTCGACCGAACGCATCCGCGAGTGGCACGACCAGCCGCTCGCCCGGGTCGAACGGCTCATCGCCCGGGGCCGCGACGAGGGCGCCTTCCGCACCGATCTGCCGGTGTCGTGGCTGGTCAGCACGTTCTTCAGCCTGCTGCACACGGCCGCCCAGGAGATCGAGTCCGGCCGCCTCGACCGGGCCGACGCCGCCGGAGTGCTGAGCGCGACCCTGCTGGGGGCCTTCCGCGCCGCCTGACGCGACTCCGGCTGGACAAGGGGTACGGGGGTATGGTGTCCTGCAACTCGTACACACGTGTTCAGGTTAGGAGTCCGGGCGATGAATGTCCAAAACCCCGTCAGGTGGAGCGTGCTCGCGCTGCTCTGCCTGGCGCAGTTCATGCTGATCGTCGACATCACCGTGGTGCAGGTCGCCCTGCCGAGCATCGGCGCCGACCTGGCGCTCGACCGGGAGGCGCTCACCTGGGTCGTCACCACCTACACGCTCTGCTTCGGCGGGCTCATGGTGCTCGGCGGGCGGCTCGCCGACGCCTTCGGCGCCCGCCGCCTGCTCGTCGCCGGGCTGGCGCTCTTCACCGTCGCCTCCCTGGCCGCCGGCCTCGCGCCGAACGGGCCCGCCCTCATCGCCGGGCGCGCCCTCCAGGGGGTCGGGGCCGCCCTGCTCTCCCCCGCCGCCCTGTCGATCATCACCACCGCCTACCACGGCGACCGGCGCAACCGCGCCCTCGCCGTGTGGGCCGCCATCGGCGGCTCCGGCGCCGCCGCCGGCGTCCTGCTCGGCGGCCTCCTCACCGCCGGGCCCGGCTGGACCTGGGCGTTCTACGTGAACGTCCCCATCGGCCTGGCCGTCCTCGCGATCCTCCCCTCCCGCCTCCCCGTACGCGCCCCCGCCCCGGCACACCACGCCGCGCACGCCGCGCACAGCACGGCCGGCACCCACGCCGGGGCTGCCCACGGGCACGGGCACGGCACGCACGGCGGGCACACCGCGCATGGGGCGCACGGCGGGGGTCGGGGACGGGTGGACGTGGTCGGGGGGCTGGTGGTCACCGGGGCCACCGGGCTGCTGATCTACGGGCTGACCAGGGCCGGGGAGGTGGGCTGGGGCTCGGCGGGGACGCTCGGGGTGCTGGCCGCCGCCGTGGCCGGGTATGCGGCGTTCGTGGTCGTGGAGCGCAAGGTGCGGGCGCCGCTGATGCGGGCCGAGACGCTGGCCCGGCGGCCGGTGCTGTCGGGGATGTTCGTGATGCTGATGGCCACGGCGTCGATGCTGGGCCTGTTCTTCCTCAGCTCGCTCTACCTGCAGCATGTCCGCGGGTTCAGCCCGCTGGAGACGGGGCTGGTGTTCCTGCCGGTGGCGGTGGCCATCACGGCGGGCGCGCACGTGGCGGGCCGGCTGGTGGGGCGGATCGGCGGCCGGCCGGTCGCCGTGGCGGCGTTCGCGCTGACCGCCGCCGGGGCCGGGCTGATGGCGCAGGTGTCCGCCGACGGGAACGTGTTCACGACGTTGCTGCCGGGGTTCGTGGTGGCGGCGTTCGGAATCGGCCCGGCGTTCGTGACGGCGACGAGCACGACGATGGCGAACGTCTCCCCTGCCGAGTCCGGTGTGGCGTCCGGGGTGGTGAACACGTTCCACGAGCTGGGCGGGTCGATCGGCGTCGCGCTGGTGTCGTCGGCGGCTGCCGCGGCGCTGGCTCCGGGCGGTGACGTGTCGGGGTTCGCCACCGCGCTGACGGCCGTCGCGGTGGCCGCGCTGGTGGCGGCGGCGGTGTCGCTCCTGCTCGTGCCCCCGGGCCGCCCGTCGGGCGCCTTCGTGGGCCACGGCCACGGGCACTGACAGGGGGCACTGACCGGGGGCACTGCTGGTCAGGGGCCGGTGATGCGCCGTTCGCCCTTGGTGGTGATCACGTACACCTGCCAGTTGTAGTAGACCAGGTAGTTGCGCGGGTCGCGTTTGATCTGCTTGGCGTGCAGCAGGATCGCGTCCACGTACGCCTGCGACGGGTTGTAGGCGTGCAGCGCCCGCTGGTAGTCGCGGGGCGCGCCGGTGGCGCGCAGGTAGTTGGCCGCCGCCATGACGGCGTCGCGGGTGTCCTGGATGTCGCCGCCCATCCCGTACGCCTTCCAGGTCGCGGGCATGAACTGCATCGGGCCCTGGGCGCCGACGTGGCTGGCGGAGCGGACCCTGCCGAACTTCGTCTCGGCGAACATGACCGCCGCCAGCACCTCCCACTCCACGCCGAAGCGCCGCTCGGCCTTCTTGAAGTAGCCGCGCAGCTCGCTCGCGGGCCGGGCGGGGCGGACCTTGATGACGCCGGTGCCCTTGACGGGGTGGGCGAGGGAGAGCAGTTCGCGGATGGCGGCGGTGTTGTCCCTGGCCTCGGCGGCGAGCCGGGCGGGCAGGCGGGCGAAGGCGCGGGCGGCGAGCTTGGGGTGGCGGGCGGTGTGGCGGTAGATGCGCTGCTGGTGGAGGGCGAGCAGTTCGACGTCGCGGGGCGGGTCGCCGTCGCCGTCCCAGGCGTCGACGGCGTCGGCGAGCGCGGCGCTGGTCCGTTTCAGGGCCTTGGCGAGCTCGGCGGCGTCGCCCGGGATGGGCTCGTCCGGGTCGGGGAGGTCGAGCGCGGCCGGATCCCCCGACGGGCTCGCCGATGCCGAAGCCGACGCTGATGCCGAGGCCGACTGCTGCGGCTGCGGGGAGGCCGATGACGGGTCGGCCCGGGGCGCCGTGCGTGGTTCGGCTCCGCAGCCTGCGGCGGCGGCCATGAGGACGGCCGCCGTGAGGGCGGAGACGAGGGCGGGCGGGGCGTGGCTCGGGCGTACCTCCATGACGGGCCAACCTACCCAACCCGGGCGTCAGCCCGCGGGCGGGGCCGCGCCGAGCTCCACGCAGCAGGCGCCCTCGCGGGGGCGCAGGGCGGCGTCGACGGCGGAGGCGCCGAGCCCGTCGAGGAACGCGGCCAGGAACGCGTGGTTGATCGCGCACACCAGGTCGGGGTCCTCGGCGGCCAGCGGGTGGAACGGGCAGTTGCGCAGCCGCATGAGCGTCGGCGTGACACGGTCGGGCTCGAAGCCGTGGCTTTCGAGGGTCTGCGCGGCGCAGGTGAGCGCCCGTTCGGCGCCGAGACGGCCGGGTTTGAGCCGGTCGCGTTCGGCCTCGCCGAGTGCCCGGCCGCGCAGCCCGGCGACGCGGAGCGCAGCGTCGCGGCCCGGCTCGCCGGGGGCCTGGGCCCGTACGGCCTCCAGGAGGATGGCGGCGAGCAGGCCGTGCTCGCGCTGTGGGATGCTGACGCGCACGTCGAGCCCGGCGGGCTCGTAGACCTTGGGGGCGCGGCCGACGCGGCGGGCGCCGGACGGCTGCGCGTAGCGGGCGGTGAGCAGGCCGACGTCGACGAGCTTGTCGAGGTGGAAGGCGGCGAGCTTGCGGGAGATGCCGACGCTGGCGGCGGCCTCGTCGCGGGTCACGGGCGTCCCGGCGCGGCGGATGAAGTCGTACATGCGGCGGCGCAGGTCGTCGCCGAGCGCCGCGACGGCGTCAAGCGAGGGTTGGCTCACAATCCGAGAATAACACCCATTCCTGTACGTCAATCCCAGCCTATTGACGGCTGCGCGGAGTTTCACTAAAACTCGTTGGTGAAATAGGAGGTGGGCCATGTCCAGTCCGCTGTTCCGGGCCAAGCGTCCCTCGACGCCGCTCGCGGGGCCGTACGGGCATCCGCTGCATCCGATGCTGGTGACCGTGCCGATCGGCGCATGGGTGACGAGCCTGGTCTTCGACCTGGCCTCGCTCGTGACCGGTGACGCGGGGTTCCTGGCGAAGGGAGCGCTCTGGCTGATCGCGATCGGCGTGATCGGCGCCTTGGCGGCGGCCGCGTTCGGGTTCCTCGACTTCCTGGCCATCGAGCCCGGCACCGCGGCCTACCGCACGGCGCTGGCGCACATGGGGCTGACCCTGACCGTCACCGCCGTGTTCGGGGCGGCGTGGGCGTGGCGTCTGCCCGGTGACGCGGTGGGCGCGGGCCAGCTCGCGCTGTCGGCGGCCGGGCTGGCCGGGCTGGCGGCGGCGGGGACCCTGGGCGGCAGGCTCGCCTACCGGTACGGCGTCCGGGTGGCCGACGAGGTCACGCAGGCCGAAGGCTTCCGTCAATCGTGACGAGGAGCAATCGTGAGAAGGAGTAGGACACCATGAGCACCACAGCGCTCGTCACCTGGGTCGTCACCGCGCTCGGCGGGTTCTTCATGCTGGGGCGCTGGCTCTCGCGCCGTCGCGGCGGCGCCTCCGGCCGCTTCCCCGTCCCCGTCGTCTCCGGCCACTTCCTGCTGGCCGCCGCCGGCCTCGTCGTCTGGATCGCCTACCTGGTGACCGGCGCGACGGCGCTGGCCTGGGCGGCGCTCGTCATCCTGGTCCCGGTGGCGCTGCTCGGCTTCGTCCTGCTGGCCCGGTGGATCCCGGCGCGCGGCACGGCGGCGCCCGAGGCGGCCATCCCGGTGGCCGTCGTCGTCGCGCACGGCGTGTTCGCCGTCGCCACGCTGGTGCTCGTCCTGCTCACCGCGGTGGCCGCGGCCGGGGGATGATTCCGGCATGGAGATCTGGATCAACCCCGCCTGCTCGAAGTGCCGTTCCGCGCTGTCGGTGCTGGACGCGGAGCGGGCCGCGTACACCGTGCGCCGCTACCTGGACGACCCGCCCACGGAGGGCGAGATCCGGCAGGTGCTGGCCCGGCTGGGCCTCGAACCGTGGGACATCACCCGCACCGGCGAGCCCCGCGCGGCGGAGCTGGGCCTGGACGACTGGCCGCGCGACGCCGGCAGCCGCGACCGCTGGGTCGCGGCGCTGGCGGCGAACCCGATCCTCCTCCAGCGGCCCATCATCACGGCCGAGGACGGCCCCACGGTGATCGCCCGCACGGAGGAGGCGGTCCGGTCCGCACTGGGCTGACGCACTGGGCTGAGCCGGACGGGGTGAGGCCCGCGCGGGCCTCACCCCCTGGGTTCTCTAGTACGAGTACGCCTGGAACTCGGCGGCCCGCACCTGGTCCCGCTGCGGGCTGGCCGTGGCGCAGTCCGTCGCGGAGTTGGGATCGGCGTCCTGCTCGCCGGCGTAGAGCGGGTTGCCGGTGCACTGGGTGGTGAGCGTGCGGAGCATCAGGTGCGTCGCCGTCGTGGCGGGCACCCGGAACGACTCGATGAGCAGATCGGCGCCCCGGGGCCGCGGCAGCGCGGTCCGGAACGCGTCCGCGGGGCTGGTGTAGATCTTCGTGAAGTTCGCCGGGTCCGCGCAGTCCTGCTGGCAGGCGAGCACCTCGAAGGAGCGCAGCGCGGAGAACCGGTTCTGGCCGCCCGGGTCGGCGGGGTCGCCGACGTTGGGCCTGAGCATCGCGCTCACCTGGACCCGGCGGATCTTGACGGGCTCGTCGCCCGCCAGGTCCACCGTGACCGCCTTGCCCGCCGGTGCGCCGGTCAGCGAGGCCCAGTTCGTCGCCTCGGTCTCGTCGATCAGCTTGGCGTGGTTGACGCCGTCGCCGGTGGCGGCGGCGCCGGCGGACGCGGAGGCGTGGTTGCGGGTCAGCGGCAGCGGGAGCGGCAACGTCACGCCGCCGACCACGACGAACTTCAGCCGCCGGTGCCCGAACCCGTCACCGGCGACCACGAAGTCGTACACGCCGGGCGTCATCGTGACGGTGTCGCCCAGCTCGGTGGCCGGATCGGTGTCGGCGACGGGGACCGCGCGGGCCTCGTAGTCGCCGACGTAGAGCCGCAACGCCGCGTCCTTCGCCTCGCCGAGCGGCTTGAGCCGCAGCTTGCCGTTCTTGCCCTCGGGGTCGGCGAAGCTGGGCACCGGGTCGGGGTCGTTCGGCCCGTTGCTGGACGCGCCCTCGCCCAGGCCGTGCTCGGCGAACGCGCGCCACATGATGTCGTGGTTCTTGCCGCCGAACCGGATGGTGTCGGCGGCCAGCAGCGCGTCACGGTGGTCGACGTAGCTGACCGCGCCGGACGCCATGAGCAGCAGCGCGTCGAACGACAGCTGCGCCCAGCGCCGGTTGCCCGGGCAGCGCTCGACCGGGGTCCGGCCGTCGGCGCACGCCTTCTGCTGCCCGGCGCTGCCCTTGCCGTAGCGCTTGACGAACGCGGCGCGCACGTCGTACTGGGTGGCGGTCCAGATCTCGCCGTCGGCGTGCACCTGCTGGCCGACGATGTCGTAGGCGACGTCGCTGTAGTTGAGCGGCGACTTCGACATGTCGTAGTTGCGGATGCCGCGCGTGGCGTCGCCGGTGACGTACCCGCCGGTGACGTACGGGGTGTCGCCGCGCGGACGGAACCCGTACTCGAACAGGTACTCCATGGCGAACAGGTCGGAGGTGCTCTCGTTCATGGCCCCGGCCTGGGCGCCGCTCCAGCCGGCGTTCGGGCCGCCGATCATGCGGCCGGAGATCGCGTGGCTGTACTCGTGCCCGATGACCGACATGTCGTAGTCGCCGTCCACGCAGGGCGCGTAGAAGGCGCCGGCGATCGGCTGCCACAGGTACATGTTCGTGATCGGCGCGACCCCGTCGGGGCCGGTGATCTGGTTGGCGTTGTCGCGCACGCTCAGCACCCGGGCCCCGGCCTGGGCGTTGCCCAGCTCGGGGTCGCCGCCGAGCCCGCCGCGCTCGCCGTTGTCGTCCTGCATGTTCCACGCGGTCTCGGTGAAGCCGAGCCGGTAGGACCAGTCGTGCATGCGGTTGTGCATGGCGTGCAGGTTGGCGATGGACGCCTCGAGGTCGTTCTCTCCCGGCTGGTCGAACACCGCCGGGTCGCACTTGGCCTCGTACCAGGTGTTGCGCCACGGGTAGACGTAGTCGCGGCCGGGCGTGGCCACGTTGGAGCGGGTGCCGACGGTGAACGGGTCGCCGCTGGCCCGGTTCTCGAACGTGTGCGCCGCGTTGCCCTTGCTGGTGCCGGTCGGCGTGCCGGTGGCGTGGTCGACGTCCCACGCCTTGCCGGTGGCCGGGTCGCCGCCGACGACGTAGTCGCAGCCGGGGCCCGCCGCGTGGCACCAGATGTCGCGGGTGTCGGCGGAGGAGTAGTCGGCGGGCGGATTCGCCGGGAACGCCGCCCAGCTCGGGTTGTCCGGGTCGGCGTGGTGGTCGACCAGGTTCTCCCGGACGAGGACGGCGCCGCTGACGGCGTCCACGTGCGTGGTGTACGCGGCGGCCTCCTCCGGGTCGCCGCCGATCAGGACGACCTGGTAGGCGCTGTGCACGCCGTCGGCCGCGGGCACGGCCACCTTGGTGACCTTCTTGGTGGTGGCCTTGGCCAGGTCGATGCCGCCGTCCCGGGCGGCGATCTCCAGCGCCTGCTGCTCGCTGATCGCCGCGGCGGGCGGCGCGGCCGTGTCGCGCGACAGCGACGAGGTGACATGACGGATCTTCCCGCCGGAGACGCCCACGGCCACCATGCCGTCCACACCGGCCGGCAGGTCGCCGAACCGCTGCCGCAGCAGCACGGCGTGGCCCTCGCCGATGGGGTTGACCGCGACGCGTTCGAGCGCGTCCACGGACGCGCCGGACAGGCCGAAGAGCGCCTCGTTGGCCTTCAGGTACGCGCGCGCGGCCTGTTCGGGGTCCGCGCCGAGCCCTTCGGCCAGCGGTTCGGCGCCGGTCACGACGGCCGGGGTGCCGAGCGCGTTCCAGCGGACGCCGTCCGCCGCCGCGCTGCGGGCGACCCCGGCGGGCGGCGGGACCGTGCCCCGCCGGTTGTCCAGGTCGGGCTTGCCGTGGCTCTCGCCCTGGAAGTCGTGGACCTCGGCGGCCTGCGCGCCGGGCTGACCGGTTCCGCCGGGCTCACCGTGGGCGGCGCCTGCCAGGGGCAGGGCCGAGGCCGTCAGGGCGACGACCAGAAGAGTGCTGCGTAACCAGGGTTTTGCTGACACCGTTGTCCTCCTGCACGCCAGAGGGCGCGTGTGCCACGCGCCTCCGCAAGAGGTAACACTCGTTTCATTGCATGACAAGAACTTGTAAAGGGCGAAATATCGGCGTATAGAGGGGCGCGGCCGGGTGCGCGCCCCTCCTCCTTGTTTGCCTACCGCTGCGGGGCGAAGGCGGCGGCGTGCTCGCCCACCCACTGCGCGAACGTCCTGGCCGGGCGGCCCGTGACCTCCTCGACCGTGGGCAGCACCGTGGAGCCGGCCACGGGCGGGTCGGTGCGCACCATGAGGAAGAAGTCCACGTCGTCGTCCGAGTAGCCCTCGGCGCGCCACCGCTCCACCATCTCGTCACGGCTCAGCTCGACGAAGCGCAGCTCGCGGCCCAGCACCTCGCCGATCACGCGCACCTTGTCCGGCGGCGTCAGCGCCTGCGGACCGGTCAGCCAGTACTCCTGGCCCGCGTGGCCGTCGCCGGTCAGCGCGGCGGCGGCCACGGCCGCGATGTCCGCCTCGTGCACCATCGCGCTCCTGGACTCGGCGAACCCGTCACGCACCACCCCCTCGGCGGCGATCGGCCCGGCCCACTCCAGCGCGTTCGACATGAACTCCACCGGCGCCAGGTACGTCCACTCCAGCCCGCCGGCCTCGATCGCCTCCTCCAGCGGGCTCTTGCCCACGCCGCCCTTCAGCACCGTCACCCTGCGCACGCCCGAGCGGAGCGCCAGGTCCACCAGCTCGGGGCCGTTCGCCAGCGGCCGGTAGTCGGAGGCGTCGAAGCTGATCAGGTGAACGGCGGTGACGCCGGCGAACGCGTCGGCGAGACCGCCGGTGTCGGCCAGGTTCCCGGCCACCACCTCCACGCCCGCCGGCAGCCCGGCCTTCGCCGGGTCCCGGGTGAGGGCCCGCACCGGGTGCCCGGCGGCCAGCAGCTGCTCGACCAGCGGGCGGCCGACGTTGCCTGTGGCGCCCGAGACGAGAATGGTCATGAGAGTTCTCCTTCCGTTGCGCCGCCGACGTTAGGAGGGATCGCGGCCGGCTTCCGTCCGCGTTCGGCGGCAGGATCCCGGCCATGTCGGGGCGTGGGTGACGGCGTACGGCGGCGGGCGCTCCCGCCGAGGCGGCCTCAGGCGCGGCGGCGGGCCCGGTAGGCGGTGGCCTTGGCGCGGTTCTGGCATGACAGGCCGCAGAACCGGCGTGAGGCGTTGCGGGTGACGTCGTAGAAGACCAGGTCGCAGCCGGCCGCCTCGCACGAGCGCAGCCGCAGGCCCTGGCCGACGCCGATGACCATGGCGAGGGCGGTGCCCGTGCTGGCGGCCCAGGCGTCGACCGGCGCGGCGTCGCGGGCGTGGAAGCCCAGCATGGGCGGGTCCCCGTACAGGCAGGGAACGGCGCCGTGCCGCACGAGCATCGCGTTCAGCCCGGCGACCGCGCCGGGGTCGGCGGTGAACGCCGGGTGCAGTTCGGCGGCGACGGCGGCCAGCGCGGCGGCGTCGGCGGGGACCTGCCCGTGGCCGGGTCCTGCGGCCTCGGCGACTGCGGCCAGGCGCGCGGCGTCGTCGTCGGGCCGCTCGGCGGGGCGGCCCCGGGCCTGGGTGATCACGAAGGTGTTCACCAGGACGGCCGCCAGCTCCACCCATCGCCCGACATAACTGTCTATTTGGGATTGACCAGTGATGCGCCATGCCTCTATCGTCACCGTCATACCTTAACTAGACAGTGAGGATTTCGGCATGTCGAAGCTTGCCCGCAGCATGTGGCACCAGCTTGAGCCCGTCCACGCGATCGTGTACTTCTCACCGGAGGCGTTCGAGGAGGCGGCGGCGCTCGGCTACGACGTCGAGTCGCGCTGGCCCGCGTACTTCGCCTACCGGCTCGCCCCGCTCGGGGCCGTGGGCGCCCGTTCGGCCGCCTCCGCGTGCTACAGCTTCAGCACCGCCATGGTCGCCGAGCACGTCCCCGCCGCCTGGGAGACCGCCTCACCCGCCGACGTGCTGCGGGCCAGGCTGACGGCGGTGGACCGGACGTACCGGACCCTGCTCGGCGACGCGCTGGACGGCGCGGAGCTGGCGGAGGCCGCCGAGCTGGCCGGTCGCGCCGCCCGGAGCGTGACGGCGGCGGGGCGGCCGCTCGCCGCCGCCAACATGGACCTGCCGTGGCCGGACGAGCCGCACCTGGCGCTGTGGCACGCCGCCACCGTGCTGCGCGAGCACCGCGGCGACGGCCACCTGGCCGCGCTGCTGGCCGCCGGGCTCGACCCGTGCGAGTCGCTGGTGTCGTTCGCGGCGATCGGCGCGGCGCCGGTGGAGAACTTCGCCGGGCGCGGCTGGAGCGCCGAGGAGTGGGCCGCGGCCCGCGACCGGCTGGCCGCGCGCGGGCTCGTCGACGACGCCGGCCTGGCCACCGCGCGCGGCCGCGAACTGCGCGACCAGGTGGAGCGGATGACCGACGAGCTGGCCGCCGGGCCGTGGCGCGAGCTGGGCGAGGAAGGCGCCATGCGGCTGGCGAAGCTGATCGGGCCGGTGCTCGGCCCGGTCTTCGGATCCGGGCTGCTGCCGATGACCAGCACGCTCGGCATCGCCACGGTCAAGGCGCCCGACTGACCACCCGTGTGCTAACCCGCGCGCTCACCCGAAGCCCGGGGCGGCCTGCCACAGGCTGACGACCGTGCCCTGGTCATCGGTGCACGTGCAGCCCCGGCCCGACTTGCTGTCCATCACGTCGCCGGTGCTGCCGCCGAGCTCGCGCACCCGCTCGATCGCGGCGTCGAGGTCGGCCACGTGGAAGTAGAGGTTGGGCTGCGACGACGGCCCGCCCGGCACGAACCCCATCGGCACCGTCGTGTTCGTGACATGCAGGTACGCCTCGTGCTCCCGCCTGCTCTCCCACCCGAACAGCGCCCCGTAGAAGGCGGCGGCCCGATCCAGGTCCGTCACGGACAACGTGAAGTAGCCGAGCTGCGCGGGCATACCGGTGCCTCCAGGATGTTCGGTGTCATCACCCGATGTCCCAGCGTAACGAACGGGCTCGGCGCAGCCGCGTGGTCGGGTGCGGCTACGCCGGGAGACGTCGGCGAGGCCGGCTAGCGTTTGCCGTACTTCTTGTGCACGGCCTGCTTGCTGACGCCGATCGCGTGGGCGATCTGGGCCCACGCCAGGCCCGCCACGCGGGCGCGCCGGACCTGGACCGCTTCGATGCGCTCGATCTCATGGCGCAGCGCGGTCGTGGCCTCCAGTGCCCGGATCGGGTCGTCGTCCTGGGCCTGCCGCAGCAGTGTCGCCAGATCGTTCGTCATGCACTAAAGGTAGTCCAGCAGGAGCCGGGTGACCTCCTGCGGCCGTTCGAGGGCGGGCAGGTGGCCGGCCCAGTCGAGTTCGAGCAGCCGGGCGTCCGGCAGTTCGGTGGCCAGGTGGCGGGCGCTCTGGCGGAAGTGCTCCAGGTCGTACGGGCCGGTGACGATCAGCGCGGGCGCCTTGACGTCGGCGAGCGAGAAGTCCGGCTCGAACTGCGACGGCTCGGGGTCGGCCGCGAGCTGCATCGTGAAGGCGTGGCGCTGCATCTCGGTCACGCGCTGCCTGGTGGCCTCGTCGGCCTCGGGGCCGAGCCAGGTGCGGGCGTTCAGCTCGGCCGCGCCCTGCGCGTCGCCGAGCTCCAGCAGCCGGTCCTCCTCCTCGCCGAACGCGAGCACGTCGGGCGTCTTGGGCAGGTCGGAGCCGGGGTTCATGAGCACGAGCCGGGTCGCCATGGCGCCGAGCTGCAGCGCGACCCGGCAACCGTAGGAGGAGGCGACGAGCGCGGCGCGTTCCACGCCGAGCGTGGCGAGCACGTCGGCCACGTCGCCCGCGTCGCTGTAGGGCGCGTCGGCGGCGTACGGGGTGCGGCCGAAGCCGCGGTAGTCGAGCCTGATCACGCGGAACCGCTCGGCCAGCGGCTCCCACTGGGCGTCCCACATGCCGGCGTCGGCGGCGCTCGACGCGAGGAGCACGACCGGCTCGCCGGTGCCCGCTTCTTCGTACCAGATCGTCATTTGGCCTCCACGACCAGTCGCATGCCCAGTCCGATGAGGACGACACCGGAGATCCGCTCCAGCCATCGCCGCACCGCCGGGCGTCCCAGCATGTCCTTGGCCTGCGCGACGGCCCAGATGAGCGCGGTGTACCAGAGCAGGTCCACGAGGACCCACACGACGGCCAGGGTCACCAGCGTGAGCGGGACGTTCCGGCCTTGCGGCACGAACTGCGGCAGGAACGACATCGCGAACACCGCCGCCTTCGGGTTGGCCAGGCAGGTGCCCAGCCCGAGCAGGTAGGACCTGCGGTGACCGGCGGCGGACGGCGCGAGCGCGTCGGCCGGCCGGGGCTCGGGCGCGCCGCGCCGGGCCTGCCAGAGCGACTGCGCGCCCATGACCACGAGCACGACCGCGCCGGTGATCCGCATGACGTCGTAGGCCAGCTGCGAGGCGAGCAGCAGCGCCGAGAGGCCGAACGCGGCGGCCAGGCCCCACGCCAGGATGCCCGTCTCGTTGCCGAGCGTGGCCGACAGCCCGGAGCCGCGCCCCGATCTGACCGTCTGGCGCAGGATGACGGCGGTGCTCACCCCGGGCACCATCGCCACCAGCACGCACGCGCCGATGAAAGCTAGTAGATACATAAGCGGCCATCGTGCCAGAACGAAACCGGATTATCCGTACATTTTTCCGAGGGCCGTGACCGCCTCCGCCATGAGGACGCGCAGTTCGGGCGGGCCGAGCACCTCCACGTCCGCGCCCATGCGCAGCAGCAGCCAGCGGGCGTGCCTGATCGACTCGATGGGCACGGTCAGCGTGCGCCACCCTTCGGCGTCGGGCTCGCCGCCCGCCTCCAGCGCCGCCGTGACCACCTCGGCGCCCATCGTGTACGCCAGCATGTCCTCCATGCCGGGCGCCAGCCTGATCACCGCCTCGGCGGTGTACATGCGCTGCCGGAACTCGGCCGCGTACGCCTGCCAGAACTCTGCCAGGTCGAACCCCTCGGGCCGCTCGAAGCGCCCGGGCGCCGTCTCGGCCGTCAGCACCCGCGACACCCGGTACGTGCGCGGGCTGCCGCCGGGCGGCGCCGCGACCATGTACCAGGTGCCGCCCTTGAGCACCAGCCCGTACGGGTGCACCAGCCGCTCGACCACCTGCTGCCCCCACCGCCGGTAGGTCATCCGCAGCGGGCGCTGATCCCACACCGCCTCCGACACCTCGGTCAGGTGCGGCACGTCGTCGGCGCCGCGGTACCAGCCGGGCACGTCCAGCAGGAACCGCTCGCGCATCCGCGAGGCGTGCGAGCGCGGCTCGGGCGGCAGCGCGGCCAGGAGCTTCAGCTCGGCGTTCGCCGCCACCTCGGCCAGCCCCAGCTCGGCCGCGGGCCCCGGCAGCCCTGCCAGGAACAGCGACGACGCCTCCTCCGCGGTCAGCCCGTTGAGCCGGGTGCGGTAGCCGTCGAGCAGCTGGTAGCCGCCCGCCGGGCCGCGGTCGGCGTAGACCGGCACCCCGGCCGCCGACAGCGCCTCCACGTCGCGGTACACCGTACGGACCGAGACCTCCAGCTCCGCCGACAGTTCGGTCGCCGTCATGCGGCCGCGCGTCTGCAACAGCAGCAGTAGCGACAACAGACGGCTCGCGCGCATGCCGCCATTGTAGGGACGCGTCCGTTATGCGAACTGCTGCCAGCCGAGCCTGGCCACCATCGCGACCACCACGCACAGCAGGATGATCCGCACGAACCCGGCACCGCGCCGGATGGCCATCCGCGCTCCGACCTGCGCCCCGGCGATATTGCACGCCGCCATGCCCAGCCCGAGCCCCCACAGCACGTGCCCCTGCCAGCCGAACACCAGCAGCGCCCCCAGGTTCGTCCCGGTATTGATGATCTTGGCCGAGGCGGACGCCGACACGAAGTCCAGCCCGATGATCGTGGTGAACGCGATGATCAGGAACGTCCCCGTGCCCGGGCCCATGATCCCGTCGTAGAACGCGATCCCCAGCCCCGCCACGCCCACCGCGAGCGCGACCCGGCGCCGGGTGCGCAACTGCGGCTGCCCGGTGGCGCCGAGCGCCGGCCGCAACGTCACGAACGCCGCCACGCCGAGCAGGATCACCATCACCGTCGGCCGCAGCACCTCCGCGCTGATCGCCGCCGCCGCCAACGCGCCCAGCCCGGCGCTCAGCACCGCGAGCGCCGCCCCCGGCAGCGCCACCTCCCGGTCGAACTTCGTGGTGAGCGCGTACGTGACGGCGGCCGAGGCGGTGCCGAACACGGAGGAGAACTTGTTCGTGGCCATCGCCTGCACCGGCGAGATGCCGGTCACCATCAGCGCCGGCAACTGCAGGAGCCCGCCGCCGCCCACCACCGCATCCACCCAGCCGGCGCCGGCCGCCGCGACGAGCAGGAGCAGAACCTGTTCCAGCGACACCCGACTCCCCGCTCCCCCGATAAACCCCAAAAAGGGCCCTCAAAAGGGTATAGGGCAGGCGTTACACGCCAATCACCGGACACTGCCCCAACGCCGCGCCGCCTCCTGCGGGGCGCGATGGGCCGGAGAGGCCCCCGCCCCGGCCGCGCCCAGGACGGGGGCGATCCCCGGAAGGCCGGCTAGCGGGCCGGGGTGAGGGTGCGTTTGCGGGAGGCGAAGATGTCGTCGATGAGCCGGTAGGTGCGCGCCTGCTCGGCGGTGAAGATGCGGTCGCGCTCGATGTCCTTCCTGATTTCCAGGGGGCCGCGCCCGGTGTGGCGGGCCAGGATCTCCTCCTGCTGGTCACGCATGCGCAGGATCTCGCGGGCGTGGATCTCCAGGTCGCTGCCCTGGCCCCGGCCGCCCTCGGTGGCGGGCTGGTGGAGCAGGACCCGGGCGTGCGGCAGCGCGGCGCGCTTGCCGGGGGCGCCGGCGGCGAGCAGGACGGCCGCCGCCGAGGCGGCCTCGCCGATGCAGACCGTCTGGATCTCCGGCCGGACGAACTGCATGGTGTCGTAGATGGCCGCCATGGCGGTGAACGACCCGCCCGGCGAGTTGATGTACATGTTGATGTCCCGGTCGGGGTCGATCGACTCGAGCGTCAGGAGCTGCGCCATCACGTCGTTGGCGGAGGTGTCGTCGATCGGCGTGCCGATGAAGATGATCCGGTCCTCGAAGAGCTTGTTGTACGGGTTGAGCTCCTTGACCCCGTAGGAGGTGCGCTCGGTGAACGAGGGCAGCACGTAGCGTCCGCTCATGTCAGTTGGTCCCTTCGGCGATGTGGTCGACGAAGCCGTACTCCAGGGCTTCCCGGGCGGTGAACCAGCGGTCGCGGTCGGAATCGGCCTGGATGCGCTCCAGCGGCTGGCCCGTGTGGTGGGCGATGATCTCGGCCATCCGCCGCTTGGTGTGGAGCATGTTCTCGGCCTGGATCTGGATGTCGGCGGCCGAGCCTCCGATGCCGCCGAGCGGCTGGTGCATGACGACGCGCGAGTTGGGCAGCGCGTAGCGCTTGCCGGGCGCGCCGGCGCAGAGCAGGAGCTGCCCCATGGACGCGGCGAACCCCATCGCGACCGTCGCCACGTCGCACGGCACGAACTGCATCATGTCGTAGAGCGCCATCCCGGCACTCACCGAACCGCCCGGCGAATTGATGTAAAGCGTAATGTCGCGGGTCGGATCCTCGGCTGCCAGCAATAGCAGCTCACCGCACAGCCGGTTGCAAATGTCGTCGTCGACCTCCTGGCCGAGAACGAGGATGCGCTCCTTGAGCAGGCGCTGATTGAGCTGGTCAGGCCACTGTGCGCGCAGAGTCTCCGTCATGGGCTTCGCCCTTTCTGGTGGTGCCGTTTTACATTGACGACGTTAGACCCGGTCTTCGCGAATTAAGGAATCTTTTCGCTGGCGGCGCATTTCTCTAAAAGCGCATTCCACCGAGAGCGAATATAGGTCGACATACAATCGCCGATGTGAGATGGAACCGATCGCTGGCCCGGCGCTGGTCGTGCCTGATCCTGGGCGGGGCCCTGCTGATGCCGTACATGATGGTCGGCGTGCTGGTCTCCGGCATCCTGCGCGGCGACCAGACCGCCAGCGTGCTGCTCCCCACCCAGATCGGCGTCTTCGCCGCGGTGCTGCCCGTCGTGGCGCTCACCGGGCTGTTCCTGCCGGTGCGCTCGCTGGAGATCAGCGCGGCCGAGGGCCTGCTGGGCGTCCGGGTCGAGCCGGGGGTGCCGGGGGCGCGGCGGTCCTGGCAGGAGCGGCGGCGCACGGCCGCCTGGTACACGATGCACCTGGCCGTCGGCGGGCTCGCCAGCGGCTTCACGCTCGCGGTCGTGCCGTTCACGGTGGTCTCGCTGGCGCTGCCGTTCGTCGGCGGCGCCCCGGACATGCTCGGCTACCGCGTCGACGGCGGGTGGCAGGCGGTCGGCTGGGCCGCCGCCGGGGTGGCGCTGCTGGTGCCGCTCGTGCTGCTCGTCCACTGGTCGGCGGCGCTGCTGGCCCGCCTGGCGCCCCCGCTGCTCGGCCCGACCCCCGCCGAACGGCTGGCCGCCGCCGAGGAGCACGCCCGTACGCTGGCCCAGCGCAACCGGCTGGCCCGCGAGCTGCACGACTCGGTGGGGCACGCGCTGAGCGTGGTCACGCTGCAGGCGGCCGCGGCCGGCCGCGTCCTCGACCGCGACCCCGCCCTGGCGCGTACGGCCCTGTCGGCCATCGAGCAGTCGGCCCGCTCCGCCCTGGAGGACCTCGACCACGTCCTCGGCCTCCTTCGCGAGGACGACCGCCCCGCGAGCGACCGGCCCGTGAACGACCGGCCCGTGAACGATCGGCCCGTGAACGATCGGCCCACCGACGACCGCGACCAGGGCGCCGACGACCCCGGCCGGAGCAGGGAGCCCGCGGCCACGTTGGCGCGGCTGCCCGAGCTGGTGGCCGGGGCGGGGGTGCCGGTGCGGCTGGAGGCGGGCGACCTGGCCGCGGTCCCCGGATCGGTGTCCCGGGAGGCGTACCGGATCGTCCAGGAGGCGCTGACCAACGCCATCAAGCACGGCCGCCCGCCCGTGGACGTCACGGTCGGCGTGCGGGAGCACGCGCTGCACCTGGAGGTCGTCAACCGGACCGGCGGCGAGCCGGACCGGGGCAGGCCCGGAGGCGGCGGCAGGGGGGTGGCCGGCATGCGGGAGCGGGTGCGGCTGCTCGGCGGCGAGATGGACGCGGGGCCGCGGGAGGGCGGCTGGCACGTCCGGGTGCGGCTGCCGCTACGGTCGCATCCATGACTATCAGGGTCGTGATCGCCGACGACGAGGACCTCATCCGCGCGGGGCTGCGCGTCATCCTCGACTCCGAGCCGGAGCTGAGCGTGGTCGGGGAGGCCGCCGACGGGGCCGCGGTGCTGCCGGTGGTGCGCCGGGAGCGGCCCGACGTGGTGCTGATGGACGTGCGGATGCCGGACGTCGACGGCATCCAGGCCACGCGGCGGCTGGTGGCGCTGGACGACCCGCCGAAGGTGCTGGTGGTGACGACGTTCGAGAACGACGACTACGTCTACGACGCGCTGCGGGCGGGCGCGGACGGGTTCCTGCTGAAGCGGACCAGGCCGGACGAGCTGGTGCGCGCGGTCAAGCTGGTGGCGGCCGGGGAGACGCTGCTGTTCCCGGCCGCCATCCGCGCGCTGGCCGGTCGCCGCCCGGTCACCGAGGTGCCCGGGATCGGCAGGCTGACCGGCCGGGAGGGGGACGTGCTGCGGCTGATGGCCAAGGGCCTGTCCAACGGCGAGATCGCCGCCGAGCTGACCGTCAGCCCGGAGACGGTCAAGACGCACGTCGGCAACGTGCTCGCCAAGCTGGGCGCCCGTGACCGCACCCAGGCGGTCATCGCCGCCTACGAGTCGGGCTTCGTCTCGCCGCGCTGAGCGCGCAGCCGCATGAGCTCGGCGACAGGCAGGCCGCTGAGCTGGGCGGCGGTCATGCCGGTGGCCTCGATGATCTCGTCCACCAGCGACAACCCCACCGAATATCCCGCCATATCCGGAATGCCGCGCGGCTCCTGGCCGAACAGCCGCATGGCGCTGTCGCCCAGCACGTACGCGGAGGTGTGCTGCATGCCCGCCAGCTCGAAGTCGGCCATGATCTTCGTCCGCGCGCGCTCGTACTCCTCCCCCGTCACCATCGACGACCACGGCCCCATCGCCTCGGCCCCCGACAGCTCCCGCACGAACGCCTCGGCCAGCCCCTCGCTGATCACGTGCTCGCCGACCGTCACCTCGACCGGGTGCCACTCGACCGTGGTGAAACGCACCGCGTGGTGGAACTCGTGCACCGCCAGATGCCCGATCCGCCCGATGACCTCGTCGGTGGGCCACGCCAGCAGGTAGAGCCACCCGGGGATGCCGCCCATCCCGTAGTAGCCGGCGGCCACCCTCATCAGATGGTCGTTGTCCGGATCGCCGAGCACGAACATCACCTGGATCCGCTCCTCCTGCTCCAGGTGTCCCAGCGCCTCGGAGGCCCGCTCCAGCTCCCGCTCGATCTGCCCCAGCACGTCCTGCCGGGCCAGCCTCTCCAGCGCCTCCAGGTAGCGCGGATCGTCGGCGTCCGCCCGGAACCCGCCGGCCTGGTGGTGCATGTCGACGAGGTCGGCCGGCACGGGCACGCGCGAGGCCGCCCACATCGGCGCCAGCATCTCGCGCAGCGCGTCGGGCCGCTTCTCCCGCGGCCCCTTCAGCATCCCGGCCATCGCCGAGACCGTGTCGTGAACGATGAACTTCATGGCGCTGACGCTAGAGCCTCACGCGACGTCAGGCTCAAATCGATCAGAGCTGCCGGTTCTCCGGATCGCCCTCCCCCGGTGAACGGCCGGGCGTCTCGCCGCTGCGCGTCGGCTCCGGCGTCGGCGACGGGCTCGGCCGCTGCGGCTCCGGCGTGGCCGGCGTCGGCGGCGGGCTCGGCAGGAACTGCGTCGGCGGGAGCTGGCGCGGCATCGGGTCGCTGTTGTCGGAACGCACCAGCATGAGCAGGGCGATCACCGTCATCAGCAGAAGCAGCACGAGCACCGCCAGCGCCGCCATCAGCACCCGCTTGCGCGTCTCGGTCAGCGGCCGCTTGCGCACCGGCGGGGCCAGCGCGGGCGCGCGGTCGGTCAGCCAGTACGGGACGAAGTCCGGGCCGTGCGCCTGCCCGATCAGCGTGCCGCCCACCATGACCGGCTCCAGGAACCGCTCGGCCCCCGCCTTGCCCGGCGCGTACGGCACCGCCACCCAGGGCGCCCGCCCGGTGTTCATGCCCAGCACCGCGGGCACGTCGTCGACCACCGCGGACCGCGACCTGCCGGCGCGCCCGAGCCAGCCGCGCACGCCCGCCTGCTCGGCGGGCGCGGCCTCGCGCACGGCGGTCACGAACCGCTCGCGCGCCGCCGCGTCGAACGCCGCCCCGCGCGTCAGCACGGCCAGGGAGACCGCGCGCCCGTCAGGCCCCTGCCCCAGATAGACGAAACCGGCCGGGGCCGCGTGCAGGCGGGCCTGCACCACGAACGGCCCGAGCCGTGGCGGATCACCGAACTGAAGCGGACTTGCCACATCTGCCATGAAAGCACAGACGTGGCGTCGTGCACGTTTGCGGCGCCTTTGGTGGAATAGCGTCATGAGCGACGCCGAAGAGCAGCCAGGCGGAACGGACGCGGCGGTGCTGCGTCAGGCCCTCGACGAGGTCCGGCGGGTCATCGTCGGCCAGGAGCACATGGTCGAGAGACTGGTCGTGGCCCTGCTGGCACGCGGCCACTGCCTGCTGGAAGGGGTTCCGGGCGTCGCCAAGACCCTCGCCGCCTCCACCCTGGCCACCGTCGTGGGCGGCACGTTCGCCCGTATCCAGTTCACCCCCGACCTGGTGCCCAGCGACATCGTCGGCACCCGCGTCTTCCACCCGTCCAACGAGAAGTTCGACGTCGAGCTCGGCCCGGTGTTCGTCAACTTCCTGCTCGCCGACGAGATCAACCGCGCCCCCGCCAAGGTGCAGTCGGCGCTGCTGGAGGTCATGGCCGAACGCCAGGTCACGCTCGCCGGCGTCACCCACCCGCTGCCCCGCCCCTTCATCGTGCTGGCCACCCAGAACCCGATCGAGTCCGAGGGCGTCTACCCCCTGCCCGAGGTCCAGCGCGACCGCTTCCTGTTCCGCGTACGGGTGCCGCACCCGACCGCGCACGAGGAGCTGGAGATCCTGCACCGGATGAGCGTCACCCCGCCCGCCCCCGACCGCGTCCTCGACCCGCAGCGGCTGCTGGCGCTCCAGGAGGCCGCCGAGAACGTCTCGGTCCACCAGCTCGTCGCCGACTACGTGGTCCGCCTCGTCATGTCGACCCGCGCCCCCTCCGACTACGGCCTGGCCGACCTGGCCGAGACGATCGAGATCGGCGTCAGCCCGCGCGCCACCCTCGGCCTGGTCTCCGCCGGCCGCGCCCTGGCCGTGCTGCGCGGCCGCGACTACCTGCTGCCCGACGACGTGCGCGACGTGGCCGTGGACGTGATGGCGCACCGGCTGATGCTCACCTTCGACGCGCTGGCCGACGGCGTCGACCCCGAGCAGGTCGTCCGCCAGATCCTGCACGCCGTCCCGCCGCCCCTCGTCGTGTGGAACCAGAACCGGTGAGCACCGCCGAACAGGCCCTGCGCAAGCTGGAGCTGGTCGTCACCCGGCGCCTGGACGGGCTCCTGCACGGCGCCCACCAGGGCCTGCTGCCCGGCACCGGCAGCGAGGCCGGCGACAGCCGCGTCTACGTGCCGGGCGAGGACGACGTGCGCCGCATGGACTGGGCCGTCACCGCCCGCACGACCGTGCCGCACGTGCGCGACCTGGTCGCCGACCGCGAGCTGGAGACGTGGGCGCTGGCCGACCTGTCGCCCAGCATGGACTTCGGCACCGCCGACACCGACAAGCGCGACCTGGTCGTGGCCGCCGTCGGCGCGCTCGGCTTCCTGTCCAGCCGGATGGGCGACCGCTTCGGCGCCCTGGTCATCCACGACGAGTTCATCCACCGCATGCCCGCCCGCACCGGCCGCCCCGCCCTGTACGGCCTGCTGTCCGCGCTCATGGACGCCCCGCGCGGCCGCGCCGTCCCCGACGCGCCCGACCTGGCCGAGGGCATCGACGTGCTGGCTGCCACCCGGCGGCGGCGCGGCATGCGCGTGATCGTCTCCGACTTCCTCGACGCCCGCCCCTCCCTCGACCCCGACGCCGAACGCCCCTGGGAGCGCCCCATCCGCCGTCTGTCCGCCCGCCACCAGGTGCTGGCCGTGGAGATCGTCGACCCGCGCGAGCTCGAACTCCCCGACGTGGGCCGCGTCGCGTTCGCCGACCCCGAGACCGGGCACGTACGCGAAGTGCACCTTTCGCCCAAAGTACGCCGCGCCTACGCCGAGGCCGCGGCGCTGCAACGGGAGGGCACCCGCGCCGCCCTGCGCCGCGCCGGCGTCGCCCACCTGGTGCTGCGCACCGACCGCGACTGGGTGTTCGACGTCGCGCAGTTCGTCCTGCGCCAGCGGCGCACCCGCCACCTGGCACACCGGAAGGTGACCCCGTGACTTTTCTGTCGCCGGCCTGGCTCTGGCTGTCGGTGCTGGTGCTGCTGCTGGCCGCCGGCTACGTGGCCGCGCAGTTCTTCCGCCGCCGCTACACCGTCCGCTTCACGAACCTGGCGCTGCTCAACCTGGTCGCCCCCGCCGGCCCCGGCTGGCGCAGGCACGTGCCGCCCGCGCTGTTCCTCGTCATGATGTCGCTGCTCGTCCTCGGCGCGGCCCGCCCCGCCGACGAGGTACGGGTGCCGCGCGACCGGGCCACCATCATGATCGCCCTGGACGTGTCGCTGTCCATGGAGGCCGGCGACGTCGACCCCAACCGGATCACCGCCGCCAAGTCCGCCGCCCAGTCGTTCGTCCGCGAGCTGCCCGACCGGTTCAACGTCGGCGTCGTCGCCTTCGCCCGCTCCGCCAACGTGCTGATCTCCCCCACCACCGACCACGGCGCCGTGGTGACCGCGATCGGCAACCTGTCCACCCGGCCCGGCACCGCGATCGGCGAGGCGGTGTTCAACTCGCTCGAATCGGTGCGCTCCTTCGACCAGGACGCCGCCACCGACCCGCCGCCCGCCGCGATCGTGCTGCTGTCCGACGGCGACAACACCTCGGGCCGCTCGGTCAAGGAGGCCACCGACGCCGCCACGCAGGCGCACATCCCGGTCTCCACCATCGCCTACGGCACCCAGGAGGGCACCGTCTCCATCGACGGCAGGCCCGTCAACGTGCCCGTCAACAAGCAGACGCTCCAGCAGCTCTCCGACGGCACCGGCGGGCGCGCCTACACGGCCGAGTCCGGCAGCGAGCTGCGCGAGGTCTACGAGCAGATCGGCACCTCGCTCGGCTACAAGCTGGTCAAGCAGGAGATCACCCAGCAGTTCATCGTCGCCGCGCTCGTCCTCGGCCTGCTGGTCGCGGGCGCCGCGGTCTTGTTCGGCACCCGGATCCCGTAACGTTTCCCCACGTGGCCCACTACTTCTCCGAGCGTCCCGAGACCGCCAGCAAGCCCGGCTCCGTCGACCTGGTGCTGCCCGACCTGCACCTGCGGCTGGAGACCGACAGGGGCGTGTTCTCGCCGGAGCGGGTCGACGCCGGCACGCGCATCCTGCTGGAGACGGTCCCGCCGCCACCCCAGGAGGGCGACCTGCTCGACCTGGGCTGCGGCTACGGCCCGATCGCGCTGACGATGGCCTCGCGGGCGCCCGGGGCGACGGTGTGGGCCGTCGACGTGAACCGGCGCAGCCTGGAGCTCACCGAGCGCAACGCCCAGGCCGCGCGCCTTTACAAAGTACGGCCCGTGCACGCCGACGAGATGCCGGACGACGTGACGTTCCAGGCGATCTGGTCCAACCCCGCCATCCGCATCGGCAAGGCGGCGCTGCACGAGATGCTCACCAGGTGGCTGTCCCGGCTGGCTCCCGGCGGCGCCGCCTACCTGGTCGTCCAGAAACACCTCGGCTCGGACTCCCTGCAGCGCTGGCTCGGCGAGCAGGGCTGGCAGGCCTCCCGCGAGGCCTCCCGGGCCGCCTACCGAATCCTGAAGGTGCAACGATGAGAAGGCAGCTGCGCCCCACCGACGTCAAGCGGCTCAACCGCACCTGGCGCCGCAACACCGGCAACCGCCTGGGGCTGATCCTGGAGTCGGTCACCGGCCCGTTCAACGTGGGCTCGATCTTCCGCAGCGCGGCCGCGTTCGGCGTCGACCAGATCTGGCTGGCCGGCAACGCCACCCCGCCGACCAACCCCAAGGCCGGCAAGACCGCGCTCGGCACCGACCGGCTGGTCACCTGGCACGAGGCGATGCCCGCGACCGAGGCGGTCAAGGCGGCCAGGGACGACGGCTTCACCGTGCTGGCGATCGAGCTGACGGCCGAGGCCGTCCCCCTGCACAGGGCCGACCTCGGCCGCGACGTGTGCCTGGTGGTCGGCAGCGAGGACCACGGCTGCTCCCCCGCGCTGCTCGACGCCGCCGACGGCGTCTGCTACATCCCGCAGGTGGGGCGCGTCGGCTCGTTCAACGTGGCCGTCGCCGCCGCCATCGCGCTCGCCGAGGCGCGACGCCAGGAATGGCAGAATCTCCCCGATTCGTAACCCCGTTGTTCATTCGCGGAAGGCATACTCAGGTCGTGCTCAGCCGTCGCTTCGCTTTCCTCGACCACCCGGCGCCCCTGGCGTTCGCCCACCGGGGCGGCGCGGCCGAAGGGGCGGAGAACTCGGCGGCGGCCTTCGAGCGGGCCGTGCGGCTCGGCTACACCTACCTGGAGACCGACGCGCACGCGACCGCCGACGGGGTGCTGCTGGCCTTCCACGACCACACCCTCGACCGGGTGACCGACCGGCGCGGCCGCATCGCCGAGCTGCCCTACAGCGCCGTGCGGCGCGCCCGCATCGGCGGCGAGCACGAGATCCCGCTGCTGGAGGACCTGCTCGGCACCTGGCCGGAGATCCGGTTCAACATCGACGTCAAGGAGGCCGCGGCGATCGCGCCGCTGGCCGAGGCGATCCGCCGCACCGGCGCCTACGACCGCGTCTGCCTGACGTCGTTCTCCGACGAGCGGCTGGCGCTGGCCCGGGCCGCGATCGGGCGCGAGGTCTGCTCGGCGCTCGGCCCGCGCGGCGTCGCCGCGCTGCGCGCCGCCGCCTCCACCTCCGGCTACGGCCGGCTGCTGGCCCGGCTGGTGCGCGCGGGCATCCCGTGCGCGCAGGTCCCGATCGGCTTCCGCGGGCTGCCCGTCACCACGCGCAGCCTGGTCCGTACGGCGCACGCCATCGGCATGCAGGTGCACGTGTGGACGATCAACGACGCCGCGCGGATGGAGCGCCTGCTCGATCTGGGCGTCGACGGCATCATGACCGACAACATCACCGGGCTGCGCACCGTGCTGGAAGAGCGCGGACAGTGGCATCCCGGCCGCATGGCCGCCTAGGAGCGACTCTTGTCCGTACCCGCACCCCCCGCGGACCCCACCGGTGCCTCCCCCGCCGCCCGCAGGCGCGAGCAGCGCGGCTGGTACTTCTACGACTGGGCCAACTCGGCCTTCTACACCACGGTCATCTCGGTCTTCCTCGGCCCGTACCTGATCCCGGTCGCCAAGACCGCGGCGTGCGCCAAGGACTTCCCGCAGGTCGCCGCCGCCACCTGCGTCGAGACCTTCGACGAGCTGGCCGCGGCCAGCCCCGGGCTCGGCTACGTGGACGTGCTCGGCATGGACATCCGCCCGGCCGCGTACTTCGGGCTGATCACGACCGCGGCGGTGCTGCTGCAGATCGTCTTCCTGCCGATCGTGGGCGCGCTCGCCGACCACACCGGCCGCAAGCGGGAGATGCTCGGCGCCTTCGCCTACGCGGGCGCGCTGGCCGCGATGGGCCTGTACTTCGTCGAGGGCGACCGCTACCTGCTGGGCGGCGTGCTGTTCGTCGTCGCCAACCTGGCCTACGGCGCCTCCATCGTCGTCTACGACTCGTTCCTGCCGCAGATCTCCACAGCCGAGGAGCGCGACCGGGTCTCCTCGCGCGGGTGGGCCATCGGCTACCTGGGCGGCGGCCTGCTGCTGGCGCTCAACCTGGTGCTCTTCCTCAACCACGCGAGCCTCGGCCTGGAGGAGGGGCACGCGGTGCGCATCGCCATGATGTCGGCCGGGCTGTGGTGGGCGACGTTCACGATCGTGCCGCTGCTGCGGCTGCGCAACCGGCCCGTCCCGGCCCACGAGCACACCGCGCTGTCCTCCGTGGGCGGCAGCTTCCGCCAGCTCGGCCGCACGCTCAGGGAGCTGCGCCGCTACCCGCTGACGCTGCTGTTCCTGGTGGCGTACCTGGTCTACAACGACGGCATCCAGACCGTCATCGGCAACAGCGCCGCCTTCGCCTCCGAGGCGCTCAAGCTCGAACAGGAAGTGCAGATCACCGCCATCCTCATGGTGCAGTTCGTGGCGTTCTTCGGCGCGCTGCTGCTCGGCCGGCTGGCCCGGCGGTTCGGCACCAAGAACACGGTCCTGGCCAGCCTGGTGGTGTGGACGGTCATCGTGATCGCCGCGCTGTTCGTGCGGGAGGGCGAGGCGCTGCAGTTCTACCTGATGGCGTTCGCGATCGCGATCGTGCTGGGCGGCAGCCAGGCGCTGTCGCGCTCGCTGTTCTCGCAGGTCATCCCGAAGGGCCGGGAGGCCGAGTACTTCAGCCTGCTGCAGATCAGCGACAAGGGCTCGGCCTTCATCGGCTCGCTCACGATCACGCTCGCGCTGCAGTTCACCAACAGCTACCGCATCGCCATCCTGTCGATGATCGTCTTCTTCGTGCTCGGCTTCGTGCTGCTGGCCCTGGTCAACCTGCCCAGGGCCATCCGCGCCGCGGGCAACGAGGTGCCCTCGAAGATCTAGCGGGAGGCTAGGGGGCCGCCAGGACCATCGTGCCGGGCCCCTGGGCGGCGCCGGGGCCCCGCACGGCCAGCACGGTCTCGGCGTTGGCCTCGCCGCCGCAGTGCGGGCAGGTGACGACCGGGGTGAACTGCTGGCCGCAGGAGTGCACGAGCAGCGCGGGCGGCCCTCCGGGCGGCGTGGCCCACCGGTCGCCCCAGGACATGAGCGTGATGAGCGCCGGCACGATGTCGCGGCCCGCCTCGGTCAGCACGTACTCGTGGCGCGGCGGCCGGTCCTGGTAGGGCTGCCGCTCCACCACGCCCGCGCTCACGAGGTGGTCCAGCCGTCTGGTGAGCAGGTTGCGCGAGATGCCCAGGTCCTCCGCCAGGTCGTCGAACCGCCGCACGCCGAGGAAGAGGTCGCGCAGGATGAGCGGAGTCCACGGCTCGGCGACGACGCCGACGGCCTGGGCGATGGAGCAGTGCATGTCCCCGAACCTGTTCACGGGCCCAGCATAGGAGCGTTGACGAAGTGAACCCATGCCAGTTCACTTTCAGGACTCACCGTGCTGGGGGACACCGGCGCTGGTGGGAGCCGCGGCAGGACCCTCGACCCCGTGCCCGCCGGCCGGACTTCATGGACGCCGCGTCCAACTGCCGGGCCGATGCGCGATTGGATCACCCCGCAGGTGGGAATCCCATCACGGTACCAAGCGTTACACACCGTGGGAGACAGACCCCCCACGTATGGGGGCCCTGTAGGAGGCATTGAAACATGGGCGAGCGCGCGCTTCGTGGCACCCGGCTCGGGGCAACCAGCTACGAGAACGACCGTAACACGGATCTGGCCCCCCGCCAGGAGGTGTCCTACACCTGCCCGAAGGGCCATCGCTTCGAGGTTCCGCTTGCCGCCGAGGCCGAGATCCCCGCGACCTGGGAGTGCCGCATGTGCGGCGCCACCGCGGTCCGGGTCGACGGCGAGCAGCCGGAATCGAAGAAGACGAAGCCCCCGCGGACACACTGGGACATGCTCCTGGAGCGGCGGTCCATCGAAGACCTGGAAGAGGTGCTCAACGAGCGGCTGGCGGTCCTGAGGGCCCAGCGTCGCAAGAGCGCCTGACGACCTCTCACGGTGAAACCCCCGGGCTGACGGCCCGGGGGTTTTTCTCTGTCTGCGTCCCCGGCCTCAGTCTTCCCGGATGACCTCGCCGTGCACGACCTTGCCCGGTCCACCGTGCTGCCCGTGCTGCGCGTGCTGGCCGTTGCGCGCGGGGCCGGCGAACGGGTCGCCGTCCGGCACCGCGCCCGGCGCGGCCGTGAAGAGGTTCGCGTACGGCGAGGCCGCCGCCATCTTCTTGATCCGCCGCTGGAAGAAGTACGCGCCGAGCCGCCGCATCAGCGGCCGGGTCATCGGCAGGATGCACAGCAGGCCGACCACGTCGCTGAAGAAGCCCGGCGTGAGCAGCAGCGTGCCGCCCACCAGGATGAGCCCGCCGTCGGCCAGCTCCCGCTCCGGCATCCGCCCCGACTGCAGCGCCTCCTGGAGGCTGCGCCACGCCCTGCGGCCCTCGCGCCGGATCAGCCACGAGCCCAGCAGGCTCGCCGCGACCAGCAGGCCGACCGTCTGCCAGCCGCCGATGACGGAGCCCACCTGGATGAGCAGCCAGATCTCCAGCACCGGCACCAGCAGGAAGGCCAGGAATAGCACAAGCCGCATCGTTCGCCCTCGATTCCGCACACGTCTACATCACGGACAACGCGCGGCGGCCCCGATGCGTTCCGCGCCCGCCGCCGCGTGGCGCCTTCCGCTCAGCCACGCCCGCCCAGCCATGCCCGTTCAGCCGCGCCGGCGGCGCATGCGGGCAGGCAGCCCGGTGACGCCCCACTGGGCGATGCGCCAGAACGCCTCGCCCATGACGCGGCCGCTCATCTTGCTGGTGCCGACCGTGCGCTCGACGAACGTGATCGGCACCTCTGCCACCCGCAGCCCGTGGCGGGCGGCGCGCAGCGTGAGGTCGACCTGGAAGCAGTAGCCCTGCGACTCCACGTCGGCCAGCCCGATCTTCTCCAGGGTGGCCGCCCGGTAGGCGCGGAAGCCGGCGGTGGCGTCGCGCACCGGCAGGCCCAGCATGAGCCGTGTGTAGACGTTGGCGCCCCGGGACAGGAACTCGCGGGAGGCCGGCCAGTTCATCACGCGGCCGCCCGGCACGTAGCGGGAGCCGATGGCCAGGTCGGCGCCGTCGGCCAGCGCCTCCAGCAGCTTGTGCAGCTCCTCGGGCTGGTGTGAGCCGTCGGCGTCCATCTCGACCAGCACGTCGAAGCCCTCGTCCAGCCCCCAGCGGAACCCGGCGATGTAGGCGGCGCCGAGCCCCTGCTTGGCCGGCCGGTGCAGGACGTGCACGTGGTCGTCGCCGGAGGCGAGCTCGTCGGCGATCTTGCCGGTGCCGTCGGGGCTGTTGTCGTCGGCCACCAGCAGGTGCGCGCCGGGCACCGCGGCCCGCAGCCGCTCGGCGATCCTCGGCAGGTTGTCGCGCTCGTTGTAGGTCGGGACGATGACCAGCACCCGCCCGAGAGTCTCCATCGTCAGTCGTTCCCCATCCGGTCGTCCCGCCGTCTGCGCCACACGGCGACTCCGACGGCCGCCGCACCCATCACCATCAATGCCCACTCCGGCAGCGCGCCGACCCTCGTGGCGATGGTGTGTTCGGTGCGTATCGGCACGGTCACCACCGTCTGGTCGGCCACGAGCTCGCGAGTCTGCCAGGAGACCTTACCGTCCGGTGTCACGAAAGCGGAGATCCCGGTGGTGGCGGCGGTCACCACGGCCCTGTTGTGCTCGACGGCGCGCAACTGCGACATGGCGAGCTGCTGCGCCGGCAGGTTGGACTGCGCGTAGGTGGCGTTGTTGGTCTGCACGACGAGCGGGGTGCCGCCGGCGCGCACGGTGCCGCGCACGGTGTCGTCGTAGGCCACCTCGTAGCAGTTGACGGCGCCGACGGTGACCGGCCCGAGCTTGAGGTCGCCGGGCACGGTGCCGGCCACCGACTGCCTGCCGACCAGCGCGGCGCGGTCCCACAGGGCCAGCACGAGCTCCTTGAACGGCGTGTACTCGCCGAAGGGGACCAGGCGCTGCTTGTCGTAGTGGGCGCCGGGCCCGGTGGCCGGGTCCCACACCAGGCTGCGGGTGGCGCGCCGGTCGTCGCCGATCGCCACGACGGCGCCGATCAGCGTGGGCACGCCGACGTCCTTGACCGACTCGTCGATGGTCCGGTACGCGTAGGCGTCGCGGAAGGGGTCGATGTCGGTGGAGTTCTCCGGCAGGACCACGATGTCGGGCCTGGGCAGCCTGCCCTCGCGGACGGCCTGGGCGATGCGCCGGGTGCCGTCGGCGTGGTTCTTCATCACGATCGCGGGCTCGTCGCCGAAGATGTCCATGCCCCGGCCGGGCACGTTGCCCTGCACGATGCCGACGTTGACGGTGCGGCCCTCGTCGCCGGGGCGGGGCACGGCCAGGCCGAGCAGCGGCACGGCCAGCGCGAGCGCCAGCGGCGCGACCCGCCGCAGTGCCGCCTTCGGGCCAGGCGCGGGCCGGCGCAGGATCGCGTACGCGAGCAGCGTGCCGCACAGGGTGGCGGCGAACGACACCAGCGGCGCGCCGCCCAGCGCGGCGTACGGGGTGAACACGGACTCGCCCTGGCTGAAGGCCACCCGCGCCCACGGGAAGCCGCCGATCGGCACCAGGCCGCGCAGCCACTCCATCGCCACCCACAGCGCGGCGAACCACAGCGGCCACCACTTGAGCCGGAGCACCAGCGCGGCGGCCACGGCCAGCGCGGCGTAGAACAGGCTCTCGACGCCGACGAGCATCAGCCAGACGTCGTCGCCGACCGTCCGCACCCAGGCGAGCGCGGGGAACAGGAACACCAGGCCGCCCAGGTAGCCGAGCCAGGCGGCGCGGCGGGGCCCGGCGCCGTACAGGGAGGCGGCGATCAGGGCGAGGCCGAGCGGCGCGCACGGCCACCAGCCGAGCGGCGGGAAGGCCAGGTAGAGCAGCAGGCTCCCGGCGGACATGACCGCGGCGCGCATCGCCGCGTCGCGCCGCGAGCGCCCGCGTCCGGCGCGGGGCGGCGCGGGCGGGCCCGGCTCACCGGGGGCGCGGTCCACGGTGTCGGACGGGCTGTCGGCGTCGTCGCCGGCGGGCACGGGGGCGGGGGGCGTGGACGGTGGGCCCGTTCGTTCCTGCACCACTGCGCGTCTCCCTCGCCGATCGCCTGCTTGCGGAAACGCTACCGCCCCACGGGCGCGCTCAGGTCATCACGGCACGGCGGAAAGCGGGGGCGGCAGGGTGATCCCGTGGCCGACGGGACCACCCGGCGCGCAGACGGCCCGGTGCACGGGAACGGGAAGAGGGCCCGGAAACCCTTCGGACCGGACCCGTCTCGTCGGCGGCGAGCGCGGAATTCCGTTGTCTACTGGGCTCCCGGGCCCGTCCCGGGTCCAACCCCCCGCCCGGTTGGGGTGCCCCGACTCGACGGACCGACGGCCCTGCACCTGGCTGTGTGGACGAAGTCACGCTCCGTCACGGACGCAGGATCCGGCGATGTCAGAGACGGCCAACCGGCCAAGTCCCGTGCTGGACTGCGCAGCAAACTACCGACTCCACCTCAGATGTCAACCGTGTCCCGATCAGCAGAAACATCGAGTCTTCGCAGGTGGCCGCCCGCGCCGGAGCCGGTCAAAGCCCATTCGCGGCTGCCTGCGCACGGGTTGGCAAGCCGCTGAGCGCCTGCGGGAGCGGGCCTTCCGCGACGACGCCGAGCCGTTGCGTGGCGCGGGTCAGCGCCACGTACAGGTCGCTCGGGCCGCGCGGCGACTGGGCCGCGATGAGGCCCGGCTCGGCCACGATGACCGCGTCGAACTCCAGCCCCTTGGCGTCGGCGACGCCCATGACGGCGACGGGCGCGTCGAGCGCCGCCGCGCCGCGGGCCCGGCCGGCTCCGGGGGCGACGACCACGGCGCCCTCGACCGCCTCGCGCACCAGGTCGCCGAGCTCGCCGAGCAGCGCGTCGGGGGTCACCACGGCGACCTTGCCGCCTTCGGCCGCCTCCGCCCTGACCAGGTCGGGCAGCGCGGACAGCGGGGCCGACCAGGGCGGCGTGCCGCCCTCGCGGACGGAGGTGGGCGCCTCCAGCGACGGGCCGACGGTGGCCAGCACGCGGGCGGCTACCTCCATCAGCTCGACGGGCGTGCGGTAGTTGACGGTCAGGCGTTCCTGCCGCCAGCGCCCGGCCACGTACGGGTCGAGCACGTCCTTCCAGGAACGCGCGCCGGCGGCGGACCCCGTCTGGGCGATGTCGCCGACGATCGTCATGGACCGGTTGGGGACGCGCCGCATGACGGCGCGCCAGGCCATCGGCGACAGCTCCTGCGCCTCGTCGACGATGACGTGGCCGTAGGCCCAGGTGCGGTCGGCGGCGGCGCGCTCGGCGGTGGTCAGGTAGGGGCCGCCGCCGCGCTGGCGTTCGGCGAGGCGTTCGGCCTCCATGACGTCGGACAGGCCGGTCAGCTCCAGGACCTCGCGGGCGTAGGCGAGCTCGGCCTCGCGCTCGTGCTCCTCGGCGCGGCGGGCGGCGGCCAGCTCCTCCTCCGCCTGCAGGGCGGAGGCGCGCAGCACCTGCTCGTCGATCTCGCCGAGCAGGTCGGCGGCCTCGTCGAGCAGCGGCACGTCGGACTCGGTCCACTCCCCCGCGCGGGAGGCGTCGCGCAGCAGCAGCTCCCGCTCCTTCGGTGTCAGCGCCGAGGCGGCCTCGGCGAGCCGCTGCGGCGAGCCGTACAGGCCGAGCAGCAGCCGCTGCGGCGTCAGGTAGGGCCACAGGCGGTTGAGCGCGGACCGGACGACCGGCTCGGTGCGCAGGTCCTCGCGCAGGTCGGCGAGGTCGTCGTCGTCGATGAGGCCCTTGCCGATCTTCCTGGCGAGCTGCCGGGCGAGCGCGTTGAGCAGCGACCTGACGAACACGGCGCGGGCCTGGTTGTGCGGCCGGCGCGAGCGGATCGCCTTGTTGCGGGCCGACTCCAGCATGCCGCGGTCGATGGTGAGGGTGTTGCGGCCGAGGTTCAGCTCGATCGGCTGGCGCGGGACGCGCTGGCGTTCGCGCACGGCCTTGGCCAGCACCTCGGCCATGCGCGCGTCGCCCTTGACGGCGGCCACCTCGGGCCGCTCGCGGGCGGTGGCGGTCACGCCGGGGTAGAGCTCGCCGACGGTGGACAGCAGCACGTCGGTCTCGCCCAGCGAGGGCAGCACCTGCTCGATGTAGCGCAGGAACGTCGGGTTGGGGCCGAGGACGAGCACGCCGCGGCGCTCGAGCCGCTCGCGGTGGGTGTAGAGGAGGTAGGCGGCGCGGTGCAGCGCGACGACGGTCTTGCCGGTGCCGGGGCCGCCCTGCACGACCAGCACGCCGTTGAGGTCGGCGCGGATGACGCGGTCCTGCTCGCCCTGGATGGTGGCGACGATGTCGCGCATGCGGCCGGTGCGCCGCTCGTCGAGCGCGGCCAGCAGCGCGGCCTCGCCGTTGAGGGTGGCGCGGTCGTCCTCGGTGAGCGCGTCGAGGTCGAGCAGGTCGTCGTCGACGCCGATGACCTCGCGGCCCCTGGTCTGCAGGTGGCGCCGCCGGGTGACGCCCATCGGCGCGGCCGGGGTGGCGCGGTAGAAGGGCTGGGCGACGGGCGCCCGCCAGTCGATGAGCAGCCGCTCCTGCTCGTCGTCGGTCAGGCCGAGCTTGCCGATGTAGAGGCGGCCTTCGGCGTGGTGATCGAGCCGTCCGAAAACCAGGCCGCGCTCGACCGCCCACAGCCGGGCGAGCCGGGTGGCGTGCATCTCGGCGAAGGAGTCACGCTCCGACATGTTCTGCATCGTGCCGACGGCTCCCATGGCCAGCACGTCCTTGAGCTGCCGCTGGGTACGCTCGCGCAGCAGGTCGAGGCGGTCGTAGAGGCGGGTGACGTACGCCTGCTCCCTGGCGAGCTCTGTTTGACGAGTTGCCGCCAGACCATTATTGTGGTTAATGGGACGCTCCGGGCCATTCTGCTTGTTGTTACGACAAACGACGACATTAGCACGCCTGTTGAGCCACTCTTCGCTTTTCCCTCCCTCTCGTACGGTCACGGGTCGATTTCGACACTTGACCGAATGGCCTTTCGCTCTTTACGTTCACCCCGGTTAGGAAAGTTTCCTAACTGGAAGGGGTAACAGTGAGCGGTCCCGTGCCGGGCACGCCGAGCCTGCTGCGCGCGATCAACGATCGCGCCGCCCTGCGCGCGCTTCTCGAACGCGGCCCACTCACCCGCCTCGAGATCGGCACGCTGACCGGTCTGTCGAAGCCTACGGCCTCCCAGCTGCTCTCCCGTCTGCAGGAGGCCGGGCTGGTGGTGCCCGACGGCATCAGGGAGGGCCTGCCCGGCCGTACGGCCGAGGTCTACCGGCTCAACCCCGAGGCGGCGTACGCGGCCGCGCTGGACGTGACCTTCACCCGCGTCGAGGCGCGCGTGGCCGACCTGACCGGCACCGTCGTCGGCGAGCACGCGGTGCCCGCGCCCGCCACCCCGGACGAGCTCGTCGACCGGCTCCGCGCGGCCCTCGCGGGGGCGAGGCCGCCCGAGCCGCCCCGGCGGGTGGTGATCGGCGTGCAGGCGGCACTGGACCCCTCCACGGGCCGCCTGGGGTACGCGACGGCCGAGGAGATGCCCGGCTGGCACGTCGACGACCTGGAGAAGGCGCTGAGCGACGGGCTGGGCGTGCCCGTGTCGGTGGAGAACAACGTCAACCTGGTGGCCGTGGCCGAGCAGGCGCACGGCGCGGCGCGCGGCACGCCCGACTTCGTGCTGCTCTGGGCCGACCAGGGCATCGGGTCGGCCATCGTGCTCGGCGGCCGCATGCACCGGGGCGCGACCGGAGGCGCCGGCGAGGTCGGCTACATGCCCGCGCCGGGCGCGCCGACGGCCCGCGAGGCGGGGCAGTACGGCGACCACGGCTACCAGGCGCTCACCGGCGGCGCGGCCGTCCTGCGGGTGCTGCGCGCCCACGGCGTCGAGGGCGCGGACTTCCGCGAGGCGGTGGCGAACGCCGTCCGTCGGCTGGAGGCGGACGGGACGGCCGCCCTTGAAGATCTCCGGGCCGGACATCCGGCGCACACAGGCCCGGACGGCGCTCAGAGGGCCGCTACGGCCACGGACGGGGCGGAGACGGCCTCATTGGTCACCCCCGTCACGGAGAGCGCTCTCCGTGGCTCTCAGAGCGCCCGGGCGGCGTCGGGGTTGCGCGAGGTGGCGGCCCGGCTGGCGGTGGGCCTGGCGGCCATCACGTCCGTGGTGGACCCCGGCCTGATCGTGGTGACCGGCGGCGTGGTGCTGGCGGGCGGCGAGCCGCTGCGGGCGCTGATCGAGCGGGAGCTGCACGCGCTGACGATTCCCCAGCCCCTGGTCCGCCTGTCGGAGGTGGCGGGCAACCCGGTGCTGGCCGGCGGACTTGACCTGGCTCTGAAGATCGTGCGCGACGAGGTCTTCGGCGCCACGCTGCCCGGATCGTGACCCATGGAAGGGACCGAGGTTTGAGACTCGCTGTTGTCGGGGGCGGCTCCACGTACACGCCCGAGCTGATCGACGGGTTCGCGCGGCTGCGCGACGAGCTGCCGCTGACCGAGATCGCGCTGGTGGACCCGGACGCCTCCAGGCTCGGGCTGGTGGCGGGCATGGCGCGCCGGATGCTGGCGCACGCCGGGCACCCGGCCCGGGTGGTCGCGACCGCCGACGTGGCCGAGGGCGTCGCCGGGGCCGACGCGGTGCTGTTCCAGCTCCGGGTGGGCGGCCAGGCCGCGCGGAACGTCGACGAGACGCTGCCGTTGCAGTGCGGCTGCGTCGGCCAGGAGACCACCGGCGCGGGCGGCCTGGCCAAGGCGCTGCGGACGGTGCCGGTGGTGCTGGAGATCGCCGAGCAGGTCAGGGCCCATGCGCCGGACGCGTGGATCGTCGACTTCACCAACCCGGTGGGCATCGTGACGCGGGCCCTGCTGGACGCGGGTCACCGGGCGATCGGGCTGTGCAACGTGGCCATCGGCTTCCAGCGCCGCTTCGCCAAGCACCTGGGCGTCGAGCCCGAGCGGGTCCAGCTCGGGCACGTCGGGCTCAACCACCTGACCTGGGAGCGCTCGGTCACGGTCGACGGCGTGGACGTGCTGCCCGGGCTGCTGGCCGAGCACGGCGACGAGATCGCCGCCGACGTGGGGCTGCGTCCCGAGCTGCTGCACCGGCTCGGCGCGGTGCCGTCGTACTACCTGCGTTACTTCTACGCCCACGACCTGGTCGTGGAGGAGCAGCGGGCCAAGCCGTCGCGGGCGGCCGAGGTCGCGGCGATGGAGGAGGAGCTGCTCAAGCTGTACGCCGACCCGTCGGTGAACACCAAGCCGGAGCTGCTCGGCAAGCGCGGCGGCGCGTTCTACTCCGAGGCGGCGGTCGCGCTGATCGCCTCCCTGCTCGGCGACCGGGGCGACACCCAGGTCGTCAACGTGCGCAACGGCGACACCCTGCCGTTCCTCGGCGCGGACGCGGTGATCGAGGTCCCGGCCAGGATCACCGCCTCGGGCGCGGAACCGCTGCCCGTCGCCTCGCTGGAGCCGCTGTACGCCGGACTGGTCGCGCACGTGTCCGCGTACGAGGAACTGGCCCTGGACGCGGCGCTGCACGGCGGCGCGGACCGGGTGCGTGACGCGCTGCTCGCCCACCCGCTGATCGGCCAGGACGCGATCGCCGAGGAGCTGACCGGGCTGCTGCTCGACGCCAACCGGGCGCACCTGGCGTGGGCGGCGGGCCGATGACGCGCCGCAGGGTGCTGCTGGCCGTCGACGGCGGCAACAGCAAGACCGACGTGGCCGTGGTGGCCGAGGACGGCGAGATCCTGGCGACCGGCCGCGCGGGCGCGTTCGCGCCGCAGAGCGCGGGCGTCCGGGCCGCCGTGGACGTCGTCGAGGAGGCCGTGCGCGACGCGGGCTGGGCTCCGGCGGGCGGGTTCGATCACGTGGCCGCCTACCTGGCCGGGGCCGACCTGCCGGTGGAGGAGGAGGCGCTGGCGGCCGAGTTCGCCGCGCGCGGCTTCGGGCCGGACATCGTGGTGCGCAACGACGTGTTCGCGCTGCTGCGGGCGGGCGCGTCGCAGCCGTGGGGCGTCGCGGTGGTGTGCGGGGCGGGCATCAACGCGGCCGGGGTCTCCCCCGGCGGCGAGGTGGCCAGGTTCCCGGCGCTGGGGCGCATCAGCGGCGACTGGGGCGGCGGCCAGGGCGTCGGAGAGGAGGCGCTGTGGCACGCGGTGCGCGCCGAGGACGGCAGAGGCCCCGCCACGGCGCTGGCGGACACGGTCAAGGAGCACTTCGGCGTCGCCACCGTGCAGGAGCTGGTGCTGGCCGTGCACTTCGGCGAGGTGGGGCTGGGGCGGCTGCACGAGCTGGCGCCGGGCGTGCTCGCCGCGGCGGGCGCGGGCGACACGGTGGCGGCGGCGCTCGTCGGGCGGCAGGCCGACGAGGTCGTCGTGCTGGCCGAGGTGTGCCTGCGCCGCCTGGACCTGCTGGAGACGCCCGCCGAGGTCGTCCTGGGCGGCGGCCTGCTGACCGCCGGTCACCCGCTGCTCATGGACCTGGTCACCGCCGGGCTGGCCGCCAGGGCGCCGAAGGCCGAGCCGGTGGTGTCCCGCGTCCGCTCGATCGTCGGCGCGGCCCTGTGCGGGCTCGAACGCCTGGGCGCCGCCGAGGCCGCCAAGTCCCGGCTTCTGACGGAGAGTAACCATATGGACACGTGATGGTTCCGGCCTATGGCGCGGCCCCGCCCGCGCGGCGACCATGCGTGTATGGACGGGTTCCTCGACACCACCAGCCGCGGCCTGACCGAGCTGCGCGTGCACGGCGTGTCCGGCACGCCGCCGGACCAGATGCTCAACCACCCGCATCCGCGGCTGGTGTCGGGTGACTCGACGACCGGCTTCTACCGCCGCTGGTGGCCCGCCGGGCCGCCCGCCGGCGAGCAGGCCGACGTGCCCGGCGTGCGCCACCGCGAGGCGTACGCGTGGGGCGGGCTGACCTCCGGCGGCCGGACGATCGCGCTGTGGCTGCTGCTGCTGCCGTTCTCGCTGGCGAACCTGGCCTACTTCATGCTGCCCAGGCCGGCGCGCGGGCGGCGGCTGCGCCACGTGGTCGAGGCGGCGCAGCGGCTGTTCGCGCTGCTGCTGACCGGCACGCTCGTGCACGCGGTGATCGGGTCGAGCGTCGACCTGGTGGGCTGGCAGTGCACCGCCGCGGGCCGCGCGTGCACGTACGACACCGCGCCCGTGTGGGTGCGCTGGATGGGCGAGCTGTGGGGGTCGGAGCCGTCGCGGCGGCTGGCGGTCACCGCGCTGGTGCCGCTGGCCGTGGTGGCGCTGCTGTGGCTGATCGCCCGGCGGACGTGGAACCGCGACGAGCGTACGGGGATGCCGCCCGACGGCCCGCAGGAGGCGGCGCTGCCGCTGGCGCGGCGGCGGCTGTGGCACGGCGACGTGCCGGTGTGGCGGCTGCGCGCGGTGCACGTGGCGTACGCGCTCGGCGCGATCGGGCTGGCCGTGGCGGCGCCGTTCGCGGGGGCGGCGGCCGGGCTGGCGCTGACGGTGGCGAACGGGGCCGTGCAGGTCGTCGCGGCGGTGCTGGTGCTGCTGCCGGGGCTGGCGCGGCGGGTGGACCCGGGCGGCGACGACCCGGGCGGCCGGCCGCTCACGGCGGCCTGCCGGGTGCTGGAGGTGGCCGCGCCCGCGGTGCTGGCGGTCACGCTGGCCGCGGCGATGGCCGGGCTGCCGCTCGGCGGGACGCCTCCGCTCCGGCTGCCGGGCGTGGCCGGGGTGCGGTTCGTGCTGCTGGTGGCGCTGGTGGTGTTCCTGCTGGTGGCGACGTGGGTGCTGGCGCGGCTGTCGGCGCCTGAGGAGCGGCCGGCGATGCGCGGGATGGCGAGCTGGTTCACGCTCATGGTGGCGGCCGGCAGCGCGAACGCGCTCGCGCTCGGCGTCATGTTCTGGACCGCCTCGTTCTTCGGCGTGCCGGAGTCGCCCGCCAGGGCGCAGCCGGTCGGCCGCAGGCTGTTCCTGGGCGACGCCGTGTGGTGGACGGCCGCGCTCGTGCCGGTCCTGGTGCTGGGCGTGATCTGCGTGGCCGCCGTGCTGTGGCGGATCCGCGGCACGGTCGCGGAGGAGCTGACGCCGAAGCTCACGCCCTACTACGGCGACGACGGCGACGACGTGGCCGGCAAGTGGGCGCTCGCCTCGCTCACCGACCGGGCCGGGCTCGTGCTGGGGCTGCTCGTCGGCGTGGTGCTGGCCGGGTTCGCCACGGTGACGGTGATCTACCAGCTCGGGCTGGTCCACCCCGTCGGCGGCACCGCCGGGCTGTTCGCCACGATGGGCAGCTGGGCCATCACCGCCACCCTCGTGGGGCTGGTGCTGCTGGGCCGGCGCACCTACAGCGACCCGGCGCTGCGCCGCACGATCGGCATCCTGTGGGACGTGGCGACCTTCTGGCCGCGCGCCATCCACCCGCTCGCGCCGCCCTGCTACACCGAGCGGGTGCTGCCGGAGCTGGTCGCCCGCGTCGGCGTGCTGTCGCGGGACGAACGCGACAGGGTGGTGCTGTCGGGCCACAGCCAGGGCAGCGTCATCGCCGCCGCCCTGGTGCTGCAGCTCGGGCCCGGCGCGCGCGGGCGGGTGCGGCTGCTCACCCACGGCTCGCCGCTGCGCCGGCTGTACGCGGCCTTCTTCCCCGCCTACTTCGGCGGCCCGAGCCTGCCCGCGGTGCGTGAGGCGGTGCCGTGGGTCAACCTGTACCGGCTGAGCGACCCGATCGGCGGGCCCGTCTTCGCCCCGGCCGACCCGTTCGGCCCCCGGGCCGCGCAACCGGGCCCGGTGGACGTGTTCTGCTGGGACCCGCCGCAGCCCGAGCCGGGCGAACCCCTCGCCGAGCTGCGCTGGCACTCCGACTACTGGTTCGACCCGCCCTACGGCCAGGCCATGGCCAGGCTCACCGAACGAGACGCCCAGGGCTGACACGCGATCTCGCGGGCAGAGGCCCGGCGTGTCTCCTCCTGATCTCCTGTTCGCCCTGGGCGGCGCCGCGGCGCTGCTGGCCGCCCTCCTCCCGGAGCTCCTCGCCAACCGGGCGTTCTCGCTGCCGCTGGCCTACCTGGCCGGGGGCGTGCTGCTGTTCCTGCTGCCGCTCGGCCTGCCCGAGCCCGACCCGGTCGCGCACCGGCTGGCCCTGGAGCACATCACCGAAATCTGCGTGGTCGTCTCGCTCATGGGCGCCGGCCTGGCGCTCAACCGGAAGGCCGGGTGGCGGTCGTGGGGCAGCACGTGGCGGCTGCTCGGCTGGGCGATGCCCGTGACGGTCGCCGGGGTGGCCGCCGCCGCGCTCGTCCTGCTGGAGTGGCCGCTCGCGGCGGCGCTGCTGCTCGGCGCGGTGCTCGCGCCGACCGACCCGGTCCTGGCCTCCGACGTGCACGTGGGCGAGCCGGTCGACGTGGAGAACGCCGACGACGAGGTCAGGTTCGCGCTCACCTCCGAGGCGGGGCTCAACGACGGGCTGGCCTTCCCCATCGTGTACGCGGCCGTCGCGCTGGCCGTCGTGGGCGGTGCGGGCTGGGCTGGCGAGTGGGCCCTGGTGGACGTGCTCTACCGGACGGCCGCGGGCGTGGTGTGCGGCCTGCTGATCGGGCGGGTGCTCGGCCGCCTGTTCTTCCACACCCGGGAGAAGCGGCTGCGCCTGGCCGAACGGCACGACGGGTTCGTCGCCCTGGCCGCCACCTTCCTGTCCTACGGCCTGACCGAGCTGGCTCACGGCTACGGCTTCGTGGCGGTGTTCGTCACCGCGTGCGCGATCAGGAACGCCGAGCGCGGCCACGGCTACAACTCGGTCCTGCACGGGTTCGTGGAGCAGATCGAGCGGCTGTTCACCGCCTGGCTGCTGCTCCTGCTGGGCGGGTTCGTCGCGACCGGCGGCCTGGCGGCGCTCACCTGGCGGGGCGTCGCCGTGGGCGCGCTGCTGCTGCTGGTGATCCGGCCGCTGGCGGGCTGGCTCTCCCAGGCGGGCGGGGCGGCCGGGCCCCGGGAGCGCCTGGTGATCTCCTTCTTCGGCATCCGGGGCGTCGGGTCGCTGTTCTACCTGGCGTTCGCGCTGGGGCAGGCGGACTTCGGCGTGCCGGCGGACGAGCTGTGGGCGGTGACGGGGTTCACCGTGCTGGCCTCCGTCGTGCTGCACGGCGTCACCGCCACCCCCGTCATGCGGCGCCTGGACGCCCTGCGCGCCCGCCGGTGATCACGGGGCGAGCAGGGCGGCGACGCGGGCGCGCACGTCGTCGGTGTCGAGGCCGCGCACGGTGAGCGTGGTGCGGCGGCGCAGGACGTCGTCGACGGTGACCGCCCACTCGTGGTCGCGGGCGTAGACCGCCTGGGCCCAGATGTCGGGGCCGTCCGGGTGCATGCGCTCGCCGAGCGCCGGGTCCTCCCGGATGAGCCTGGCCACGTCGAAGGCCAGCGTCCCGTAGTGGGAGGCCAGGTGGCGGGCGACGAGCGGATCCATGCGGGCGGCCGGGTCGTGCTCCGACCACAGCCGCATCGCGACCGCGTCGGGGCTGGCCAGGCCGGGCAGCGGCACCGTGGGCAGGATGGCGGCCAGGTCGTCGCCGAGCGGCCTGCCGGGCAGCCGGGCGAGCGTGTCGAGCACGACCCTGCCGATGTGGCGGTAGGTGGTCCACTTGCCGCCGGCGACCGACAGCATGCCGCCCCTGCCCCGGCTGAGCAGCGTCTCCCGCTTGGCGGCGGCGACCCGGCCGGGACCGCCGGGCAGCACCCGCAGCCCGGCGAAGGCGTAGGTGATGTCCTCTCGGCGCACCTGCGCGTCCTCGACCGCGTGCCCGGCCTCGTCGAGGATCTGGGCCACGTCGGCGTCGGTGGCGCGCACGTCGGCCGGGTCGCCGTCGTACGCCTCGTCGGTGGTGCCGAGCAGCAGATGGTCCTCCCACGGGATGGCGAACGACACCCGGTACTTGTCGATGGGGATCGTCAGCGCGGCCTTCCACGGCTCGTGGCGGCGCAGCACCAGGTGGGCGCCCTTCGACAGGCGGATGCTGGGCGCGGCGTCCGGGTCCTCCATGCGGCGCAGGTGATCGACCCACGGGCCGGTGGCGTTGAGGACGAGCCTGGCCGAGACGCCGAACTCGGCGCCGTCGAGCCGGTCGCGCAGGTCGGCGCCGACGACGGTGCCGCCGGACTTGCGCAGCCCGACGACCTCGGCGTGGTTGAGCACGACGGCGCCCGCGTCGACGGCGGCGCGGACGGTCATGACGGCGACGCGGCTGTCGTTCATCTGGTGGTCGCCGTAGACGGCGGCGGCGCGCAGCCCGGCGGGCTTGAGCGCGGGCACCCGGGCCAGCGCCTGCTGCGGCGTGATGACGCGGCCGAGACCGTCGCCGAACACCGACAGCGCCGAGTAGAGGAACACGCCCGCGCCGAGCTTGGCGGCGCCGTGCGGGCCGCCCCGGTAGACGGGCACCACGAACGACAGCGGCTTGACCAGGTGCGGGGCGATCTCACCGGCCAGGGCGCGGCGCTCGCGGTGGTTCTCCGCGACGAGCTTGACGTTGCCGGTCTGCAGATAGCGCAGGCCGCCGTGGACGAGCTTGGAGGAGGCGCTGGAGGTCGCTCCGGCGAAGTCGCCCGCGTCGACCATGGCGACGCGCAGCCCCGCCTGGGCGGCCATCCAGGTGACGGCGGTGCCGAGGATGCCGCCGCCGATGACCAGCAGGTCGTAGGGGCGGCTGCTCAGCTCCTCGCGGGTCTCGGCCCGTTCGCCGGACGTGGTGCGGATGGCGGTCATGTGGTGCTCCAGTCGAGGCTGCGTTCGATGGCCTTGCGCCAGTTGCGGTGCTCGGCGTCCCTGACGTCGGGGTCGATCTCCGGCCGCCATTCGGCGGCCTTGTGCCAGTTGGCGCGCAGCGCGTCGGTGCCGGGCCAGTAGCCGGTGGCCAGCCCGGCCGCGTACGCCGCGCCCAGGCAGGTGGTCTCGGCCACCATCGGGCGTACGACGGGCACGCCGAGGACGTCGGCCAGGATCTGCATGAGCAGGTTGTTGGCGGTCATGCCGCCGTCGGCGCGCAGGGCGGTGAGCGCGAGGCCGGCGTCGGCGTTCATCGCGTCGACGACCTCGCGCGTCTGCCAGGCGGTGGCCTCCAGGACGGCGCGGGCGATGTGGCCCTTGGTGACGAACCCGGTCAGCCCGGCGATGATCCCGCGGGCGTCGGCCCGCCAGTGGGGCGCGAACAGGCCGGAGAAGGCGGGCACGAAGTAGCAGCCGCCGTTGTCGTCGACGGTGCGGGCCAGGGTCTCGATCTCGGCGGCGCTGGAGATGAGGCCGAGGTTGTCGCGCAGCCACTGCACCAGGGAGCCGGTGACGGCGATCGAGCCTTCGAGCGCGTAGGTGGCCGGGGCGTCACCGATCTGGTAGCCGACGGTGGTGAGCAGGCCGTGCTTGGAGGTGACGGGCTCGGCGCCGGTGTTCATCAGCAGGAAGCTGCCCGAGCCGTAGGTGCTCTTGGTCTCCCCGGGGGAGAAGCAGGTCTGGCCGAACAGCGCGGCCTGCTGATCGCCGAGCGCGGCGGCGACCGGGACCCCGTCGCCGGTGCGGCCGTAGACCTCGGCGCTGGGCCGGATCTCCGGCAGCATCGCGGCGGGCACGCCGAGCGCGTCGAGCAGCTCGGGGTCCCAGGCGAGCGTGCGCAGGTTCATCAGCATGGTGCGGCTGGCGTTGGTGACGTCGGTGACGTGCCGGCCGGTGAGCTTCCAGACGAGCCAGCTGTCGACGGTGCCGAACAGCACGTCGCCGCGCTCGGCCCGCTCGCGCAGGCCGGGGGTCTCGTCGAGCAGCCAGCGGATCTTCGGCCCGGCGAAGTAGGTGGCCAGCGGCAGCCCGGCCCGCTCCCGGAACAGCTGCTCGTGCGGGGCGAGCGCGGTGACCAGGGCGTCGGTGCGGGTGTCCTGCCAGACGATGGCGTTGGCCACCGGCTCGCCGGTGCGGCGGTCCCACAGGATCGTGGTCTCGCGCTGGTTGGTGATGCCGAGGGCGACGAGGCTGCCCGGGTCGATGCCGCTGCCGGTGACCGCGTCGGCGACCACGCCCTGCACGGCCTCCCAGATCTCGGCGGCGTCGTGCTCGACCCAGCCGGGCCTGGGGAAGATCTGCCGGTGCTCGCGCTGGGCCACGGACACGATCCGGCCGCCCTCGTCGAACACCATGCACCGGCTGGACGTGGTGCCCTGGTCGATGGCGGCGACGTACTCCACGGCTTCCTCACTTCTCGCATGTTCGGCATTGCCGAACGCCTGGCTTGAGATCCTAGTCTGGGCCCGACGGGTGGTGTCAACCGGTCATCGGCTCAGGTCCCGGGTGATGGCCCGCGCGGCGTCGCGCACGTAGGACACCAGGTCACGGCGCGGCTCGCCGTCCTCGGCCAGCCGCTCGACGGCTCCGCGCACGCCGATCGCGCCCACGGTGACGGCGCGGCGGTCGCGGATCGGGGCGGCGATCGACACCTCCCCCTCGACCAGCTCCTCCAGGTCGGCGGCCCAGCCCCGGCCGCGCACCAGCTCCAGCTCCTTGGCCAGCGCGTCGGCGGTGACCAGGGTGGCGGGCGTGTGCGCGGCCAGCGGCTCCCCCGCGCTCTCCCCGTACGGGTCGTAGGCGAGCAGCACCTTGCCCAGGGCGGTCGCGTGCGCGGGCAGCAGGGTGCCGACCTGCAGGACCTGCATGCTGTCGTCGGGCCGGAACACGTGGTGCACGACCAGGACCCCACCCTCGTGCAGGGTGCCGATCCACACGCTCTCGCGGCTGCGCCCGGCGAGCGCGTCGGCCCAGTTGAGCGAGCGGGTGCGCAGCTCGTTGACGTCGAGGTAGCTGCTGCCGAGGTGCAGCAGGGTGCCGCCGAGCCGGTAGCGGCCGGTGGTGGCGTCCTGCTCGACGAACCCGACGTGCACGAGCGTGCGCAGGATGCCGTGCAGGGTGCCCTTGGGCAGCTCCATCGCGCGGGCGAGCTCGGCCACCCCCAGCTCGCGCGGACCGGAGGCCAGCAGGCGCAGGATGCCTGCGGCGCGCTCGACGGACTGGATGGTGTCTCCCACGCCCCACACCCTACATCGCGTTCGGCATTGCCGAACAGTGGGGGCGCCGAACTCTTCGGGCCGGCTATCCGGCGGGCGCCTCGGGGGCGCGGTGCTCGTACGGGGTGCTCAGGACGACCGTGGTGCGGGTGGAGACGTTGGCGGCGGCGCGGATCTGCTGGAGCAGCTCCTCCAGCGCGACCGGGGAGGCGACGCGCACCTTGAGGATGTAGCTCTCGTCACCCGCGACGCTGTGGCACGCCTCGATCGCGGTCAGGTGGGCCAGGCGCTCCGGCGCGTCGTCGGGCGCGGCCGGGTCGATCGGCTTGATCGACACGAACGCGGTCATCGGCAGCCCGACGGCGTCGTAGTCGACGATCGCGGCGTAGCCGCGCAGCACGCCGCGCTTCTCCAGGCGGCGCACCCGCTGGTGCACGGCCGACACCGACAGGCCGGTCTCCCTGGCGAGGTCGGTGAAGCTCATCCGGCCGTCGCCGGCCAGCAGCGTGACGATCCTGCGATCGATCTCCTCCATCGGTCAAAAATATCCGGTCATGGTCACGACAACGTCCCGACCGGCGAGGCGCCCATGCGCATCGCGTGCTCGACGAGCGTGACGAGCACGTCCCGGCTGGAGTCGCGCCGGCGGGCGTCACAGCGCACGATCGGCACGCCCGGCTCCAGGCCGAGCGCCTGGCGCACCTCGCCGACGGTGAACGGGCGGGCCCCGTCGAAGCAGTTGAGCGCCACGACGAACGGCTGGCGGCGCTTCTCGAAGTAGTCGATGGCCGGGAAGCAGTCGGCCAGGCGGCGGGTGTCGGCGAGCACGACCGCGCCGAGCGCGCCCATGGCCAGGTCGTCCCAGACGAAGAAGAAGCGCTCCTGGCCGGGCGTGCCGAACAGGTAGAGCATGTAGTCGCCGCGGATCGTGATGCGGCCGAAGTCCATCGCCACGGTGGTGGTCGGCTTGAACTCGACGCCGTACAGGTCGTCGACGTGCACGCCGACGTGGGTGAGCGCCTCCTCGGTGCGCAGCGTGCGGGTCTCCGACACGGCGCCCACCATCGTGGTCTTGCCCGCGCCGAAGCCTCCCGCGATCAGGATCTTGATCGGGGTCGGCAGCCGCCAGTGATCAAAGCGACCGAAATCCATCCAGCACCGCCTGTACGTCCCTCCGCGGTCGCGACACGGCCGCATTCCCTCCTGCGGCGCCGTGGTCAGCGACCCCTGTCAAGGCGTCGGGAAAGGTTGATCCACTTGCCTGGCATCGAGACACCCTAGCAATGCCACAAATTCCACTCAAGCCGCATAGGACCCCAGAAATCAATATGTCATCGTTTGTCGCTTATTGCGGCTTTTGGGGGCATGGGGAATGGAGGGCAGTAAAGCGGCTTGTCATGATATCTGACCTGACAGTTAGTCGTGCCGGGCATAGCCCGAAATATTGTGAAAACCCGCACTGAAGCCCATTTGTCGCCATAAGTAGTCGGCCGCGTGCGGGCTGCTCCCCCGCAGCCGCTCGACCAGCTCGCCCGCCTCGCCCGCCAGGTCCGCCATCGCGTCGGTCACCTCGCCGGAGGTGACGCCGAGCATGAGCACGTTCAGGCCGCCCCAGCTCACGTCGCGCCGGTAGGAGGCCAGGTCGCCGAGCAGGTGCAGGTAACGCTGCACGCACCCGCTGGCCTCGCGCAGCTCCTCCAGATGCGCCCTGGCCCACGTGTCGCCGGCGTAGATCCAGTGCGACAGGTCGACGAGGCAGGTGCCGCGGCTGTCGGCGTTGTCCAGGTAGTGGGGGAACGTCACGCGGGCGCCGGTGTCACGCCACACCCAGGCCCGCTCCATCGCCGCCAGCGTGCGGGCGAGCTGATCGCGCCATACCTGCCGCAGCTCGCCGAACTCCGCCACCGTGGCCAGCTCGTCACGCAAGTCGGCCAGGAACCGGGTGACGGCCGCGCGCGGGGCCGCGCCGTCGGCGACCGCCAGGCAGTCGCGGGCCAGCCGGGCCACCTGGTCGCGGCTCGTGGCGATGCGGTCGACCAGCCGGTCCAGCGCCAGCACCCACAGGGCGGTGCGGTTGACGATCTTCAGCCGGTCGGCGGTGGCCCAGGGCGCGCTGAAGGCGCCCGACAGCGACAGCGTGGTGTAGAACTCGGCGTCGAAGGCCGCCGCGGGGAACAGGCCCGCGTACATCTGGGCGCACCGCCGCAGGTCCCGGCCGCACGCGGCGGCCAGTGCGCAGGTCCGGCCCAGCTCGAACGCCTCGTCCCCGTCAGGCATCCTCAAGCCGCTCGATCGGCGTGTCGGATCATGGGTGTGCCCCCCAATACCCTCTGTGATGGATTGTCACATGATCACTGGTATCCGATCAAGGCATGGCGGCGTGCCCGATCAGCCCGCTCCGATGGCGATGAAGGAGACGTCGTCGCCCCGCGCGTCACGCAGCGCCTCGGCCAGCGACAGGCCCCGGCGCAGGCCCGCGTGCAGCCTGACCATGACGGGCACGGCCGTCTCGTCGTTGACCGGGACGACGCTGGCCACGATGCCGGCGGTGCCCAGGTGCAGCAGCGCCGTGGCTGGGCCGATCAGCTCGTCGGCGCCGACGGGGGCCATCTGGCCGGAGTCGCAGCTCGACAGCACCAGCCGGTACGGGGCGCGCCGCAGCCTCTCCAGGTCGTAGACGGTCAGGGGGCCGTCGTCCAGGTAGAGCGAGGAGAACAGCGGGCTGTCGGCCCGGAACGTGCCGTGCGCGGCCACGTGCGCGAGCGCGCACCCGTCGATGGCCTCCAGCACGGCCCCCGCCGTCGCCCCACCCCCGCCCAGCACCCGCACGGTCCCTTCCGGCGAGCCTCCCCCGTGCCCGCCCTGCCCGGCTCCGTCCTGCCCGGGTCCGTCCCGCCCGGGTCCGTCCTGCCCGGGTCCGTCCTGCCCGGGTCCGTCCGTGGCCGGTCCCGGACGGCCCGCCGCGCCGGGGAACCGCCCGCCGGGCGCGAGGCCCCCCGAGTACGGAGTCGTCCCGTCGGGAAGCCCGCCGCCCGCCGAAGCCGCGATTCCCTCGGGGACGCCGCCGCCCGTGGGTGGCCCGCCGGGTGCCGCTTCTCCGGGGTGGCCGTACAGGTTGGCGATGGCGTGGAGCTCGGCGCGGGCGTTGGGGACCTCGGGGCCGCGTACGAGGACGACGCCGCCGGAAGGGGGCGCGGCGGCGCGGGCGCGCAGCCAGGCGGCGGCCGACGGCGCGACGCTGAAGGCGGTGCGCCGCAGCGACGGCAGCAGCCCCCACGGGGTGGCGTGCAGGACGCTGGGCGGCACGACGACGCACGGCCCGTCGCCGAGCAGCCGGGCGACGGGCCCGAGCAGCGCCTCCTCCAGCCGCCCGCCCAGCGCGGCGAGCTCGTCGCGCGGCGGGTCGCGGTCGTAGGCGAGCCGGCGCAGCCGGGAGCGCGCGTACTCCATCTCGGCGACCGCGGCGGCAGCGGGCCCGATCTCGTAGGTGCGCACCCGCCCGCCCGCGCACAGCAGCGCGTGCAGGGTGCCGTCGATGACGACGAGCTCGGCGAGGCGGCCGCCGGGGCCGAGAGCGTCGAGAATCTGGCCGCAGCCGGGCCCGCGCGCCTCGCCCGCACCGGTGCCGCGGACGCGCAGGGTGGTGGCGCGCACCCGGGCCTCCAGGCGGGCGCGGTCGCGTTCGAGCGTGGCGGCGGAGGCGGCGCCATCGGAGCGGGCGCGGCCGAGGAGCTGGTCGAGCCGGCGCAGCGCGGCGAGCTGGGCCTGCAGCTCCGGGTCGTCGGGCGGGCGGATGGGCGGCACGGCGAGCGCGGTGGCGCGCCAGCGTTCGGTCCAGGCGAGCAGTTCGCGGGTGCGCCCGGCGGCGTGCAGGTGGCGCAGCGCGAGCCGGGCGAGCTCGACGCCCTGCGCGGTGACGAGCGCGCGCAGCTCCGACGAGCCGAAGGTGAGCCGGTGCTCCTCGATGAGCGCGAGCCCGGACCGGCAGGCGTGCAGGAGGCGGCGCGGCTGCCCGGCGGCGTCGGCGCGCAGCGCCTCGGCCAGCCAGCCGCCGGCGCGTGAGGTGGCGGGGCCGCGGTGCCGGACGCGGGCGGCGGCCGACAGGTGGCGTTCGGCGGCGGCGGCCTGGCCGAGGGCGAGCGCGGTGCGCCCGGCGAGCAGGTGCGCCTGCCACACCTCGGGCGAGCCGAGCCGGGTCAGCCGCCCGGCGAGGCGGCGGGCGTCGGCGAGCAGGCGCGGCGTGGCCGGGCCGCGCGCCAGCTCGGCCTGGACGAGGATGAGCCGCGCGTGCTCGGCCCACCAGTCGCGGCGCTGCCCGGCGAACAGCGCGCGGGCCTCGGCCGCGCGCCGGCCGGCGGTGCCGGGGTCGGCGGCCAGCAGCGCGGCCCGGGCGGCGAGCAGCAGCAGCTCGGCCCGCCGGGTGGCCTGGCCGCGCAGCCGGTCGAGCAGCCGCAGCCCGCCGTCGGCCTGTTCCAGCGCCTCGCGGGACAGCCCGGCGGCCAGCAGCACGGCGCACCGGTCGGCTACCAGGTCGAGCATCGGCGTGCCGAGCTTGCGGAAGCCCTGGTCGGCCTCCTCCAGCAGGTCGAGGGCGGTGGGCAGGTCGCCGGCGACGAAGGCGGCGACGCCGCGGTTCTGCACGGCGACGACGGAGTCGTGCTCCTGCCGGGTGGTGGCGAACATGCCCTGCGCGGTGCGGAAGTCGGCGTCGGCGGCCTGGACGGAACCGAGGGCGAGCTGGGCGTGCCCGCGTAAGGTGAGCGCGCGGGCGGCCCACACGGTGTCGCCGGCCCGGCGCAGCGCGGGCGCGGCGGACCTCAGGTCGTCGAGCGCCTCCCGGTGCCAGCCGAGGATCCACCGGGCGCCCGCCCGCCTGAAGAGCACCCGCGCCCGCGTGGTGCCGCCGGACAGCGCGGCGGCCTGGTCGAGGGTGGCCAGCCCGGCCCGGGTGCGGCCGTGCTGGACGAGCGCGACCCCGAGCGTGGCCAGCACGTCGGCCTCGCGGTCGGGCGATCCGGCCCGCCGGGCCAGGCGCACCGCCTGGCGCAGCTCGCCGATGGCCGCCTCCAGGTCGCCGAAGTCGCGGCGCAGGATGCCGATGGCCTGCCGGGCGATCGAGTGGTCGTAGGGGCCTCGTCCGGTTTCGAGCATCGCCCTGGCGGCCTTGAGCGCCTCCTGCGGGCGCGCGAACACCATGTCGAGCACGTCGTGCGGATCGTCGGGAACACCGGCTCGGGGCACCCATCGATGGTAGAACCGGCTCCGCGGGTGTATCAACGGCGGCGCTCGCCGCTCATAAAGGCACAGGACCCGTTCTTCGCTCTGGAGGGCAGACGATGAGCACACCCGGCCCCGGCCGTGACGACTCCCGTTTCTGGGCGCAGCTCGACATGCTCAACGAGGCGCTGCCGGACGGCCTGCGGGCGGTGGCCGGTCCTGACGGGGCGGCGCCGGGCTCGGCCGTCCAGCCGTCGTTCGCGCGGCTGGCGGACCACGTCCTGGTGCCCGCGGCCGAGCTCGACCGCACCGCCGACCTGGTGCAGGAGCTGGTGCCTGGCGACGCCGATCTTCAGGTCACCTGGCCGCCGGAGCGTGACGCCGGGCGGGTGTCGGTGCGCAGGCTGTACGTGGGCGACCGCGACGCGCGGCTGGTGGCCGACCGGCTCTCCGTCCGGCGGGTGCGCTCGACGCCGGTCCACTTCGTCACCGTGGCGGGGGTCAACCTGTGCCCGGGCGACGAGCCGGTGCCGTGCGACGAGCCGCTGCGGCCCGCCAGGGCGGGCGACGACCGGGGCGCGGGCGTGCGGGTGGCCGTCATCGACACCGGCCTGGTGCACGACTACCTCGACCACCAGTGGCTGGCCGCCAGCGACGGCGTGCCGGGCATCCCGGAGGTCCACGGCGACGTCACCTCGCCCGGCGACGAGCTCGACGCCGACGGCCTGATCAAGCCGTACGTGGGGCACGGCACGTTCATCGCCGGCATCGTCCGCTGCACCGCGCCGGCCGCCGACGTGCGCGTCCACAACGCCTTCCCGTACGGCGGCGCGATCATGGAGGACCAGCTGGGCCTGCTCATCCGCGACGCGCTCGACAGGCACGGCTGGCCCGACATCATCTCCCTGTCGGCGGGCACGCAGACGGAGCACGCGGGGGCGCTGCTGGGCCTGGCCGACTTCATGGCTGAGCTGGCCCGGCACCCGGAGACGGTGCTGGTGGCGGCGGCGGGCAACGACGGCTCCACCGGCCGGTTCTGGCCCGCCGCCTACGCGGGCGAGCCGGTCAACGCCTCCGGCGACGTGGTCGTGTCCGTGGGGGCGCTGCGCGAGGACGGCAGGGGCCGGGCCTGCTTCAGCAACCACGGGAGCTGGGTCACCGTCTACGCTCCCGGCGAGCGCATGGTCAACGCCTTCACCTCCGGCCCGTACGAGTACGGCTACCCGCACCGCACCACCTGCCGTTTCCACCCGGCGGGCCTGTACACGGGCTGCACGTGCGTGGCGCCGCTGCGGGTGGGCGACAAGGCGACGTTCAGCGGGCTGGCGATGTGGAGCGGCACGTCGTTCGCCACCCCGGTGATCGCGGGGCTGATCGCGGCGCGCATGTCGGAGGCCGGGGTGTCCTCCCGTGAGGCGGCCAGGCAGCTCGTGGAGACGCGGCTGGCCGTTCCCGATCTGACGGGTTATCTGCGGTGAGGTACGACACCCTGTCCTCGGGCGGCTCACGAAATATCATCGTGAGCATTCCGCCCCTGGACAGGGAAGGACCGCCGTGGACGACACCGCAGCCCTCGTCAGGGCAGCAGCGGACGGGGATGCCGGCGCGTGGAAGGAGCTCTACCACCGCTACAGCGGGCTGGTGTGGGCTGTCGCCCGCGCCTACCTGCCGGCCCCCGCCGATGCCCAGGACGTGGCGCAGACGACGTGGTTCCGCTTCGCCGAGCACCTGACCCGGATCCGCGATCCGGACAAGGCAGGCGCCTGGCTCGCCAGCACCGCCAGGAACGAGGCGTTACGCGTCATCCGTACCAGCGGCAGGGTCATCCCCGTCAGCGACGTGGGACTGATGGGCTTCGACGTGGACGAACGTTCGCCGGAGCGCCTGCTGCTGGACGCCGAGGAGGCCGACGCCGAGGCCGAGCGGGCGCGGGAGGTGTGGGCGGCGTTCGAGGAGATGTCCGAGCGCTGCCGCCGCCTGTTGCGCGTGCTCATCGCCTCGCCGCGGCCCACCTATCAGGAGGTGGCGACGGCGCTGGGCATCGCGGTCGGCAGCATCGGCCCCATGCGGGGGCGCTGCCTGAAGCGGCTCGGCGTGCTGGTCGCGCGCCGCGGGGTGACGGGGACTTCCCGTGACTTCGAATGATGTCGGGTGAGTCGGGGTGAGTTCGGGGTGAACGACATGGACGACGGCTTCGATCTGGAAGACGAGCTGCGCAACATCGCCCACCTGCTCGACCCGGTGCCGCCGGAGCTGCTGGACGACGCCATGCAGGCGTTCACGCTGCGGACGCTCGACGCGGAGCTGGCCCTGCTGGAGTTCGACTCGTGGGACGAGGAGCCGGCCACCCGGGTGCGCGGGCCGGCCAGCCCCCGGCTGCTGACGTTCCGGGCCGGGGAGGTGAAGGTGGAGCTGGAGGTGTCTGGCGCGCGGCTGGTCGGGCGGATCCTGCCGGGCGAGGCCGCCGACATCGGCGTGCAGCGCCGCGACTCCGAGCTGCGGCTGCGCGCCGACGAACTGGGCCGGTTCACCACCGCGCCGCTGCCGCCGGGCCCGCTGCGGGTGCGCGTCACCCCGGGCGCGGGCGGCCCGGTGGTCACCTCGTGGATCCGCCTCTGACCGGGGCGCTTCGCGGCCCCCTGTCTCTCCCGGAGGGGGCGGTCAACGGGACGGCCCGAGTCCTTCGAAGATCAGCGGGAGGAGCCGTTCGCCGCCGGGCTCGCGGCCGGTCAGTTGCTCGCGTGCCCAGGAGACTCCGGCGACCAGGGCGAGGAACTCGGCGGGGGTGACGTCGGCGCGCACGTCACCGGCTCGCTGGGCGCGGGCCAGCAGGGCGGTCCCGGCCTCGCGCATGGCCTCGCAGGAGGCGTGCAGGGCCGAGGCGGGGTCGCGCAGGGTGGCCGTCAGCATGGCGGTGAGCCCGCGGTAGGCGGTCGTGGTCTCGACGAACTCCAGGGTCCAGGCGAGCAGCGCCTCGCGGGCGGAGCCCTGGTCCGCGAGGGCGCGGGCGCGGGCGGTGAGCGCGTCGAACCGTTCGCCCAGCAGCGCCTCCAGCAGCGCCTCCCGGGTGGGGAAGTGCCGGTAGAGGGTGCCGGCTCCGACGCCGGCGCGGGCGGCGACGTCGTCGAGGGAGGCGCCGGTGCCGTGTTCGAGGAAGGCGGCGCGCGCCTCGGCGAGCAGCCGGTCGCGGTTGCGCCGCGCGTCGGCCCGCATGGCGCGCCGGGTGTCGCCCACGTCGTCCCCTCCCGGGGGTTCACAAAACGGAGACCGCTTCCGTATCTTAGTGCCGGAGCTAACCGGAGACAGTCTCCGGAAAGTCTGGAGCGACGATGGACACGACACAGGTGCGGCATCGGCTCGGCCGGTTCGGGGTGTGGATCGCGCCGATGACCCTCGCGCGCACGCCGGTGACCGTGCAGCGCGAGCAGTTCGCGCGGATCGAGGGGCTCGGCTACGGGTCGCTGTGGACGGGCGAGCCGCCGCCGTCCTCCCCGGCCGGCGGGCGCGAGATCTTCGCCCAGCTCGCCGTGATGCTGGCCGCGACCAGGCGGCTGGTCGCCGGGGCGGGCGTCGCCAACATCACCGTACGCGACCCGGTCGCGGCGCACGGCGGGGCCGCCACCCTCGCCGAGGCGTACCCGGGCAGGCTCGTCCTCGGCCTCGGCGGGCACACAGGCGAGCACACGGGCGGGCGACCGCTGAGCGCGTTGCGCGACTACCTGGACGGCATGGACCGTGCCGCCGCCCGTGACGACGAGCTTGCCGGGGCCCGGTATCCACGGGTGCTGGCGGCGCTGGGCCCCCGGGCGCACCGGCTGGCGGGCGAGCGGGCCCACGGCGCGCACCCGTTCATGCAGCCGGTCGAGCACACCGAGGCGGCCCGCCGGGCGCTCGGCCCGGACGGGCTGCTGATCCCGCACCAGATGCTCGTCCTCGACCCCGACGCGGCCCGGGCCAGGGGCCGGATCCGGGCCCTGATCAGCCTGGGCGGCGACGGCGACAACCCGTACACCGCCAACTACCGCAGGCTGGGCTACGGTGACGCCGACCTGGCGGGCGGGCGCAGCGACCGCCTCATCGACGCCCTGCTGGCCTGGGGCGAGGACGAGGCGGTGGCGGCCCGGCTGCGGGCGCATCTGGCGGCCGGGGCGGACCACGTGCTGCTCCACCCGCTGACCGGCGACCTGCCCTCGGCCGTCGACCAGCTGGAGCGGCTGGCTCCGCGCCTGACCTCCGCCGGTTAGACGATCACCAGGTCGCGGGGGCTGTCGTTGAGCCGCTCGCCGCCGGTCTCGGTGCACACGAGGATGTCCTCGATGCGGGCGCCGTGGCTGCCGGGCAGGTAGATGCCGGGCTCGACGGAGAAGGCGAAGCCGGGCTCCATGGCCTCGTCGTTGCCGGCGACGATGTACGGCTCCTCGTGCGTCTCGATGCCGATGCCGTGGCCGGTGCGGTGGATGAACAGCTCGCCGTAGCCGGCCTCGGCGATGACCTCGCGGGCCGCCGCGTCGATCGACTCGCACGACACGCCGGGCCGTACGGCGGCGCAGGCGGCGTCCTGGGCGCGGCGCAGCACCTCGAAGGAGGCGGCGTAGTCGGCGGGCGGCTCGCCCACGCAGTAGTTGCGCGTGGAGTCGGAGCAGTAGCCGTTGTGGAGCTGGCCGCCGATGTCGACGACGACGGGCTCGCCCGCCTGGATGACGCGGTCGGACACGTCGTGGTGGGGGCTGGCGCCGTTGGGGCCGGAGGCGACGATGACGAAGTCGACGGTGGCGTGCCCGGCGGCGAGGATCGCCTCGGCGATGTCGCGGGCCACCTCGCGCTCGGTGCGCCCGGCGCGCAGGAACTCCGGCACCCGGCGGTGCACGGCGTCGATGGCCGCCCCGGCCTCGCGCAGCGCCGCCACCTCGGCGGGCGACTTGCGCATGCGCAGCTCCCGCAGCACCGTGCCGGCCAGCACCTGCTCGGCGTCCGGCAGCACGTCACGGAAGCGCAGCGAGGCCATCGCCCACATGCGGTCGGCCAGGCCGACCCGGCTCGCAGGGCCGAGCCGGTCGGCGGCGATCCGGTAGGGGTCGTCGGTCTCGTCCCAGGCCACGAAGTCCAGTCCGAGCCGCGAGGCCGGCGACGCCTCGGCGGCCGGCAGCTCCAGGCGGGGCACCATCATGTACGGCTCCGCCGCGGCGGGCACGACCAGGCACGTCAGGCGCTCGAGCGGCTTGGCGTCGTAGCCGCTGACGTAGCGAAGGTCGGGGCCCGGGGTGAGCAGCAGGGCGTCGAGGCCGGCCTTGGCGGTGGCCTCCTGGACGGCGGCCAAACGGGACACGGGATACAGGTCTGAGGACGTCACAGGCTCAATCTACTCCGGATCCCGCCGCCTAAAATCCGCGAAAAGGTCTCACCACACGGCAGGCCATCACTACCGTACGTTCACCGTCGAACACGTAGTGTGGGGCCAATTGTCCCGTTCCCTGCCGGCTGAGAGTGAGACCATGGTCGACCCCGAGCTGCTCGCCGCCCGGCTGGCGCACGCCCAGCGGCTGGGCAACATGGGCTGGGCGGAGTGGAACCTGCGCACCGGCGCCGTCATGTGGTCCGACCAGGTCTACGCCATCTTCGGGCGTGACCCCGGGGCCGGGCCGCTGCCGCTGGCCGAGCTGGCCCGGCACGTCGAGCCCGCCGACCTGGCCGCGCTCGACGAACTGCTGTGGACGGTGGTGCGGGGCGTGGAGCCGGTGCAGGCCGAGTTCCGCGTCCGGCGTGACGGCGGCGACGTGCGCAACCTGCGGGTGGTGCTGGAGCCGCTGATGGCGCCGGGCGGCCCGACCGGCGTGCACGGCGTCATCCAGGACATCACCGGCCGCCGCCGGGCCGAGCGGATCATGTCGGAGTCGCGCCGCCAGCTCCTGGAGGCGCGGGTGCAGGCGGCCGAGGAGCGGCACGTGATGCTGGCGCTGCGCGAGGCGATCCTGCCGGAGCCGGTCGGCTGCCTGGACCTGCCGCGCACCCGGATCGCGGTGCGTTACGTCCCGGCGGAGAAGACCGCCAGCCTGGGCGGCGACTGGTTCGAGGCCGCGGCGCTGCCCGACGGGCGGGCGCTGCTGGCGATCGGCGACGTGTCGGGGCACGGCCTGCCGGCGATCGCGCACATGGCGCAGCTCCGCCACGCGCTGATCGGCCTGACGATGACGGGCGTGCCGCCGAACCGGGTGCTGGCCTGGCTGAACGACCTGGTGCTGCACCGGCTGTCGGGCACCACGGCCACCGCGATCATCGGCCATCTCGACACCGCGACCCGCGTGTTCGCCTGGGGGCAGGCGGGCAACCTGGCGCCGATCCTGGTGCGCGACGGGGTGGCCTCGCCGCTGTGCCCGCCCGCGGGCGTGCTGCTGGGCGCCACCTGCGACCGGCCCTATCTTCTGGCCAGCACCCCGCTGCGGGCGGGCGACCTGCTGCTGATGTTCACCGACGGGCTGGTGGAGCGGCGCACCCGCGACATCGACGAGGGGCTCGACCTGGTTATGACGGCGGCGTGCAAGCTGCCGGGCTGCGACCTGGACGAGGGCCTGGACCGGCTGCTGGCCGACATCGGCGGGCCCAACCCGGAAGACGACGCGTGCCTGCTGGCTGTGGGCATACTGGGCTAGTGCTGATGCTTCTGGACACCCCTTCGCTCTACTTCCGCGCCTACTTCGGCATTCCGGACTCGATCACGGCGCCCGACGGCATGCCGGTCAACGCGGTGCGGGGCCTCATCGACATGATCGCCACGCTGGTGCGGCAGCACTCCCCCGCCGAGCTGGTGGCCACGATGGACGCCGACTGGCGGCCCGCCTTCCGGGTGGCGGCGATCCCCACGTACAAGGCGCATCGGGTCGCCCACGGCGACACCGAGGAGGTGCCCGACACGCTGGTGCCGCAGATCCCGGTGATCGAGGAGGTGCTGGACGCGGTCGGCATCGCCCGCCTGGAGTCGCCCGGGTTCGAGGCCGACGACGTGATCGGCACGCTGACCCACCGGGCCTCCGGCGCGGTCGACATCGTGACGGGCGACCGCGACCTGTTCCAGCTCGTCGACGACGCCCGCCCGGTGCGCGTCCTCTACACCGCGCGCGGCATCCGCAACCTGCAGCTCGTGGACGAGAGCTGGGTGAGCGCCAAGTACGGCATCCCGGGCCGCGGCTACGCCGACTTCGCCACGCTGCGCGGCGACCCCAGCGACGGCCTGCCGGGCGTGGCGGGGGTGGGCGAGAAGACGGCGGCGTCGCTGGTGACCCGGTTCGGCTCGCTGGAGGCGCTGCTGGAGGCGCTGGACGCGGGCGTCACCGAGGGCTTCCCGGCGGGCAGCCGCACCAAGCTGGCCGCCGCCCGCGACTATCTGGCCGCCGCCCCGGCCGTGGTCAAGGTCGCCGGCGACGCGCCGCTGCCGGCCGCGGACCTGACGCTGCCGGTCAAGCCGCGCGATCCGGAGGCGCTGGTGCGCCTGGCCGACCGCTACGGGCTCGACAGCCCGCTCAACCGGCTGCTGGACGCCTTGAGCCGCTGAGCATGAGCCGTGTCGCGACGCCGGTCATCCAGACGAAGGTGAACGCGATGACGGTGGGGTTCTTCACGGAGACGAGCAGCGCGGTGACGAGGTCGCGCGCCTGGCCTGCCCACTGTTCGACGGCGAGGGCCGGCAGCACGTCGAGCACGGTGAAGGCCGCGCCCAGCACGAGGAACTGGGTGGCGAAGGCCCAGCGGTCGCGGTCGATCCCCTCGCCCATGCGCTGCCACAGCGCGGCGGGGGTCAGGCCGCGCAGCGCGGGCTCGGCGCGTACGGCCAGGCGGACGATCACGTACAGCAGGACGACGCGGCAGGCGGCGGTGAGCACCTCGGCGGCGATGTTCACGGCGGCGGGCAGGTCGTCGCCGGCGGTGATGGCGGCGAAGCGCTGGACGGCCGGGACCATCGACAGCCCGGCGACGATCCAGAAGTGCCGGAGGTAGAAGCGCCATCCCCAGGATGCGGCGTCACCGGCGAGTTCGAAACCTGATCGGAGAACCATGCCGGTACAATACTTCATCACATTGAATTATTCACTCCATTGAAACAAAGGAGCGTGGATGGACGGCGCGAGGATGGGCTGGGAGCTGAGCACCGCGGTCGTGCTCTTCCACGAGGCGGTCGCGCGCAAGCTGGGCCTGAGCGCGGTCGACCACAAGGCGCTGGGCGTGATCACCCGCTCCGGCGGGCTGACCGCCGGAGCGCTCGCCGGCGAGCTCGGCATGAACGCCAGCGCCGTCACGGCCCTCGTCGGCCGGCTCGAACGCGCCGGCTACGCCCGGCGGGTCGCCGACCCCGCCGACCGCCGCCGCGTCCTCGTCGAGGCCGACCCCGGCAACCGGCCGGACCTCGCGGGCATCTTCGCCGACCTCGGCGCGGACATGAACGCCTTCATGTCCCGGTACGACGCCCGCGAGCTGGCCACGATAGCCGACTACGTCACGCGCACCGTCGAGGTGCTGCGCAAGCGGACCGAGGCCCTTCAGCAGAGCCTGTAGGTGGAGAAGTTCTCGAACCGCGACAGGTACATGTGCCCGTCGGCGCCCTTCACCAGGTTCGAGATCGGCCGGACGATCAGCGTGAGCTTCATCGTCACCGGGTCGATCCGGTAGACCTTGCCCTGGACCTTGCCGTACAGCATGCCGTCACGGCCGGCCTCGACGTAGGTGTCGAGCCACACCTGCGACACCGTCTGCCACGGGTAGGTCTGGTGCTTGACCGTGCGCAGCGCCCGGCCGGTGGCCGGATCGAGCTCGAACAGCGAGTCGGGGCTGAGCCCCCACAGCCTGCCCGCGCCGTCGAAGGCGAGCGAGCCGAGGGCCAGGTTGCCGGGGACGGGCGTGGTCCGCCACTTCAGCGAGCGCCCGGCGACGTCGTAGGCGAACGCCTGGGCCTCGCCCTGCGGGACGTTGGTGCCGCCGAAGGCCGACGTGGTCCCGTACAGGACGCCGTCGCGGTAGGCCAGGCCGATGATGCTGTGGCCGGGGATCAGGTCACGTTCGATCACCTTCTCCCCGGTGGCCGGGTCGAGCAGGCCGAGCGCGCCGCCGAGGACGCCCGCCTTGGGCACGGTGCCGAACGCCAGCCAGTCGCCCGCCGACACCATCGCGAACGGGCGGTCCTGCTCCTGCTCCCCCAGCCCGAGCAGCAGCCGCGGCTGCTCGCCGTCGAACTCGTAGATGCGCGCGCCGGGGTAGACGCCCAGGTAGAGCTTGCCGCGATGGGTGACGATGCCCTCGCTCTGGCCGACGTTCGGCCACGAGCGGGTCTCGCCGGTCGCGGGGTCGTAGGAGGCCAGGCCGCCGGTGAAGAAGCCGCCGGCGTAGATCCGCCCGTCGGGGCCGACGCCCATCGAGCGGATGCTGACGGGCTGGCCGGTAAGCGTGGACTCGAACAGGACGCCCTTGCCGGCGCGGCGGTCGTAGTGCCAGAGGCGGCCGGTCGAGGAGGTGCCGACGAGGGTGGTGCCGATCCAGCCGAGCGTCCGGGCGGCCCCGCCGCCGAGGTCACCGAAGCCCAGCTTCGTGATTTTTCCGCTTTTCAGGTCGTATTCGATGAGTTCGTCGTCCTGGACCAGGTGGACGGTGTGCCCGTGCCTGCCGCCGCCCACGGTCAGGCTGCCGACGTCCGCCACCACGTCCTTCCACGCCTTGGCGGCCAGGTCGTACACGCCCATCGGGTTGGCGCCCGTCGAGGTGGTGAAGCGGACGAGCAGGTGGTGGCCGACGACGTCGAGGTCGTAGGCGTAGCCCGCGCCCTCGACCGGCGGTTCGATGACCTGCCGGACGGCGCCGTCCGGCGCGACCACGGCGACCTTCATGCTCTGCGCGCCGACCCCGGCGTACACGGTGCCGTCGGCGCCGACGGCCAGGTCGCGGACGAACTGCTCGCCCGGCACCGGGCTGCCCAGGTCGGCGACGCGGCCGGTGGCGGTGTCGTAGCGGAACAGCCGCCCGTTGGGCGAGGTGCCGCCGTAGACGGCCGAGCCGTCGGGGCTGGCCGCGACCGTCCACACGAACGTCTCGCCCGGCACCGCGATGCCCAGCTCGCTCACCTTGTCGGCCGCCGGGTCGTAGCGGAACAGGCGGCCCATCGCCCCGGCGGTGGCGTTGTAGCTGCCCACGTAGACGGAGTGGTCGGGCGCCACGGTGACGGCCCAGGAGCCGAGGGCGAGCGGCAGCGGGCGTTCGGCGATCAGCGAGCCGTCGGCGGCGTCGCGGATGCCGAGCACGGCCGGGCCGGAGGCGCTGGAGGTCACCGAGTAGACGCGATCGCCGTCGAGCGCGGTGCCCGCCGTGGTCGCGCCGGTCAGCGGCAGCCGGCCCAGGCTCTGGAAGCCGCACCCGGTGGGCGGCGATTCGGCCTGGGCCGGAGTGGCGAGGGATAACAGGACAAGGAATGCGACAAGGACGATGCGCACGACAGCCTCCCGGCGGGCGATATAACGGTCTTGACCGTAATCGCGCGCACGTCCTCTGGCAAGAGGGTCAGGCCACCGACGAGTAGGCCACCACCCCACGCCGCATCGCGTCCATCGCCTTGGTCGCCGTCTGCTTGATCCGGCTGCCGGGCGGGGCGGCGTTGCCGAGCTGCCCCAGCAGGTCCATGAGCTGCTTGACCCAGCGCACGAAGTCGCCCGCCGCCAGCTCGTTGCCGCCCACGCCGTCCATCAGCACCGCGTCCAGCGAGTGACCCTTCGTCCAGCGGAACGCCGCCCACGCGAAGCCGAGATCCGGCTCGCGGATCGTCGACAGGCCGTGGTCGGACTCGATGCCCTCCAGCTCGCCCCACAGCCGCAGCATCGCCGTCAGCGCGTCCTGCGCCCGGCCCGCCGGGACCTTGGGCCGGCGCGCGTCGTCGGACTGCCGCGACTCGAACACCAGCGCCGACACGCACGCCGCCAGCTCAGCCGGGTCGAGCTCCTCCCACAGCCCGCTGCGCAGGCACTCGGCCGTCAGCAGGTCGAGCTCGGTGTAGAGGCGGCCCAGCCGGCGGCCCTCGTCGGTGACCTGCTCGCCCTCCAGGTAGCCGAGCTGCTCCAGCACCGAGCAGATCCGGTCGAAGGTGCGCGAGATGACGTGCGAACGGCCCTCCACCCGCCGCCGCAGCCCCTCGGTCTCACGCAGCAGCTTGTGGTAACGCTCGGCCCAGCGGGCGTGGTCCTCGCGCTCGTCGCAGCCGTGGCACGGGTGCTGCCGGATGCGCCGGCGCAGCTCGTTGACCTCGTCGTCCTCCACCGCGTGGTCCCGCGCCCTGACCGGCTTGCCCAGATCGCGGTCACCGATCCTGGCCAGCAGCGTGGAGACCAGGTTGGCGCGTTCCTTGGGCGAGCGGCCGTTGAAGTTCTTCGGGATGCGGATCTTCTCCAGCGGCTCCACCGGCACCGGGAAGTCCGCGGGGTCGAGCTTCTTGATCTGCTTGCCGATCGTCAGCACCAGCGGGCTGGGACCGTGACCGCGCGGGTTGCGGCCCGGGTCGAGCACCACCGCGAGCCCGGCCCGGCGCCCGCCCGGCACCCGGATCACGTCACCCGGCTGCAGCGCCTCCAGCGACCGCACCGCCGCCGCCCGCCGGGCCGCGCCGCGCTGGCGCGACAGCTCCGCCTCCCGGTCCGACAGCCGCCTGCGCAGAGCCGCGTACTCGGGGAAGTCGCCCAGATGGCAGGTCATCGCCTCCTGGTAGCCCTCCAGCGCCTCCTCGTGCTTGCGCAGCTGCTTGGCCAGCCCGACCACCGCCCGGTCGGCCTGGAACTGGGCGAACGACTCCTCCAGCAGCGCCCTGGCCCGCTCCCTGCCGAACTGGCCGACCAGGTTGACCGCCATGTTGTAGGACGGCTGGAAGCTGGAGCGCAGCGGATACGTACGGGTGCCCGCCAGGCCCGCCACCGACAGCGGGTCCATGCCCGGCTGCCACAGCACCACCGCGTGGCCCTCGACGTCGATGCCGCGCCGCCCCGCCCGGCCGGTGAGCTGCGTGTATTCGCCGGGGGTCAGGTCGGCGTGCGTCTCGCCGTTCCACTTGTCGAGCTTCTCGATCACCACGCTGCGGGCCGGCATGTTGATGCCCAGCGCCAGCGTCTCCGTCGCGAACACCGCCTTGACCAGGCCGCGGGTGAACAGCTCCTCGACGACCTCCTTGAACGCCGGCAGCATGCCCGCGTGGTGCGCGGCCAGCCCCCGCTCCAGGCAGTCGCGCCACTCCAGGTAGCCCAGCACCGCCAGGTCCTCGTCCGGCAGGTGCGCCGTGCGCTCGTCGACGAGCTGGCGGATCTCGTGCCGCTCCCGCTCCGTCGTCAGCCGGATCCCGGCGTGCAGGCACTGCTGGACGGCCGCGTCGCAGCCCGCCCGCGAGAAGATGAACGTGATCGCCGGCAGCAGCGCCTCCGCGTCGAGCCGCTCGATCACCTGCGCCCGGTCCGGCGGGCGCGAGCGCGTCGGCCTGCCGTAGCCGCGCCTGCCCCGCCCCGCCGTCAGCCGCTCGGCGTCCCGCGTGACCCGCATCAGCGTCGGGTTGATCCGCGGCGTGTCGTCGTCGGTCATGAAGATGTCGTAGACGCGGTGGCCCACCATCATGTGCTGCCACAGCGGCACCGGCCGGTGCTCGTCGACGATCACGGTGGTGTCGCCGCGCACCTCACCGAGCCACTCGCCGAACTCCTCGGCGTTGCTCACCGTCGCCGACAGCGCCACCAGCCGCACCGACTCCGGCAGGTGGATGATGACCTCTTCCCACACCGCCCCGCGGAACCGGTCGGCCAGGTAGTGGACCTCGTCCATCACCGCGAACCCGAGCCCCGCCAGCGTGGCCGAGCCCGCGTAGAGCATGTTGCGCAGCACCTCGGTCGTCATGACGACGATCGGGGCCTCGCCGTTGACGCTGTTGTCGCCGGTCAGCAGGCCCACCTTGGCCGTGCCGTACCGTTTGACCAGGTCGTTGTACTTCTGGTTGGACAGCGCCTTGATCGGGGTGGTGTAGAAGCACTTGAGCCCCTGCTCCAGAGCCAGGTGGACGGCGAACTCGCCGACGACCGTCTTCCCAGAGCCGGTGGGCGCCGCCACCAGGACTCCGTCGCCCGCCTCCAGCGCCCGGCAGGCGTCGATCTGGAACTCGTCCAGCTCGAAGTCGTACAGGCCCCGGAACGAGGTGAATGCGGGCCCGTCGCCGGCGTATTTCTGACGGAAGGCCGCGTAGCGTTCCGCTGGCGTTGTCATACCGGCCACCCTACCGAAACCGCCATTCCGGTCCGTCCTCACGGCCGCGCCCTTTACAAAGTACGGTTCATACCAGGACGTTCAACGCGCCCGGCCGCACCTCGCACGTGACCGGGGCCGGGCCGATCCGCTCACCGTCGGCGTACGCCACGACGCCGGCCGCCTCCAGCGTGACGCTCCTGGCCCGCCACACCGTCACCGCCGGATGCGCCACGTGCGTGCCCCGGTAGACACGCGGGAAGACGCGCAGGAACTCCCCCTTGCCCACCGCGCCCACCATCACCACGTCCAGCAGCCCGTCGTCGGGGCGGGCGTCCGGGCAGATGCGCATCCCGGCGCCGTACGAGCTCGTGTTGCCCACCGCGACCATCATGGCCTCCCGCTCGACCGGCTCCCCGCCGTCGATCGTCACCCGGAACGGGATCGGCTCGAACGACCTCAGCTCCCGCGCGGTCGCCACCAGGTACCGGGCCATCCCCGGCGGCCACGACAGCGCGTTGGCCCGCTCGTTCACCCGCGAGTCGAACCCGCAGCACACCACCCCGGCGAACACCTCCTCCCCACCCCCGCCCCCCACACCGGAGAGCCCCGCCCCGAACCGGCCACCGGTGCCCCCACCCGCCCCGTCCCCACCCGCACCGGAGCGGCCGGCCCGCCCGGGGCGGCCGACGGGCCCATCTGGGTCGCCACCGGACCCGCCCACGGGCGCGCCACCGACGCCACCGGGACCATCGGGACCAGGGACGCCACCGGCGCCGCCGGGACCACCGAGGCCGGGGACGCCGCCGGAGCGGCCCCCAAGACCACCGTTGCCGGGGCCTCCGGCGGCGCCCGCGCGCGTGCAGGGGTCCGGGAAGGGCGGGGCGGTGGTGTGGCGGATGGTGGCGGCGTCGAGGGGGCGGGGGCGCATGCGGAGGACGGTTCGGGCCGCCGCGACGGGGTCCTGGACGGGCAGGCCGAGGGCGGCGGCGATGTCGTTGCCGGTGCCCGCCGGGATGATGCCGAGCGGCACGTCGGTGCCCGCGACGGCCTGGACGGCCAGGTGCACGAGGCCGTCGCCGCCGAAGGCGACAAGCGCGTCGGGACGTTCGGCGACGGCGGCGCAGGCCCGTACGAGCGCGTCCGCCGCGTCGTCGCCGACGATCACCGACAGGTCGGCGCCGCCGGCGCGGAGTCGGCGGGCCACGGGTTCGAGCAGGCGCAGGGCGCGTCCGCCGCGTGCGGCGGGGTTGACGAGCAGGGCGAGTTGGGGGGCCACGCCCGGAACCTATCGCCTATCGGGCAGAACCGGAATCCTCTTCCTGTCGCCCGTCGTCCACGCCGGTGGGGGCGTCGATCGGGGTGTCGTCGTCGGACAGCGCGGAGGCCTGGTCGTCGTCGAGCCCCGCGTAGGGGTCGGCCCGCTTGCGCTCCAGCAGGTACATGACCAGCTCGGCCGCCGCGAACAGCACGATCATCGGCGCGGCCAGCGCCATCATGGTGACCGGGTCGCCGCCCGGCGTGACGAGCGCGCCGAAGACGAACATGAGGAAGATGACCAGGCGCCGGTGCTTGGCCACGGTGGCGCGCGGCAGCACGCCGATGATGTTGAGGAAGACCAGCAGCAGCGGCAGCTCGAACGACACGCCGAAGATCAGCAGCATGATCAGGACGTAGTCGAGGTACTCGTCGATCGAGATGGTGGCGACGGTGCCCTCGAGCGAGAAGCTGAGCAGGAACCCCAGCGCCGTGTCCATGATCAGATAGGACAGCGCCGCGCCGGCCGCGAACAGCGGGATGGCCAGCCCCAGGAACGCCATCGTGTAGCGCTTCTCGGTGCGGTAGAGGGCGGGGGTGACGAACGCCCAGATCTGGTAGAGCCACACCGGTGAGGCCACGACGAGGGAGACCATCAGCGAGATCTTCAGCGTGATGAAGAACGAGGAGAAGATCCCGTTGTAGGTCAGGCTGCACTCGCCGGTCAGATCGCGCGACTGCGGGGCGGAGCAGTAGGGCTCCTTGAGCAGCTCCCACATCGGCCCGGACACGAGCCAGCCGATGACCAGGCCGACCGCCACGGCCGCGAGCGCGATGAGCACCCGGTTGCGCAGCTCGCGCAGGTGCTCCATCAGCGGCATGCGGCCCTCGGGATCCCGCTGCGGTTTGGGATCCGACCGTTTCAGCAGCGCCATCTAGTCAGTCCAAGGGGACGAGGGGTGGATGGGTCAGGGACGCTTGTCGGCCTGCGCGGCGGCACGCAGCCGGGCGGCCTGCTCCTCCAGCTGGCGAGCCTGCTCCTCGACGGAGGGCGCCGCCGCGGGGATCTGCTGCGGGGGCGCGGGCTGGGGCTGAGCCTGGGGCTCGGCCTGCGCCTGCACGACGGTGGGCTTGTCGTCGTCGTCGTTGAGCTTGCTCGTCTCGGCCTTGAAGATGCGCAGGGACCGGCCGACGCCACGGGCGAGATCCGGCAGCTTCTTGGCGCCGAAGAGCAGGACCAAGGCCACCAGGATCAGGATGATCTCCGGAGCTCCCAAGTTCATGTGACGTCCTTCATGGTGAGCGAAGTGCGGTTCTTCCCCCCGATCGTACGCTGCCGGGGCCGCTGCCTCATCCCCCGATGTTCTCTTTGTGTCTGAATTGCTGATGAACTTGGGCAATCTCCCTGTTCAAGCGGCGTGCGGCCACCGCCGCGCGCCGCCCGGCGACCGCTATCACGGCCAGCCCGGCGACCAGGAGCACGGCGGCCGGCAAGATCCACGTCATGCCTGGTGAGCGTACAGGCCGAGGGCGCGCTCCGCCTCCTCCCGCACGCGGCCCGCCATCGCGGGCGGCGCCACGACGCGGCCGGTGTCGCCCAGCCGCAGCGCCAGCCGCAGGACCCAGTCCTCGTCCCGGGCCCGCAGCGTCACCCGCAGCCGCCCTTCGCCCAGCTCGGTGACCTGCTCGCACGGGTAGTACTCGGCCACCCAGCGCCCGGCGGCGGTGACCTCAAGCTCGACCAGCTCGTCGGTCGGCGACGGCCGGAACACGCCCTGCGCGACGTCGATCGGCTCGGCCTCGGCAGGCGGGTCGGCGGGCACGTCGAGCACCTCGACGCCGAGCATCCGGTCCAGCCTGAACAGCCGCATCGCCTCGGCCCGGTAGCACCAGCACTCCAGGTAGCTGCGCCCGTCGACGACGACGATCCGCATCGGGTCGACCTCGCGCGGCGTCACCTCGTCGCGGCCCGGCACGTAGTAGCGCAGCGACAGCCGGCGGCGGGCGGTCAGCGCCTGGCGCACTCGGGGCAGCGCGTCGGGGGCGGCGTCGACGTCGACGGCGACCTGGCTGCTGACGGCCGCGGCGCCCTCGCCCGCGGCGCGCTCCAGCTTGGCCACCACCCGGGGCAGCGCGTCGCCCTGCACCTCGGCCAGCTCCGGCGTGGCGGCCAGCATGCGCAGCGCGACGAGCAGCGCGCTGGCCTCGTCGATGCCCAGCCGCAGCGGCCTGGCGATGGTGTCGGCGTTGTCAATGACGATCTCGCCGCCGTCCCACGACACGTCGATGAGGTCGCCGGGCGTGTGGCCGGGCAGGCCGCACATCCACACGAGCTGCAGGTCGTCGATGAGCTGCTTCTCGCTCAGGCCGAACACCTCGGCCACCTCGCCGACCTGCGCCCCGGGGTGGGACATCAGGTAGGGGACGAGCGCGAGCAGCCTGGGCAGCCGGTCGGCGGACCCGCTCATGCCAGCGCTCCCTTCAGTCGGCGGATGACGGCTTCGCGGGCGTCGGGCGGCCCGGCCACCTCGACGTCGGAGCCGAGGCTGGCCATCCATCCGGCCAGCCGTTCGGGGTCGGAGAAGGTGAGCTCGGCCTCGTCCCACCCGTCGGCGCCGGGGCGCACGGTCCGGGCGAGCTGGCGCAGCCCCTCGCAGGCGCCCTGCCGCACGCGCACCAGCGCGGTGCGCTCGCGCGCGGGCTCGTCGGGGAAGTCGACCATGGCCCGCAGGTCGACGCCCTTGGGCACCTCGACGGAGCCGGGCCGGCCCGCGGCGGCGACCTGGCCGGTGATGCGGCTGAGCCGGAAGGCCCGCGGCGCGCCGCGCCCCCGGTCGAACCCGGCCAGGTACCAGCGGCCGCGGCGGCTGACCACGCCCCACGGCTCGACGGTGCGGGTGTGCACGTTCTCGCTGCCGGCGCCGCGGTAGTCGAAGCGGACCGGCCGCCGGTCGCGCACGGCCTCCCATAGCGCCGGGAAGGCCGGGTCGCGGGTGTCGACGCGCACCTCCAGCGCGCCGCCGCCGGCCACTCCCCCGCCCGCGGTCTCGTCGGTGGCGACCCCGCCGGCGCGCAGCTTGAGCAGCGCCCCGGAGGCGGCCTCGGCCAGGCTGGCGCGCTGCCACACCTGCGCGGCCACGCCCAGCACCGCGGCCTCGTCCGGCTCCAGGGTGATCTCGGGCAGCTCGTACGACTGCCGCTCGATGCGGTAGCCGGGCTCGTCCTCCCACGGGTCGCGGACCACGTCGATCGGGATGCCGATCTCGCGCAGCTCGTTCTTGTCCCGCTCGAACATGCGCTGGAACGCCTCGTCGCCGTCGCGGTCGTAACCGGGGACGGCCTGGCGGATCTGCTCGGCCGACAGCGGGCGGCGGGTGGCGAGCAGGCAGATCACCAGATTGAGCAACCGCTCGGTCTTACGGCGCGACATCTGCTCACTCCTCCTTCAACGACGCTACCCTGCCCCCGTGATCAGATGGCGCAAGGGCGAGGTTGTGCGGATCCGGCGCGAGTGGCCGGGAGCGATGGAGCTGGACGTCGCCGTGTCCGGTGAGGACTCCAACGCGGCGGGCGCGTTGTCCCGGGCGCTGGCCTATCCGCTGCTGGTGGGCCGCCCGGAGCCCGGCGACGAGGTGCTGCTCAACACGACGGCACTCGCGATGGGTCTCGGTACGGGAGGTTACGCCATGGTGGTGGCAGTGCCGAACCGTTTGCCGGAAGATCCCCAGGGCCCCGGCCACCTGGTGAAGGCGCGCTACACGCCGCTGCAGGCCACGGTGCTGGGCGCCGACGAGCAGGACTCCCCGTTCCACGAGCGGCTGCGCGAGGCCGACTCCGTCGACGGCATGCCCGTGGTGGTCGCCGACCTGCACTCGGCGCTCCCGCCGATCCTGTGCGGCCTGTACGAGTCCCGTCCCGGCGTACGGGTCGCGTACGTGATGCAGGACGGCGGGGCCCTGCCCGCGTGGTTCTCGATGGCGGCGGCGCGGCTGCGGGAGATCGGCTGGCTGGCGGGGACGGTCACGGTCGGGCAGGCGTTCGGCGGCGACGTGGAGGCCGTCACCGTCCACACGGGGCTGCTGGCGGCCCGCCACGTGCTGGAGGCCGACGTGGCGGTGGTCGCGCAGGGGCCGGGCAACCTGGGCACGGGCACCCGGTGGGGGTTCTCGGGGGTGTCGGCGGGCGAGGCGGTCAACGCGGCGGCGGTGCTGCAGGGGCGGCCGGTGGCGTCGCTGCGGGTGAGCGAGGGCGACCTGCGCGAGCGGCACGTGGGCGTCTCGCACCATTCGCTGACGGCGTACGGGCGGGTGGCGCTGGCGCGGGCCCGGGTGCCGGTGCCGATGCTGGATGGCGCGTTCGGTGAGCGGGTGCGGGACCAGGCGGAGCTCCTGGCGGTCCGGCACGACCTGGTCCCGGTGCCGGTCGACGGCCTGCGCGAGGCGTTGTCCGCCTCGCCGGTCCGGCTGTCGACGATGGGCAGGGGGCTGGAGGAGGACCTGGCCTACTTCCTGGCCGCGGCGGCGGCGGGCAGGCTGGCGGCCTCGCTGCTGTCGTAGGCGTCCTTGTAGGTGAACGCCTCGGGGCCGGGTCCTTCGGTCCTGAGGCGGCGCAGGCGTGCCATCCCCTCGGCCAGCGTCGGGATGGTCCCTTCGGGGATCCACCACATCACCATGGCGGGCTCCGCCATGCGCAGGAACCATTCGCGGCGGCGGCGCAGCACGGCCAGGTGGTCGCTGCGGTAGACGTAGTTCCACAGCGCGTCGAGGGACTCCCACACCGAGAAGTTGACCAGCAGGTGGTCGCCGTACTCGTGCTGGACGGTGGCGGTCGGGTCCTCCTCGCTCTCCTTCAGCCGCCACACGAAGCCGGGTGAGCGGTCGGCGAGGTCGTTGATCGGTTCGAGCAGGGCGACGAACTCGGCCAGCTCGGCCGAGTCGATGGGCGCGCGCAGGTGCGCCAGGTTGAGCTCCGCGAGATGCATGACGCTCAGCACACCACCCCGAGACCTTCTATGTCAATCTCCGTTTGTTTTAGAAAGGGTGACGCAGCACTCCCCCGGCCGCGGGTCCAGCCGGGCCCGGTCCGGGTCGTCGCCGAGCCCTGCCAGCAGGCCCTGGCACAGCGCCAGGTTCATCGAGCACACGAGCAGGGGCTGCTCCATCGCCAGCGCGTGGAAGGGGCAGTTGCGCATGCGCAACCGGCCGTCCTCGGCGTACGGCTCGTAGCCGCGCTCTCGCAGCACCGCCTCGGCGGGATCGCCGTCCGAGGGCGTCGGCCCAGCGGGCGGCGCGCCCCGGCGGCCGAGGCGTTCGCCGGCGCGGCGGGCGGCCGCCTCGGCCCGCTCCTCGGCGCCGAGTTCCTCGACCACCTCGGCCAGCACCGCGCCGAGCGTGGCGTACTCGCGCGGCGGCAGGCTCACCGACAGCTCGCCGGCCGCGCGCCGGTAGACCTTGGCGGGCCGGCCGCTGCCCGGTCCCTTGCGCTCGGGCGCGCGGAAGCCGCTCTCCAGCAGCCCGGCCTCGACCAGCCGGTCCAGGTGGTGCCCGGCCAGCGTCCTGGAGACCCCGGCGGCCTCGGCGGCCTCCGCCCGGCCCACCTCGCCGCCCCGCCCGGCCACGGCCTCGTACAGGCTCCGGCGGACCGGGTCGTGCAGCAGCGCCAGCACGTCGAGGTCGTCATCGCTCACAGCCGCGAGTCTAGAGCCAACGCCGTTCAGTTAAGGGAGAGGGCTGTTCGTCAAGACCGGTGAACAAAGCAGCGGAGCCGCTGTAGAAGAGGTCTGTCACTCCAAGACATCCTCACCACAGGAGCTCCGCTGTTGGAACAGGTT
>NZ_JBGNUU010000029.1:0-111268 GCF_041950485.1 Nonomuraea sp. ATR24
GTTCTGGGGGGTGGGTGGGTGGCCAGGAGAGCGAGGGCGCGGTAGGCGGCGATGGCGGCGGCGTCGAAGGCGAACAGCCAGTGCGGCACCTGGCCTTCCGGGCACACGTCGGCGGGGGCCGGGGTGGCGGCCAGGGCGGCGGCCAGGCTGCCGGGCTCGGCGCGCGCCAGGTGGCCGTCCAGCCGCCGCCGGAAGGCGCGGTACACGTCGGTGCGGCGCCCGCGCAGGTAGAACCAGTTGGCGTCGCCGCGCAGCCGGTCGAGCATCCGGGTGAGGGTCACGTCGTCGCGGGCGCCGTCGCCGAGCACGACGCGCCGGGCCAGCCGCCAGAACGCGGCGTGGAAGTCCGTCCAGGTGAGCACGCCCCGGTACGGCAGCGTGGCCGCCTCCTCGGCGGCGGCCCGCGCGACCGGCCCGAAGTCGGGGAGCAGCACCCGTTCGTTGTAGTCGTGACGCCGCTCCCGCAGCTCCGGCTCGGGGGTGATGAGCACGCCGTCCGGCTGGAAGTGGCCGAGGGCGCCGCGTTTCTCCCGGTTGGCCGGGGTGAGCGAGCGGTCGTCGAGCACCCGCCGCACGTCGGCGGCCGAGAGCACGAGCACCGCCCAGCCCCGCAGCGGCACCCGGACCAGCAGCGGGCCGTCGCCGTGGCGGGCGCGCAGCCGGGCGAGCAGCCGGACGGCCCGGTCGTCGGCGCGGGTGAGCGCGGCGAGCCGGACCATGAGCGGGCGGCGCACGATGACGCCCTGCGCGAGCGCCGGCAGGACCAGGGTGAGGCCCAGCCGCAGTGTCTCGGCGGCGTTCGCGTGCGGCGGCCGCGTGATCGTGCGCATGGCAGGGCGACTACCCTTCCTAGAGGCCACGACACACGTGAGAGGGGGGCCGGGATGGGCGCGTGCTGCGGTCCGAGCCGTGAGGCGGCCGGGGAGCCCGGCGGGTCCGGCGCGGGCGGCGGGGCGGGCAGCGGGGCGGGTGCGGTCACGGCGGCGCACGAGGTGCTCACCGTGCCGACGCCGACGCCGACGCCGACCCCGATGCCCATGCCGACGCCCGCACCCGGGCCCGTGGCGGTGCGGCGGGAGCCGCCGCGCGGGATGGTGCGGATCCCCGGCGGCGAGTTCTGGATGGGCGGCGACGACCCCGACGGCCGCCCGGAGGACGGCGAGGGCCCGGTGCGCCGGGTGCGGGTGGAGCCGTTCCTCATCGACCCGGCGTGCGTGACGAACGCGCAGTTCGCCACGTTCGTGAAGGAGACCGGGTACGTGACCGAGGCCGAGCGCATCGGCTGGTCGTTCGTGTTCCGGCAGTTCGCCGGCCGGGGCGTCCTGGAGGCGAGCGTGCCCGGGGCGCCGTGGTGGGCCGGGGTGGAGGGCGCCACCTGGCGCACGCCCGAGGGGCCGGGCTCCTCGGTGGGCCACCGGCAGAACCACCCGGTCGTGCACGTGTCGTGGCACGACGCGAGCGCCTACGCGGCGTGGGCGGGCAAGCGGCTGCCGACCGAGGCCGAGTGGGAGATGGCCGCGCGCGGCGGCCTGGAGCGGGCCCGCTATCCGTGGGGCGACGAGCTGGCGCCGAAGGGGCGGCAGCGGTGCAACATCTGGCAGGGCCGCTTCCCGTCGGCGCCGAGCAAGGGCACGATGCCGGTCAAGTCGTTCCAGCCCAACGGCTACGGCCTCTACAACGTCTCCGGCAACGTGTGGGAGTGGACCGCCGACTGGTGGGGCGTCGAGTGGGAGCCGTACGCCGACAACCCGACCGGCCCGGCCGAGGGCGAGGCCAAGGTGATCCGCGGCGGCTCGTACATGTGCCACGACTCCTACTGCAACCGCTACCGGGTGGCGGCGCGCACCTCCAACACCCCCGACTCCGCCACCGGGCACACGGGTTTCCGCTGTGCGGCCATAGTCTGAGCGCATGTCACGAACCCTGCGACTGCTGATCACCGGCGGCGGCACCGGCGGTCACACCTACCCGGCTCTGACGACCCTGGCGGCGCTGCGGCGTCACCAGGTGCCGCACGACGTGCTCTGGGTGGGCACGGCCGGCGGGCTGGAGGCCCGTCTCACCGCCGAGCACGGCATCCCGTTCAAGGCGATCACCACGGGCAAGCTGCGCCGCCGGCCCAACCTGCGCGAGCTCGGCACCAACGTCGCCGACGTGTTCCGCATCCCGGTGGGCGTGTTCCAGGCGATCGGGCACGCCGCCCGCTACCTGCCCGACGTGGTGCTGTCGACCGGGGGTTACGTGGCGGTGCCGATCGGGGTGGCGGCCAAGCTGATCCGCCGGCCGCTGGTCATGCACGAGCAGACCACGGTGGTGGGGCTGGCCAACCGCATCCTGTCGCGGCTGGCGACCCGGATCGCGCTGTCGCACGAGTCGTCGCTGGACTACCTGCCGGCCTCGGCGCGCTCCAAGGCGGTCGTGACGGGCAACCCGGTCCGGCCGGAGCTGCTGCAGGGCAACCGGGCCGCCGCCTACGACCTGTTCGGGCTGACGTTCGAGGTGCCGCTGATCTACGTGACGGGCGGCGCGCAGGGCAGCAAGCAGATCAACACGCTGATCGCCGAGCTGCTGCCCCGGCTGCTGCCGCACGCCCAGGTGGTGCACCAGTGCGGGCCGGCCTGGATCGAGCAGATGCGGGCGGTGGAGCTGCCGCCGGGGCTGGCCGACCGCTACCATCCGGTGCCGTACGTGGGCTCGGAGCTGCCCGACCTGTACGCGGCGGCCGACGTGGTGATCGCGCGCAGCGGCGCCGGCACCGTGTCGGAGCTGACCGCGATCGGCAAGCCGTCGGTGCTGATCCCGCTCATCCCGACGGGCGGTGACGAGCAGCGCAAGAACGCCGCCTACCTGATGTCCTCGGGGGCGGGGCGGGCGCTGCTGGAGCCGCACCCGACGGCCGACGACCTGCTGGCCGAGCTGATGCCGCTGCTGACCGATCCGGAGCTGCGGGCGGCGATGGGCGAGGCCGCGCGCAAGCTGGGCCGCGTCGACGCCGCCGACGTGCTGGCCGACCTGCTCGTACGCACCTGCCAGGACGCCCAGGGGATCGCGGGTCAGGGCTCCAGATAGCGGAAGGCCTCGTGGGCGGAGTTGAGGCTGCGCCGCAGGGCCTGCTCCAGCTGGTCGGCGTCGCGGCTGAGCCGCTCGATCTCCGGCACGGCGAAGCCGTCGGCGCCCGACTCGGCCACCAGTTCCTCGTACTGGTGCAGCCGCCCGCGCAGCTCCTCGATCTGGTGGTGGGCCCGGAAGGCGCGCTCGGCCTCGGCGACGTTGGCGGCGTAACGTTCCAGCGCCTCGACCCGGGCCACGACGGCGTCCTCGCTGCTGTCGAGCGCCCGGGCCAGCGGCTCGGCCACGGCCGCGACCTCGGGGGTGACGGCGCCGGTCACGGTCCGGCGGTGCTTGGCGCGCAGCGACGACAGCTTGGCCAGCAGCCGGGCGATCTCCCATTCCTGGGCGGGCAGCATCACCGAGTTGCGTACGTCGTCGAGCAGGCCCTCCATGTTGACGGCCGACTCGGTCACCGCCTTGATCGCCTTCTGGGCGCGGGCCAGCAGCCTGCGGGACGACTCGTCGAGGTCGTCGGCCAGCACGTAGCGGCCCTCGTACCAGCGGAGCTGCTCGTAGATCTGCCGGTCGACGACGGCCTCGTCGTCATCGTCGGAGAGGTCGGTGCGGATGAAGGCGGCGACCAGGACGGGGATGCCGATGAAGATGAGCAGCAGCCCGACGCCTCCGCGCATCGCGCCGAGCGCCATGAGGGTGGCTCCGGCGGCCACCACAGCGATGATCATGCCGACGCCGCGGCGCTTGGCGGGGGGCGGCGGCGGGGGGACCCAGCCTCGCCGCATCCGGGTCAGGACCTTGCCGCTGTCCCGGATCAGTTGCGCGTCCTCCGGCGGCACCCCCGGATCCACCACCACTTCCACAAATCGGGATCCTAGGGGAATTTCTCTTTGCCGGCTTCATTCTCCTGCTGGTTATCGGTAATTGCGCATTTCATTCGCGTAAATGGCGGAATGCCTCCTGGGCTGAAGTGACGCTGTCCCGCAGGGCCTGTTCCAGCCGGCCGGCGTCCTCGGCCAGGCGGCTCAGCTCGGGCACGGCCGAATCGTCGGCGCCCGATTCGGCCAGCAGTTCCTCGTAACTGGACAGGCGGGCGCCGAGCCGCTCGATCTGGTCGCGGGCGCGGTAGGCGCGTTCGGCGTCGGCGACGTGGCCCGCGTAACGTTCCAGCGCCTCGACGCGGGCCAGCACGGCGGCCTCGCTGCTGTCGAGGGCCTGGGCCAGCGGCTCGGCGACGGCCGCCACCTCCGGGGTGATGCCCTCGGCCACCACCCCGCGATGCTCGGCGCGCAGCTCCGACAGCTTGGCCAGCAGCCGGGCGATCTCCCACTCCTGGGCGGGCAGCATCACCGCGTTGCGGATGTCGTCGAGCAGCCCTTCGGCGTGCACGTTCGAGTCCAGGACGGCGTCGACGGCCGTCTGGGCCCGGGTCATCAGGGCGCGGGCCGCCTCGTCCAGGTCCTCGCGCAGCACGAACCGGCCGGCGTAGCGGCGGGCGCTGTCGTAGACCTGGCGCTCGATCTCGTGCCGCCGCTCCACCTCGGCGTCCGGGCGGGGCCTGGCCAGCACGGCGACGGCCAGCAGCGCGGCCAGCGTCATCACGGCGACGAACGGCGTGTAGCGGCCGGCCAGGAAGAACCCGAGCCCGGCGGACATCGCCATCAGCGCCCCGACGGTCGCCACCGTCCGGGTCACCAGGCCGACGGCGGGCGGGTGGCGGTGCGCGGGGACCCAGCCGGAACGGACGCGCAGCAGCAGTTTGCGGTTGCCGCGGAGCAGGTCGGCGGTCGCGGCTGGAACAGTGGGCTCGACTATCACCTTCGCAGGACGACCGGGCACATTTTTGATCCTATGTGGCGCTCTGTCCCGGCGGCAGGCCCTGCGGTCAGCTCACGCCGTCCGGCGCGGGTCAGCTCTCCAGATAGCGAAAAGCCTCGTGCGCGGAGGTGACGCTGCGCCGCAGCGCCCGCTCGACGTCCTCGGCGTCCTCGCTGAGCCGGTCGAGCTCGGGCACGGCCAGCGCGTCGGCGCCCGACTCGGCCAGCAGCTCCTCGTAGCGCGGCAGCCGGGCGCGCAGCTCCTCGATCTGGGCGCGCGCGTGGTAGGCGCGCTCGGCGTCGGCGACGTGGCGGGCGTAACGTTCCAGCGCCTCGACCCGGGCCAGGATGGCCGCCTCGCTGCCGGCCAGGGCGTTGTCCAGGGGGCGCACGACGGCGGCGACCTCGGGGGCGATGCCGCGTTCCGTCAGCTCGCGGTGCTCGGCGCGCAGCGCCGACAGCTTGGCCAGCAGCCTGGCCAGCTCCCACTCCTGCTCGGGCAGGATCACCGCGTTGCGCGCGTCGTCCAGCAGGCCCTCGGCGTTGACGTGGGAGCGCAGGACGGTGCCGATGGCCCGTTGCGCCCGGGCCAGCATCCGGGCCGCGTCCTCGTCGAAGTCCCCGGGTAACAGGTAGCGACCCTCGTACCAGCGGGCCTGCTCGTAGACGGCCCGCTCGCGCGGCCTGTCGTCCTCGGGCACCTCGCTGATGCCGGCGATCCTGAACAGGACGACGAGCACGAACATCGCCAGCACCATGAACCCCAGCACGGACAGCGGCGTGTCCCGCAGCACCGCCACCACCGCGACGACCACCGGGGTGGCGGCCAGCAGCGCGAGGCTCGACGGGCCGCGCGGCCGCTCGATCGGCTCCACGGGGGGCGGCACCCAGCCGGCCCTGAACCTCGACAGGAGCGCCCCGCTGCCCCGCAGCATCCCGGCGACCTCCGGCGGCACGGTGGGATCGACCACCACACCCACGCCCTGTCTCGGCACCCTGGCGCCCCCAACACTCGCGATGCCCGAATTTTACGTAACAATCCGCCGAAACGGCAGCCTCGAACCAGCCCGACCTCACCGGCCGCCCAGCAGCCGGGCCGTCCCCGAGCCGTCCGGGGCTCTGGTGACGGCCTGGCCGATGGGCGGGTTCCGGCCCGGCTCAGGGGCGGCCGGGACGGACCAGGCCGGTCTCGTAGCCGAGGACGACGAGCTGCGCCCGGTCGTGCACGCCGAGCTTGGCCATCATCCGGTTCACGTGCGTCTTGACCGTGGCCGGGCTCATGAACAGCTCCCCCGCGATCTGCCCGTTCGTCAGCCCGCGCGCCACGCCGGTCAGGACCTCGCGTTCGCGGGCGGTGAGCGGGGCGAGCCGGGCGGGGCTGAGGTCCGGCGGGCGGGCGGTGAACTCCTCGATGAGCCGCCGCGTGACCCCCGGCGACAGCAGCGCGTCGCCCCGGGCGGCCACCCGGACGGCGTGCCGGATCTCGGCGGGGTCGGCGTCCTTGACGAGGAAGCCGCTCGCGCCGGAACGCAGCGCCTCGTAGACGTACTCGTCGAGGTCGAAGGTGGTGACCACGACGACGCGGGTGCGGGTGGCGGCGATCTCGCGGGTGGCGGCCAGGCCGTCGAGGCCGGGCATGCGGATGTCCATGAGCACCACGTCGGGGTCGAGGCGGGCGGCCTGCCGGACCGCGTCGCGGCCGTCGGCGGCCTCGCCGACGACGGACAGGTCGTCCTCGGGGTCGATCAGCGCGCGCAGGCCGGCCCGGACGAGCGGCTGGTCGTCGGCGAGCAGTACGGTGATCACGCGGGCAGCCAGGCGTCGACGCGGAACCCGCCCGCGGGCCCGTCACCGGTGCTCAGCCGCCCGCCGGCGGCCGCGACGCGCTCCGCCATCCCGGTGAGGCCGTGCCCCTGAGCCTGCCCACGAGCATGGGCTTGCTCGGGCTCCGGTCCGGGCGAGGCCGGGGCGGCTCCGGCTCCGGCGCCGTCGTCCTCGACGCGCACGCGGACGGCGTCCGGCTCGTACGTGAGCGTCACGGCGGCGCGGGTCGCGGCGGCGTGCCGGAGCGTGTTGGTCAGCGCCTCCTGGACGATCCGGTAGACGGCCAGGTCGACGACGGGCGGCAGGTCCCGGCGCGCCCCGGCGACCTCCAGCGTGACGGGCAACCCGGCGCTCCCGGCCAGCGCGGGGAGCTGTGCCGCCCCGGGCTGCGGCTGCCGTTCCCCCGCCCCGGCCGCGGTGGGGCGGAGAATCCCGAGGATGGTCTTCATCTCGGTCATCGCCTGGCGGCTGGAGGCGCGGATGACCTGGAGGGCGGCGGCGGCCTCGGGCGGCCCGCCCGCGCGGGTCACCGCCTCGGCGGCGACGGCGGCGTGCAGGGCGATGACCGAGATCGTGTGGGAGGTGACGTCGTGCAGCTCCCTGGCGACCCGCAGCCGTTCCTCCTGGGCGCGCCGCAGCGCCTCCTCCTCGCGGGTGCGCTCGGCGTCGGCGGCGCGCCGCTCGGCCTCGGCGGTGTGGTCGCGGCGGGCCCGCGACACCTCGGCGGGCTGGGCGACGACGAGGACGAGCAGCGCCCAGATGACGACGCCGACGAGCCGGTCCGCCGAGGGGTGGGCGATCGCGCCGGTCAGCGGCACGGCGACCAGGAACGCCGCCCCGGCCCACCCGGCGGCGCGGCGCCCGGCGTCGATGGCGGCGAACACGGCGATCAGCGCGGGGCGCACCAGAACGCGTAGGCGTAGCCCTGGACGAAGCAGAGCGCGGCCGCCCCGGCGCAGGCGACGAGCGCCGCCACGGGGTCGCGCGGCAGCCAGGCCAGCCCGAGCGCGGCGACGGCCAGCAGCACGTAGCCGGCCAGGTCGAGCGGCCGGGCGTCCGGCTGGTTGCCGGTGGCCAGGAGGGTCGAGTACACCACGACCACGCCCATGCCGCAGACCAGGGCGAAGGTCTTCATACGGGCACGGTAACGCGTTCCCGTACGGGCGCGCGATGCTGCGGACGCGGTATCGCGGCTACGGCCAGCGCGGCAGCCACGGCGGCCAGGGGGATGGCGGGCAGCACGTACCGGTGGTCGAAGTCCAGCGCGGCGACCGGCGCGACGAGCAGGAACATCGCGAACGTCCAGGGCAGCAGCGCGGCCCGGCGGCGGCCGATCGAGCCCGCCGCCCCGGCCAGCAGCATCACCCCGAACAGCGTCCCGTGCAGGAACCACGGGTACGGGTAGGCGGCCAGGATCGACCCGAACGGCTCCACCGAGCGCATGCCGCGGATGTCCGGGTCGTACTCGGCGCGCACCTTGTCCACCAGCGGGTTGCCCGGCAGGGTCCAGGTGCCGTACGGGAAGCGGGAGGTGGGCGTCATGCGGTCGGGGTGCGGCACGGGCTCCCAGGTGAAGGCGAGCGCGGTGTTGGCGGCCACCTCGCGCAGGTAGTCGAGCGGCTGGGCGGCGATGGCGCGCACGGCGAAGGAGCGGGCCAGGTCGTTGTGCGCGAACCGGCCGCCGGGCAGCCGGTTGAGCGACGCGCCGGGCGCCCACACGTACTCGGAGGCGGCGTCCAGGACGGTGCCGTTGGGGCAGAGCGGGGCCTCCTCGGGCGGCGGCTTGATGATCGAGCAGTCGGCGAACGTCATGGTGCGCGCCCAGAGCGCGACGCCGTCGGAGCCGCTGAGCGCGAAGCGGCCGTTGTGCTGGGCGTACCAGCCGGCGTAGCCGATCAGCGGCAGCGCGCCCGCCAGGGCGAGCGCGACGACGCCCCGCCAGGGGACGCGGCGCAGCAGCAGCCACAGGACGGCCAGGCCGATCAGCGGCGCGGCGGCGGTGCGGGTGACCCCGGCGAGCGCGAGCAGCAGCCCCGCGAGCGCGGCGGCCCGCCAGGTGACCTCCTCGCGCCACATCAGCGCGCACAGTGCGGCCACGACGAGCGCGATGACCTGGAGGTCGGACAGGATGGCGTGCTCCAGCCTGACGAACGCGGGGTCGAACAGCACGGGCACGGCGGCGAGCGTGGCCCCCCAGCCGGGCAGCCCGCGCCGCCGCAGCAGGGCGTAGATCATGACGGCGATGCCGAGGCCGATCGCGTGCTGCACCCCGGCGATCAGCTCGACGCTGCCGAACGGCCGCATCAGCCACAGGAACGCGGAGTAGCCGGCGGGGTGGAAGGCCCCGCGCGGCTGCAGGTGGACCGCCGTGTCCAGGTACGTGAACGAGTCGTACCAGTACACCATCGCGGTGTCGTAGCCGAGCATGACGAGCACCCGCAGGGCGGCGGCGAGCGCGAGGACGACGGCGAACAGGCGGTGCGCGGCCATGCGGCACTCCCCCCGGGCGGGCCGGGCGGATCCCGGCCGGAGGGGAGAAAGTCCAGCGCCGGGCGCATAACCCGGGCGTCACCTGAAGTGGTTACGTCGGCGTTATGCCTTTAAGGTCACACTGTTCTTCATTTATGGATCTTTGGGGGCCAAGGTGCGTGTCTTGATCGCCGAGGACGAGCGGATGCTCGCCGACTCGATCGCGGAGGGACTGCGGAACGAGGCGCTCGCCGTGGACGTGGCCTACGACGGGGAGGCCGCGCTGGAACGCCTGGGCGTCCACGACTACGACGTGCTGATCCTGGACCGCGACCTGCCGGGCAGGCACGGGGACGAGGTGTGCGCGCACGTGGTGGAGCGCGGCTGGCTGGTGCGGGTGCTCATGCTGACCGCCGCGTCTGACCTGCGCTCCAGGGTGGCGGGGCTGTCGCTGGGGGCCGACGACTACCTGCCGAAGCCGTTCGCGTTCGAGGAGCTGCTGGCGCGGGTGCACGCCCTCGGGCGGCGGGCCAGGCGGGCCGACCCGCCGATGCTGGAGCGAGCCGGGGTGCGGCTGGACTGGGCGCACCGGCAGGTGTTCCGCGAGGGCCGGTACGTGCCGCTGGCGCGCAAGGAGTTCGGCGTGCTGGCCGAGCTGCTGCGGGCGCGGGGCGCGGTGGTGTCGGCGGAGGAGCTGCTGGAGAAGGTGTGGGACGAGCACATCGACCCGTTCACCAACACCGTGCGGACCACGATGATGAAGCTGCGCAAGAAGCTCGGCCAGCCGCAGGTCATCGAGACGGTGCCGGGGTCGGGGTATCGCATCCCATGAGCGTCCGACTGCGTTTCGGCCTGGCCTGCGCCGGGGTGTTCCTCGTGGCGGGCGTGCTGGTGCTGGCGGGCGTGCACGTCGTGGTGCAGCAGAGCCTCAGTTACCGCTCCGGGCTCATCACCCCCGACTACGTCCGCGACGCCGGCTGGATCACCCACCGCTACAGCACCGTCTACGAGTTCACCCGCGACCGCGTCATGCACGTGCGCGCCGTGTACGAGCGCGACACGCTCGCCAACGTGCGCACCGTCGGCGCGCTCGTCGTGCTGGGCGGCGCGGCCGTGGCGTTCGCGCTGGGCTGGCGGGCCGCCGGCTGGGCGCTGCGCCCGGTCCGGCACGCCACCGAGACCGCCCGGCGGGTGGCGCAGAGCCACGACCTGACCGAGCGGATCGGCTGGCGGGGGCCGCGCGACGAGGTCAAGGAACTGACCGACATCTTCGACACCATGCTCGACCGGCTGGCCCGCTCGTTCGACGGGCAGCGGCGCTTCGTCGCCAACGCCTCGCACGAGCTGCGCACGCCGCTGACGATCAACCGGACGCTGGTGGACGTGGCGGTGCGGCGGCCGGACGCGACCGAGGACGTCAAACGGCTCGGCGAGTCGCTGCTGCTGGTCAACGCCCGGCACGAGCGGCTCATCGACGGCCTGCTGGCGCTGACCGAGGGCGAGCAGGCGGTGCTGGACCGGCGGCCGTTCGACCTGACGGACGTGGCCGAGCACGTGCTCGACCTGGCCGCCGCCGAGGCGCAGGACCGGGAGGTGACGATCCACCGGCTGCTCGACGCCGCGCCGACCGCCGGCGAGGCGGTGCTGGTGGAGCGGCTGGTGCAGAACCTGGTGGAGAACGCGATCCGCCACAACCACCCCAAGGGCGAGGTGTGGGTGACGACGCGGCAGCGGGCCGAGCAGGTCGAGCTCGTCGTGGCCAACACCGGGCTGCAGGTGCCCCCGTACGAGATCGAGACGATCTTCCAGCCGTTCCGGCGGCTGCACGGCGACCGGTTGCGCTCCGAGCGCGGCAGCGGGCTCGGGCTGTCGATCGTCCGGGTGATCGCCGAGGCGCACGGCGGCACGGTCGTCGCCCGGCCCCGCGAGGAGGGCGGGCTGACGATCACGGTCGAGCTCCCGGCCGCCTAGGGGCTGTGGATCTTGCGGAGCACGTCCTCCGGGATGCCCGCCTGCACGAGGCTCTCCCAGCTCTCGAACCGCTCGGCGATCATCGACTCGACGAGCGGGCGCAGCAGCGCGTGCTCGGCGCCGCCGTGCAGCAGCTCGCTGAGGATGCGGCCGCGCTCGGCGAACGGCAGCGCGCCGCCGTCCAGCGTGACCGCGTGCGCGATCAGGCCGAGCAGCCGGCCGCCGCCGGAGATGTTCGCGGCGGTGACGGCGCCGATCGCGTCCAGGTAGAGGGCGACGCGTTCCTCGGGCCCCGCCGGGCCGCCGGTCAGCAGCTCCTGCACCAGGTGGGTGGCGCTGGCCACGTTCCCCGACGGGCGCAGCACGAGCGGCAGGTCGGCGTCGTCGGCGAGCAGGTCGGCCAGCAGGTCGGTGTCGAGGCTGAGCAGGTAGGGGCGCTCGGCGAAGGCCCGGGTGCGGTGGCGCAGCACGGTGGCCCGCTGCCGCATCCGGTGGTCGAACCACCAGCTCAGCCCCTCGGCCGCGGGCGGCTCGGGGGCGCCGCCCAGCAGCACGTCCCGCTCGCCGCCCTCCGACACGCGCTGCGCGGGCAGCGCCGCGAGCAGCCCGTTCCAGCCGTCCTCGCCGAGCTGGCTGCGCCACAGATGCGCGTACGAGGCCCAGCGGGCCAGGTGGTCGCCGTCGCCGAGCAGCTCCGAGACGCGGACCGGCTCCCCCGCGGCGGCCGCGTACAGCAGGGTGAGGTTGGCGGAGTAGGCGGCCAGCCGCCGCGTGACGGGATGGCGTACGGGCTCGAAGGCGGTGAAGGAGCGGCGGCGGCGCTCGTGCAGCGACTCGCGCAGCAGCGCGCCGAGCAGGCTGACCGCGCGGGCGCGCACGTCGGCGGGCAGCGCCGACAGCAGCTCGACGGCGAAGCCGATCGCCGGGCCGCGTTCGGCCAGGCAGGAGAACGAGGTGACGGCGTAGAGCAGGTCGTCGTCGAGGTCCTGGGCGGGGGCGGCGGCCAGCTCGCTGTCGAGCAGGTCGTGCCGCCGTACGAGCTCGCGCACCGCGTGGACGGCCAGCCAGCCGACGAGGAACTCGCCGAACGTGGCGTGCAGGAACTCGTAGCGCGGCACCAGGTCGCCGGGCTCGGTGCGGTGCACGAAGAAGAAGCGGCGGGTGGCGCGGCGGGCCCAGTTGACGGTGCCGCCGGCGTCGCGGCGGGCCTGCCCGCACACGGCGGCCAGGTCGGCGTCCAGCGCCGCCTCCGCCGCGACCGGCCGGCCGCGGGCGAACATCGACAGCGCCACCACGCCGAGCTGCACCAGCTCCCGGTCGACCAGGGCGCGCTGGCGGGCCGGGGGCAGCCCGCCCGCCGCGGCGTCCTTGGCCACCTCGCGCTGGGCGAAGTCGCGGATCAGCGACTCGTACAGGGCGGCGCGGCCGATGCCGGTGCCGTCGGGCCGCACCGGGTCGCCGGTGGCGTCGTGCAGCGCGAGCAGCAGCAGGAGCAGCGGCTGGGTGGCGAGCTCGCCGTGGGCGAGCGCCGCGTCGGCGCTCAGCGGCACCCGGTCGTGGCGGGCCAGCAGCGCCCGGTTGGTCTGGTCCCAGATGTCCAGCCAGCGCCGCACCTGGTCCTCCTCGAACGGCTGGAGCTGCAGCGCCAGCACGCCCTCGGGGAACCTGACCTGGTCGGCGAGCACGGTGCGGCCGGTCACGATCACCGCGACGGGCCTGCCCACCCGGTACTGCCCGGCCTGGAACTCCTGGATCTGCTCCAGGTAGTCGTGGCGGCTGGAGATCAGCTCGTCGAAGCCGTCGAGCATGACGACCGGCAGCGCGCCGCCGCCCGCGTCGACCAGCTCCTCGAAGCGCACCTCCTCGCCGAGCACGTTGCGCAGGCCCTGGTCGATCTGGGAGATGACGGTGGACTCGGCGACGACGTGGCGCAGCTCGACCCTGATCGGCAGGAACTCCGAGCCGGCCAGCCGGGCGGCGAGCACCTCGGCCAGCTTGGACTTGCCCGCGCCGGGCTCGCCGAGCACGACGAGCGGCGCCTGCGTGGCGCCGAGCGAGGTGAGGTGGCCGACCAGGAACGCCTCCGCGTCGGGCAGCCGGCGGCGGTCGTTCCACCAGCTCCGGGCGGCGGGCGTGGCCTCGCGGGTCATCTCCGCGACCCGGCAGCGGGGGCTGATGTAGCCCTCGCCGAGCAGCGGCAGCGTGACGTCCTCGGGCGCGGTGCCGCCCGACATGAGCGGCTGGTCCAGGGCGGTGGCGGCGAGCCGCACCAGGTGGATCATCGGCCGGTCGCCCAGGCGGGGCGGGGCCAGCTCCGCCAGCAGCCGCGCCACCCGCGACAGGCCGGCGCCGAGCGGCGGCGTCTCGGTGACCAGGCTCCACATGCCGAACTCGGGGTTGTCGCGGCTGAGCAGCCGGTAGTCCTCGTCGTAGACGCGCAGCGCCTGCGCGGCGGTGCCGTCGGCGAGCAGGATCGGCAGCCGGGTGCGGTCGCCCGCGCGCAGCTTCTCCCACAGGGGCAGCCCGCGCGCGTAGGCGGTGACCGCCTCGGACATCCGCTGGTGGACGCGCTGGACGGCCTGCCGGGTCTCCTCGTACGGGCGGTGCGGCTCGGGCATCGGCAGCGGGGTCAGCAGCAGGCTCTCCACCAGGGCGGCGAACCGTTCGGCGGGACCGGTGCCCGGGTGGGCGGTGTGGTCGAGCGACTCCAGCCCGACCGGCAGCCGCGCCTCGCCCAGCGCCTCGAAGTACGCCGACACGACGATCACCGCGTGGGCCGCGGCCAGCCGCCGGGTGCGCTCGAAGCGGTGGCCGCCTCGGCCGGTCATCCGGCGGACCACGTCCTCGGTGTAGCGGACCACGTCGGCGCGCAGGTCGAGCAGGCCCATCGGCAGGCGCGCGCCGCCGGCCAGCGCCCAGCCGGTCAGCGACACGGTCGAGGCGAGGTCGACGAGTTTGACGAGGCGGCTCTGGTCGCAGCCGAGAATCTTCAGGGCGTCGGCGTAGCTGAGGATGTCCGTCATGCGCGTCTCCGAAGAGCGTGAGAAATCCCATCATGACGCTTTTTATGGTGATTCTTTGGGTAATTCACCGTGGAGTTCACCGGTCCGTGACGGCCTCGGCGATCTCCGCCAGCGCGGCCGGGTCCTCGATCGTGGACGGCGCCCGGTACGCGCGCCCCGCCACGATGTCGCGCATCGTCCCGCGCAGGATCTTGCCCGAGCGGGTCTTGGGCAGCCGCGGCACCACCACGGCCGTGCGGAACGCCGCCACCGGGCCGATCCTCTCGCGCACCATCGCCGCCAGCTCGCGCTCCACCTCGGCCGGATCGCGCCCGGCGCCCGCCTTGAGCACCACGAACCCCATCGGGAGCTGGCCCTTCAGCTCGTCGGCCACGCCGATCACCGCGCACTCGGCGACGTCCGGGTGCGCCGCGACCACCTCCTCCATCGCGCCGGTGGACAGCCGGTGCCCGGCCACGTTGATCACGTCGTCGACGCGGCCCATCACGTACAGGTAGCCGTCGTCGTCCACGTAGCCGCCGTCGCCCGTCAGGTAGTGGCCGGGGTAGCGGGACAGGTAGGACTCGGCGAAGCGGGCGTCGTCGCGGTAGAGCGTGGGCAGGCAGCCGGGCGGCAGCGGGAGGCGCACGGTGACCGCGCCCTCGGCGCCGGGCGGGCACTCGCGGCCCTCCTGGTCGAGGACGCGCACGTCGTAGCCGGGGACGGGCTTGGTCGGCGAGCCCGGCTTGACGGGCAGCTCCTCGATGCCGACGCAGTTGGCGGCCATCGGCCAGCCGGTCTCGGTCTGCCACCAGTGGTCGATCACCGGGACGCCGAGCAGGCCGGCGGCCCAGTGGTAGGTGTCGGGGTCGAGGCGCTCACCGGCCAGGAAGAGGTAGCGCAGTGCCGACAAGTCCCACTTTTTGGCGCAATTTCCCGATGGGTCCTCTTTCCTGATGGCGCGGATCGCCGTCGGGGCCGTGAACAGCGTCCGCACCCCGTACGTCGAGGCCACCCGCCAGAACGCCCCCGGGTCCGGCGTCCCCACCGGTTTGCCCTCGTACAGCACGGTCGTGCACCCCGCCAGCAGCGGCCCGTACACGATGTAGGAGTGCCCGACCACCCAGCCCACGTCGGAGGCGGCCCAGAAGACCTCCCCCGGCGCGGCCCCGTACACGTGGGACATGCTCCAGTGCAGCGCGACCGCGTGCCCGCCGTTGTCGCGCACCACCCCCTTGGGCACCCCGGTCGTGCCGGAGGTGTAGAGCACGTACAGCGGGTCGGTCGCCGCCACGCTCACGCACTCCGCGGGCTCGGCCTCCCGCACCGCCCGCGCCCAGTCGAGGTCGCGGCCCTCGCTCAGCTCGGCCGGGCCCTGCGGCCGCTGCAGGACCACGCAACGCTCCGGCCGGTGCGCGGCCTGCCGCAGCGCCGCGTCGAGCAGCGGCTTGTACGCGACGGTCCGGGACGGCTCGATGCCGCACGACGCCGACAGCACGACCTTGGGCCGGGCGTGGTCGATCCGCACCGCGAGCTCACCGGCCGCGAACCCGCCGAACACCACCGAGTGCACCGCCCCGATCCTGGCGCAGGCCAGCATCGCGAACACCGCCTCCGGCACCATCGGCATGTAGATCACCACGGTGTCGCCCCGGCCGACACCGAGCCCGCGCAGCATCCCCGCCGTCCTGGACACCTGCTCCAGCAGCTCGGCGTAGGTGTAGCGGCGCACCGTGCCGGTGACCGGGCTGTCGTGGATCAGCGCGTCCTGCCCGCCCCGGCCCGCGGCCACATGACGGTCGACGGCGTTGTGACAGGTGTTGAGCCTGCCCCCGGCGAACCAGCCGCCCTCGGTGGCCGCCCGCTCCGGCGGCACGTCCCAGTCGATCCCGCGCGCAGCCTCGCCCCAGAACGTCTCGGGGTCCTCGATGCTCTGCCGATAGGCAGCCTCATAACCTCGCACTTCCTGATCAGACCAGGCCCCTCCGGGCTGTGCAAGCCCTTCGGGCCCGGGTGTCGGGGAGATCCTTTCCACCCTGCTCACGATGCGGCGGGGGCGGCCTGGCAAGGTGGCCGGGTGGACGATGACCTGATCCTCTCCGTCGTGACGGGCTCGCGGGCGTACGGGCTGCGGACCGGCGCGTCCGACACCGACCGGCGGGGCGTGTTCGTGGCGCCGACGGCGGACTTCTGGCGGCTGGACAAGCCGGTCACGCATCGCGACGGGCCGCTGCCCGAGCAGTTCTCGTGGGAGGTCGAGCGGTTCTGCCGGCTGGCGCTGGACGCGAACCCGACCGTGCTGGAGTGCCTGTGGTCGCCGATCGTCGAGATCGAGACGGCCGAGGGGCGGCGGCTGCGCGAGCTGCGCGGCGCGTTCCTGTCGCGGCGCGCCCACGAGACGTTCACCGGCTACGCCGACGCCCAGTTCCGCCGCCTGGACCCGGCCGCGCCCAAGTGGAAGCAGGCGATGCACATGATCCGGCTGCTGATCAGCGGCCTGCACCTGGTGCGGCACGGCGAGCCGCTGGTCGACGTGGGCGCGCACCGCGACCGGCTGCTCGCCGTCCGGCGCGGCGAGGTGCCCTGGGAGCGGGTGGACGCCTGGCGCGCCGAACTGGCCGCCGACCTCGCCGGCGCGCGGTCCGTGCTGCCGGACCGGCCCGACCGGGCCGCCGTGGAGGCGTTCCTGATCGACGTACGGAGGGACCACCTGTGAAACTGCCCGGCTGGCTGGCGGACGCGCACCACTACCTCGGCTTCGCCCGCACCCAGTGGCGGCTGTACGGGAAGAACGGCGAGCTGAAGCCGCTGCTCTACACGTTCCGTGTGCTGGCCACCGGGCTTCACCTCATGCGCACCGGCGTCCTGGAGCGGAGAGGAGCGGTCACCCCGTGAGGCGGGACAGGAGCGGGGCCGCGTCCTGTTCGGTGATCGTGATGCCGATCCGGTCCCGGAGCGCGTCGGCGAGCTCGCGGGCGGTGGTGGCGCCGAGGTCCCCGACGCGCACCCGGGCGGCGTGACCGTCCGGGGAGAGCACGGTGCGCTGGGCGAGCACGTGCCGGACGAACGGCGATCGCGGGTGGGTGGCGACGTAGTGGTTGGCCATCTCGAAGTCGCTCGGGTACTGCGGCTCGTCCTCGCGGAAGGCGTACAGCTCGGCGGACCCGGCGTGCAGCACCCAGAAGCCGCCGTCGCGGCCGAGCCGCCAGCGCCACTCCCCCAGCGCCGCGTGGGCGCCGTCGGCGAGCGGCAGCGGCTCCACGAGCCCATCGCCGCCGAAGCCGGCGTCGGCGAGCCAGCGGGAGCCGCCGGCCTCGACGGTGAGGACGGCGTGGGAGCGGGGCAGGTGCGGGCGGCCGAGCCGGATGCGGGCGAGGTGGCGCGTCACGGGGAAGCCGAGCCGTTCGAGCGCGGCGGCGAGCAGCAGGTTGTGCTCGTGGCAGTAGCCGCCGCGCCGTCCCCCGACCAGCTTGTCCTGCACGGACTTGAGGTCGATGGGGACGCCGCGGCCCAGGACGGCGTCCAGGTTCTCGAACGGGATGGCGGTCACGTGCGCGCGGTGCACGGCCCGCAGCGTCCCGGGGGTGGCGTCGCGGGGCCCGTCGTGACCGATCCTGGTGAGGTACGCCTCGAGGTCGAGGTGGTCGATGTCCCAGTTCATGCGTTCAAGGGTGACGGAGCGGGACGGGGTGCCGCATCACGGGTTCGCGGGATCCGGGGACAGGACGAGCCGGACGGCGAACAGCTCGTAGCCGGCCCGTTCGAAGGTCCTGGCCATGGGGACGTTGCCGGCGTCGGTGTCGGCGGCGATCCGGGTGGCGCCGCGCCCGGCGTGCGAGCGGGTGATCTCGGCGAGCAGTTCGGCGGCGTAGCCGCGGCCCCGGTGGGCGGGCAGGACGCCGAGGTAGCCGACGACGGGCCCGGCCTGGTTGGCGGACGGCAGCGCGAACCCGGCCAGCTCGCCGCCGGGCGTGTAGGCGAGCCGCCACCAGGACCGCTCCCCCGGCATGCGCAGGTAGTCGTCGAGGTCCTCGCGGGCGACGGCGGCGGCGTCCTTGACGAGCAGGGCCTGGCGGGTGTGGTGGTCGAGGCTGCCCTCGGCGGCCTGCCGGAACGCCTCGGCGAACGCCTCGTCGTCGGGCTCGGCGCGGAACTCCAGCCGGCCGGTCGGCTCGGGCACCGGCGCGCCGGGCTTCCAGGCGTAGCGGAGGCGTTCGAGCTCGTCGGTCAGCCCGGCCCGGCCGCCGGCCTCCCACCGCCAGGCGACGGCGGCGGTGACGGCGGGCTGGTCGCGCCAGCCGGCGGGGACGAACAGGTGGTAGGCGGGCCTGTCGCCGAACGCCTCGTGGGCGTGCCGCAGCAGGTCGGCGGCGAGCTCCACCCGGTCGGGGACGGACGGGTCGACGTAGAGGCAGTCGAGGGCCAGGGGCCCGGAGTCGGGGAACCCCCACCACACGGCCCGTGCCAGGATCTCGCCGTCGCGCTCGGCCACCCAGATGCGGTCATAGCGGTAGTGCCCGTCCGCGAGGAAGGCGCGCAGCCGGTCGGGGTCGGCCCAGCTCACGGGCTCGTCGACGACGCAGCCGAGCAGGCGGTCGAGTTCGGACTCGGCCGCGGGACGGAACAGCATAGATGATCTCCACAAATATCCGACAGGATGGGGCAATGGCCCCCTACGATGACACTCTGCCACTCCAGCCGCCCATCCATTTACCGCCTGACGGCGAGCTGGCCGCCGCCGTGCCCGGCGCCCCCGAGGGCGGCGATCCCGCGCAGGTGCTGCGCGCGTGGGCGCTGACCTGCCGGGACGTGCTCGGCGGCGAGGAGGGGCTGCTGCTGGAGCTGGTCCGCCGGTTCCTGGCGCGCGACCCCGCCGCCGGCGAGCCGCCCGCCGCGCTCGCCCGGCTCGGCCTGGTACGGGACTCCGCGCCGTACGAGCTGACGCCGCTCGGCCTGTGGACCGGCAGGGAGCTGATCGCCGAGGTGACCGGGCAGCGGGTGCCGGTCATGGGGTCGCTGGCCGGCGGGGACGCCGCCGCGCTGCTGCACGGGTTGCGCTCGTACCCGGAGCCGGAACGCGACGAGGAGCTGGCCGGCTGGCTCGCGGGCCGCGACCGGGCGGCAGCGGCGGCGGAGATCGCCGCCGCGGTCGGCGGGGCGAGCCCGCTGGGCCGGGCGGTCGGGATCGAGCTGCTGGCCACCCGGTTCGGCGAGGACGGCCGCCGGGCGCTCGACGGGCTGCTCGCGGAGCCCCGGACGGGCGCGGTGGTCGCCGCCAGGCTGGGCCGCGACCACCGCGGCGACGGCGACGGCACCGGCGGGGACGGCGACGGGCGGCCGGGGTCGGGCGAGCTCGCCTGGGCGCTGGTGGACATGGCGGCGGCGCTGCTGGAGTTCGGCGGCGAGGCGGACGAGGTGGTCGAGTCGGTGGCGCTCGGGCTGGACCCGGAGGAGCAGGCGGGCACCGTCGCGCTGCTGGCGCTGGCCGACCATCCGGGCGCGGAGGCGGTGCTGAGGGTGTTCATCGACCACCACCCGGACGCCCGCGTGTCGGCCTCGGCCCGCAAGGCGCTGCGCCGTCTGCGCGGGCTGGCCGCGCGCGGGTAGGGTGACCCGCGATGACGAAACACACGATCTCCGCACCGTCCGGCACGATCCTCGGCGACGCCTACTCGTGCGACTGCGGCGCGCAGTTCGCCGGGCGGATGGCGGCCGAGCTGCACGCCGCCGAGAACCACCTGTGCACGGCCTGCCTCGGCTCGGCCGAGGAGGTGCTGGCGCCGGGCCTGACGCACCGCTGCCCGTCGTGCGCCGGCACGGGCGGCCGGCGCGAGCAGATGACCTGGCAGCTCGCCCACGCCGAGGCCGAGGAGCGCATCACGATGACGATGGTGCGGGGCGTGGTGTCGGGGTTCGACGGGCCGTTCAGCCTGTCGCAGATCGCCGACACGATCCGCGACGGGCTGCGGCTGCCCGCCGGGCGGCTGCCGGTGGGGCCGCGGGTGCGTGACCTGCTGCTGGAGCTGCAGGCGGCCGGCGAGATCACCATGCTGTCGGCGCCGGACGAGCTGATCGAGGGCACCGACGTGGTGCTCTACCGCGACCCGCAGTGGCAGCGGGCGGGCACGCTCGGCCTCTGAACGACCGGTCGCGGGCGCCGCCCGTCACACGCGGCAGAGGATCTCGCCGTGGGTGATCGACAGCCAGGCGTCGTCGGCCGCGGCCCACTCCAGCCAGCCGCCGGACATCCGGCGCAGGTCGTCCTCGGTGGCCGCGCCGCTGGCCAGGGCCTGCTCGGCCATGGCGGAGCGCAGGATCCGCTCGGCCCACATGCCGCCCCACCAGGCCCGGTCGGCGGGCGTGGCGAAGCACCAGACGGAGGCGGTGGCGGTGACGTCGGTGAAGCCCGCGGCGCGGGCCCACGACAGCAGGCGCCGCCCGGCGTCGGGCTCGCCGCCGTTGGCGCGGGCCAGCTTCTGGTAGAGGGCCATCCACTCCGCCAGCGCGGGCAGCAGCGGATACCAGGCGAAGGCGGTGTAGTCGCTGTCGCGCGCCGCCACCAGCCCGCCCGGCCTGGTCACCCGGCCCATCTCGCGCAGGGCCAGGACGGGGTCGCCGACGTGCTGGAGCACCTGGTGGGCGTGGACGACGGAGAAGGCGCCGTCGGGGAAGCTGAGCGCGTGGGCGTCGGCCACGCGGAAGTCGGCGTTGGTCACGCCCCTGGCCTCCAGCTCGGCCTCGGCCAGCGCCAGCGCCTCGGGCGTCACCTCCGACACCGTCACCCGCGACACCCGCGCGGCCAGGTCGGCGGCGATGGTGCCGGGCCCGGAGCCCACGTCGAGCAGCGTCATGTCCGGCTCCAGGTGAGGCAGCAGGTAGGCGGCCGAGTTGGCGGCCGTGCGCCAGCGGTGGGAGCGCAGCACCGACTCGTGGTGACCGTGGGTGTAGACGGCGTCCATCGGGACTCCTCATCTCGTGATCGTCCCCGGCAGGCTAACACCTGTCTCGCCATTCAAGAGAAATCGTCTCACTATCCGGTCAGGATTAGCGGCCCGACAGCGGGTAGCTGGGAGGCTCCACCGATGAACAAGGAGCTCACCATGGCCAAGACCGTGGCAGACGTGATGACCGCCCACCCCGCCACCATCGAGGGCGACCAGCCGGCCAGCGCCGCCGCCGCCCTCATGCGCGACAACGACACCGGGGCGATCATCGTCAACGACAACGGCCGGATGCGCGGCATCGTGACCGACCGTGACATCACCGTCAGGCTCGTCGCCGACGACAAGGGCCCGCAGACGCCCGTCAAGGAGGCGTGCTCGTCGGACGTCGAGGCGATCGGCCCCGACACCAGCATCGAGCAGGCCGTCCAGCTCATGCGCTCGCACGCGGTGCGCCGCCTGCCCGTCGTCGAGGACGGCCGCGCCGTCGGCATCCTCAGCATCGGCGACCTGGCCGTCGAACGCGACCCGAACTCGGCGCTGGCCGACATCTCGGCCGCGGAGGGCAACCGCTAACGTGGCCCCGTGGTCACAGTCGAGGACGTGCGGCGGCTCGCGGCGACCCTGCCGAGGTCGTCGGAGCACCTGATCAGGGACCGGGTCAAGTTCCGCGTGGGCGCCATCGTCTACCTGGCGTTCTCGCGCGACGAGACCGTGATGGGCTTCGCCTTCCCGAAGGAGGAGCGGGCCGCGCTGGTCGCCGCCGAGCCCGCCAAGTTCCTCCTGCCGCCCGAGTCCGACCTGCGCTTCAACTGGGTCTGCGCGCGCATGGCCGCGCTCGACGAGGCCGAGATGCGCGAGCTGGTCGTGGAGGCGTGGCGGATGGTCGTGCCGAAGAAGGTCTACGCCGCCTACATCGCCTGAGACGGTCCCAGACAATCTGAGACGATGGGCCCATGCACTTCCAGCACGACGACGCCGTCTGGCGCGACTTCCCGGAGCTGGTCCCGGGCACCATCCTGGCCGAGGGCATCACGCCCGGCGCCTCTGTCGACGAGGCGCTGCGCGCCCACCACGCGGCCGCGGCCGAGCGGCTGGCGGCCGGGCCGGAGTCCGGGCTGCCGGAGATCCAGGCGTGGCGGCGGGCCTTCTCCCGCATGGGGCTCAAGCCGACGCAGTACCGATGCGCCTCGGAGTCCCTGCTGCGCCGGTTCAAGAAGGAGGGGGCGCTGCCGCGCATCCATCCGCTGATCGACCTGTGCAACGCGGTGTCGGTGGCGTTCGCGATCCCGGTCGCGGTGTTCGACCTGTCCCGCGTGGACGGCTTCCTGGAGGTGCGGCGTGCGACAGGCCAGGAGGAGTACGTCACGCTCGCCGGCGAGCGTGAGCACCCCGAGCCCGGCGAGGTGATCTTCGCCGACGGCGGCGGCCACGCGCACGCCCGCCGCTGGACCAACCGGCAGAGCGGCCTGTCGGCCGTCCGCGACACGACCGCCTCCGTGCTGATCGTCGCCGAGGCCCTGCACCCCACGGCCGCCGAGGACGTGCGCAAGCTCACCGAGGTGCTGAGCGGCGAGCTGAGCGCCGCGTGGGGCGTCACCCCCGCCGCCGCGGTGCTCGGCCCGTCGTCGCCGCGCCTGGAGTTCTGAGCCAGCTCGACGCTCTATTCGACGCAGTCGTGCAGGTGCCGGACCGTCCGGGTGATGCGGTAGTGCTTGTCGATGGTGACGACCGCGTTGCCCGGGCCCCAGTCGATGTTCTCGCACGTGTCGGCCGAGCTGACCGGGCCGAAGTCCCAGGCGTCATGGACGAGCTTGTTGCCCGACACCTTCCACTTCGGCCCGGAGCGCCACTGCAGGAACAGCGTGTAGTTGCCGCCGGCCAGCAGGTTGTCGGTCACCGTCACCGCGCTCAGGTTCTTGTCGACCAGGTTGACCGGGTCGGAGTGCTGGGGCGCCTCGCGTTGGTCGATCGTGTTGTGGTCGAAGACCAGGCCGCTGCAGACGATGCCGCCGGGGCAGTACGCCTGGATGCCGTCGGAGTGGCTCGTCGGCGGGCCGCACAGGTTCACGTACGAGTCCCTGATCGTGACGTTCCTGCCCGACATGCGGAAGCCGTCGTCGAAGCCGCGCACCTCGATGCGGGTGGCGGTGAAGTTCTTCTCGCCGACCGCCGGGTAGATGCGGCAGCCCTTCTCCGGGCCGACCGTGGAGTCGGTGATGGTGAACGAGCCGCCCGTCTTCCAGTTGGTGATCATTCCGTCGATCCGGCTGTTCCTGATGACGACGCCGGACGCCTCCACGGTCAGGTCGCCGGTGATGTGCACGCCGTCGAGGACCTGGCCGGGCTTGGCGGCGGTGAAGTCGCCCTTGATGGTGGACAGCCGCAGGGAGTCGGGCACGCCGGTGCAGGCGGGAGTCGGGTGCGCGGGCAGCTCACAGCCGGGCCTGCCGGGCGTCGACGGCTCGGGGCCGGTGGGCTGCGGGCTCGTCGGTTGGGGGCTCGTGGGCTGGGGCTTGGTGGGCTCGGGCTTGGTGGGCTCGGGCTTGGTGGGCTCCGGGGTGCTGGTCGGGGTGCGGGTGGGGCTCACCGTGGCCGTGGGGGTGACCGTGGTGGTGACCGTTGGGGTCGGGGTGGGGGTCTGGGTGCGGGTCCTGGTGGGGGACGGGCTCGGGGACGGGGTGCCGGTCCCTGGGCGGAAGACCACGTCGACGAGGTAGTTGTGGCCGGCGCTGGTCCTGCGGGGGAACGCGCTCGCGCCGTACGCGAACGCGCCGTTCCAGCGGGAGGCGCTGAGCGAGTCGGTCCCTGGCAGGTAGCGGCGGAAGTAGTGCCGGGCGACCGCGTAACGGCCGTCGGGCGCGTGGTAGGAGACCACGTACGAGCGGCCGGCCCGCAGCGTGACGGGCTCCGGCAGGCGCGCCTCCTGCCAGCCGGAGGCCGTCTCCGTGCCGAACGCGACCCGCGCCAGCCGGTTGCCGGTGCCGTCCCACAGGCTGGCGGAGTGACCTGCGGCGGCACGGCGGTGCTTGTAGAAGCGGACCGCGACCGCGGACCCGGTGCGGGACGCGGTGAAGCGCATGCCCAGCTCGACGGGCCTGCGGTCACGCCCCAGCTTGGCCGGGACGACGCTGGTCGGCGACCAGAAGCTCTCCTCCTGCGCCGCCGCCCGGGGCGTCACGGGGAACACGGCCGCCTGCCGCTCCGCGGGGAGCGCGGGGGCCGGGCCGGCGAGCGCCGCGAGCGCGACGAGCGCGGCGGCGGCCGCCGTCAGGGTGCGGTGCGGTGAACCGTTCACGAGGAGGCCTCCAGAATGAATCCCCGATCAGCGAACCGGCCCCATGCTGCCAGCATCACGCGCCACTCCGGGCACTTTTCCGCATATTTCAGTTATCCAACCGAGATACGCCAGAAATAGGTCCGTTGCCCGGCGTTGATTGCAGCCGGCCCCAAATTCAGGAATGTCGTTGCCTGCCGGGCGCGCATTGATCAGTATCGGGATCATGGCACGCGACTGGGTGAGCTGGCACGACGACTACGACCGGCCGGGATCGAGTCTGGGCCGGCGCCTGGCCGTGGTCCAGGGCGCCGTCCGCGCCGCCCTCGACGCGGGCGCGGAGCGGGTGGTGAGCCTCTGCGCGGGCCAGGGCCGCGACCTCCTGCCGGTGCTGGCCGTGCACCCCCGGCGTGGCCGGGTGCGCGCCCGGCTGGTCGAGCTCGACGAGCGCAACGCGCGGCTGGCCGAAGAGCGGGCGCCGGCCGGGGTGGAGGTGATGCGCGGCGACGCGGCCCTGACCGACGCCTACGCGGGCGCCGTACCGGCCGACCTGGTGCTGGTCTGCGGCCTGTTCGGCAACCTCGGCGACGCCGACGTCCGCCGTACGGTCTCCGCGCTGCCCCAGCTGTGCGCGCCGGGGGCGACGGTGGTGTGGACCCGGCACACCCGCGAGCCCGACCTGGTGCCGTCGATCTGCGCGTGGTTCGAGGAGACGGGGTTCGACCGGGTCTCACTGGAGACGGCGGAGTTCGGCGTCGGCGTGCACCGCTACGCCGGCCCGCCCACGCCGCTGCGGCGGGGCGAGCGGATGTTCACCTTCCTCCCGGGCGGCTCACGTGCTCAGGAGAGCCCTCGGTAGAGGTCCTTGGTCAGGCCGGTGATGCGGCGGACCGAGCTGCTCCAGGTCGCGCCCGCCGGGTGCGCCGTGAGCACGGCCATGACGTAACGCTCGCCCTTGCCCACCAGGCCGGTGGTGTGGAGCACGGGACGGCCGAGGTCGGGGATGCCCGAGCCGCGCGAGCGCAGCGCGACCGTGGAGATGGACGCCCCCTGGGCCCGCGCGTCGCAGCGGACCGGCGGCACGGTGCCGAACCCGGACCAGCCCTGCTTGACCGCGAACGGCCGGGGCACCGCGCTGGGGATGCCGAAGGTCTGGTCGAAGCCGTCGCTGCCGCACGGGGTGGCCTCGCGCAGGTGGCCGAGCACGATGTCGCGGACGCGCGGCTCGGCGGTGTCGAGCAGGTAGCGGTAGGTGCGCACGATGTCGTGGACGCTCAGCGACACGTACCCCCAGAAGCCGGGGTGGGTGGCGGGCGGCGGCGTGGTGTCGGACAGCCGCAGCTTGCGGGCCATCCGGGTGACGATGGCGCCCTTGCCGCCCCGGTCCCACAGCGTGGAGGCGGCGTCGTCGTCGCTCTCCCGCAGCATGATCTTGAGCAGCCGGGCGTCGGCGGCGGAGACCTGCCGGTTCCGTTCCAGGAAGTCGATCGCCATCAGGATCTTGATCACCGAGGCGGAGCGGAACTTGCGGTGCGCGTGACGGGTGGCGACCGGCTTGCCCTTCGTCCGGTCGAAGACGAGCCAGGAGGCCGTGGTGCCCGCCGGGACCTTGGGCGGCCGGGCCGTACGGGCCGTGCTCGCGGATGCGGACGGGGTGGCCGCGGGGGCGCTCAGCGTCTCGGGGGCGGCGGTGGCCGACGCGGGGCCGGCCGAAGGCCCGGCGACGCATCCCGCTGCGAGTGGTACGGCTGCCGCCACGGCGGCCCACGGCTTCATACGCATCCGACATACCTATCAGAGTCTTGACGACTCCACAGAAACGGAGTTAAACAAAGGGGAATCCAACTCGAAACGGCGGTGAACCCACATCATGTACGCCGAGGAGCGGCAGCAGGAGATCCTCCGCAGGGCGCGCGCGGCGGGCCGCGTCGACGTGGTGTCCCTGGCCGGCGAGCTCGACGTGACGACCGAGACCATCCGCCGCGACCTGACCGCGCTGGAGCGGGCGGGCGTGCTGCGCCGGGTGCACGGCGGCGCGATCCCGGTGGAGCGGCTCGGGTTCGAGCCCGCGCTGGCGGCCCGCGACGAGGTGATGACGGCCGAGAAGGAGCGCATCGCCAAGGCCGCGCTCGCCGAGCTGCCCGAGGACGGGTCAGTGATCATCGACGCGGGCACCACCACGGGCCGCATGGTGGGGGTGCTGCCCGCCGACCGCGAGCTCACCGTGGTGGTCAACTCGCCGCCGCTGGCCACGGCGCTGGCCGCCCGCGCCAACCTGAACGTCATCATGCTCGGCGGCCGGGTGCGCGGGCGCACGCTGGCGACGGTGGACGACTGGGCGCTGCGGCCGCTGTCGCAGCTCCACGTGGACGTCGCGTTCATGGCCGCGAACGGCTGCTCGGCGGCGCGCGGGCTGACCACGCCGGACCCGGCGGAGGCGGCGATCAAGCGGGCGATGGTCGGCGCCGCGCAGCGCAGCGTGCTGCTGGCCGACCACACCAAGTTCACCAACACGTACCTGGCGTCGTTCGCCACGCTGGCCGAGATCGACGTGGTGATCACCGACACGGGCCTCGACCCGGCGCTGGCCGCCGAGCTGTCGGCCGCCGGGCCCGAGGTCGTCCGGGCCTGAGGGGGCGGCGGTGATCCTCACCCTGACGCTGAACCCGAGCCTGGACCGCACGATCGAGATCGGGGCCCTGGCCAGGGGCGCGGTCATCCGGGCGGCGGCGGCGCGGCTCGACCCCGGCGGCAAGGGGGTGAACGTGTCGCGGGCGCTGCTGGCCAACGCCGTGGCGTCGCGGGCGGTGGTGCCGTTCGGGGGCGACGAGGGGCGGCAGCTCGTGCGCCTGCTCGGCCAGGAGGGGCTGGACATGGTGACGGTGCCGGTGGCCGGGCGGACCCGGTCCAACGTCACGCTCGCCGAGCCCGACGGCACCGTCACCAAGGTGAACGAGCCGGGCACCGCGCTGTCGCCGGCCGAGCTCGACACCGTCGCCGACGCCGTGCTGGCCGCCGCGCACGAGGCGGACTGGGTGGTCGCCTCCGGCAGCCTGCCGCCGCGGGTGCCCGACGACGTCTACGCGCGGCTGTGCCGCCGCTTCGCCGGGGCCGGGATCCACGTGGCGGTCGACACCAGCGGCGCCGCGCTGGCCCGCGCGCTCGGCGCCGCCCCGGCGCTGGTCAAGCCGAACCTGGAGGAGCTGGCCGCCGCCACCGGCCGGGCGCTGCGCTGCCTGGGCGACGTGGTGGAGGCGGCGGGCGAGCTGCGCGCCGCCGGGGCCCGTACCGTCCTGGCCAGCCTGGGCGCCGACGGCGCGGTCCTCGTCGAGGACGGCGGGATCTGGTACGGCGAGGCCGCGGTCGCCGGGCCGCGCAGCGCGGTCGGCGCGGGCGACGCGATGCTGGCGGGCTTCCTGGCCGCCGGGGCGCGCGGCGAGCGCGCCCTGGTGGAGGCGCTGGCCTGGGGCGCGGCGGCGGTCGGCCTGCCGGGCAGCCGCATGCCGGGCCCGCGCGACATCCGCCGCGACGCCGTACGCGTCCACGCACCCGACCCGGCGCGCCCGCTCACCTCGGCCCTCGACCCGGCGCGGCCGCTCACCTCGACCACCGGCCCGGCGCGGCCGCCGCCGGGTCGCTGACCGGCTCACCCCCTGGAGTCTGCTCATCCCCCCGAAGGAGCATGTCCAATGGCCGACACCTACACCCCTCCGGTCCACGGGACCGGCGTCAAGGCCACGATCCAGCGGATCGGCGGCCACCTGGCCGGGATGATCATGCCGAACATCGGCGCGTTCATCGCCTGGGGACTCATCACCGCCCTGTTCATCCCCACCGGCTGGCTGCCGAACGAGTCGTTCGCCGCGATGGTCGAGCCGATCATCAAGGTCCTGCTGCCCGTGCTCATCGCCTACACCGGGGGGCGGATGGTGCACGGGCAGCGCGGGGCGGTGGTGGGCGCGGTCGCCGCGATGGGCGTCGTGGTGGGGGCGGACATCCCGATGTTCCTCGGCGCCATGATCGTCGGCCCACTCGCCGCCCTGATCCTGAAATATGTGGACAAGTTCACTGAGGCGCGGACCCGGTCCGGGTTCGAGATGCTGGTGGACAACTTCAGCGCCGGCATCGTCGGCGGCGCGATGGCCGTCGCCGGTGTGTGGGGCATCGGCCCGGTCGTCCAGGTGATCACCAACGTCGCCGGCGACGCGGTCGACTGGCTGGTCGGCAACGGCCTGCTGCCCGTGGCCTCGGCGCTGATCGAGCCCGCCAAGGTGCTGTTCCTCAACAACGCCGTCAACCACGGCGTGCTCGGCCCGCTCGGCGTCGCGGAGGCGGCCGAGACCGGCAGGTCGATCCTGTTCATGCTGGAGTCGAACCCGGGCCCCGGACTCGGCCTGCTGCTGGCCTACCTGCTGTTCGGCCCGCGCCCGCTGCGCCCCAGCACCCCGGCCGCGATGATCATCCACTTCTTCGGCGGCATCCACGAGATCTACTTCCCGTACGTGCTCATGAAGCCCCGCCTCATCCTCGCCGTCATCGCGGGCGGCGCGGCCGGGGTGTTCACGTTCATGGTCACCGGCTCGGGGCTGGTGGCGACGCCGTCGCCGGGCAGCATCTTCGCGTACGCGGCGGTGACGCCGAGAGGCGGCTGGCTGGGCATGATCCTCGGGATCGCGATCGCCACCGCCGTGACGTTCGCCGTCGCCGCCCTGCTCATGGGGTTCGGCCGCGGCGAGAAGGAGCCGCCCGCCGGAGCCGGGCCGCCCGCCGAGAGCGCCACGCCCGCCGCCGACGAGCCCCGCGACGCCGCCGCCCGCGAGGACTCCCCCGAGCACCGGACCGCCGCCAAGGAGGCATGAACCATGACGAGCATCGACAGCAAGGACATCCGCAAGATCGTCGTCGCCTGCGACGCGGGCATGGGCAGCAGCGTGATGCTCGCCTCCCAGCTCAGGAAGCAGCTCAAGGACAGCGGCGTCGCCGTCGAGCACACGCCGGTCAACGACATCCCGGCCGACGCCGACGTGGTGCTCTGCCACGCGGGCCTGGCCGCCAGGGCGAGAGCGGCGGCGCCGGGCAAGGCGCTGGTGCCGTTCCAGATCTTCCTCGGCGACCCGGCGGTGACCAGGCTCGTCACCACCATCAGGAACGGCGGCGTCGTCGATGCGTGACGGCCTGCTCGACCCCCGTGCCGTGCTGCTGCACGAGAGCGCGTCCGGCCGCGACGAGGCGATCCGCCGGTGCGGGCGCGCCCTGGCCGACGTCGGCGCCGTCGCCGAGCCGTACATCGAGGCCATGCTCGAACGCGAGCGGACGATCTCCACCTACGCCGGTGAGGGCTTCGCCATCCCGCACGGCACGGCGGCGGCCAGGCAGGACGTGCTGCGCGACGCGATCTGCGTGGTGCGCTTCCCCGAAGGCGTCGACTGGGACGGCGAGCGCGTCACCGTCTGCGTCGGCATCGCCGCCGCCGGCGACGGGCACGTGCCGCTGCTGGCCGCGCTGGCCGACGTGCTGCTCGACCCCGCCCGGGCCCGGACCCTGCGCGAGGCCACCGAGGTGAACCACGTGATCGAGGAGCTGACGTGAAGGTCGCCAGATTCCACGCCCCGGGCGACATCCGGGTGGAGGACGCGCCGGAGCCCGTCGCCGGGCCCGGCGAGCTGAAGATCCAGGTGCGCAACTGCTCGACGTGCGGCACCGACGCCAAGATCTACAAGTTCGGGCACCACCACATCAGGCCGCCCCGCGTGATGGGGCACGAGATCGCCGGCGAGGTGGCGGGCACCGGCGAGCGGGTCCAGGTGATCGCCGCGATCCCGTGCGGCGCCTGCGCGGAGTGCCGCCGGGGCCGCCCGGCCGTCTGCCCGGCGCAGGAGTCGATGGGCTACCACTACGACGGCGGCTTCGCCGAATGGCTGATCGTGCCCGCCAAGGTGCTGGCCGTCAACGGCGTCAACGCCGTCCCGGACGGCGTCGGGTTCGCCGAGGCGTCGCTGGCCGAACCGCTCGCCTGCGTGCTCAACGGGCAGACGCTGGCCGGCGTGGGTACGGGTGACGACGTGGTGGTCATGGGGGCGGGGCCGATCGGCTGCCTGCACGTGCGGCTCGCCCGGGCGCGCGGGGCGGGCCGCGTCTTCCTCACCGACGTCAACGCCGCCCGCCTCGCCGTCGCCGCTGACCTCGTACGGCCCGACGCGGCCATCGACGGGGACGTGGTGGAACAGGTGCTCAAGCTGACCGGAGGCCGTGGCGCCGACGTGGTCGTCACCGCCGCGGCGTCGGGCGTGGCCCAGGAGCAGGCCGTGCACATGGCCGCCCGGCGGGGCCGCGTCAGCTTCTTCGGCGGGCTGCCCAAGGACGATCCGGTCATCCGGCTGGACTCCAACCTGGTGCACTACCGGGAGCTGACCATCGTCGGCGCCAACGGCTCCAGCCCCGCCCACAACGCCGAGGCGCTCGGGCTGATCGCCGCGGGCGCCGTGCCGGTCGGCGACCTCATCACCCACCGGCTGCCGCTGTCCCGGGTGCTCGACGGCATCGAGCTCGTCAGCCGGGGCGCGGCCATCAAGGTCACGATCGAACCCTGAGGAGGCAGGCCATGGCATCGCGGACGGTGACCATCGCGTCGGCGAGCGGGCTGCACGCGCGGCCCGCCAAGCTGTTCGTCCAGGAGGCGGCGCGGCTGGGGGTGCCGGTGCGCATCCGGGCGGGCGACGGGAAGGCGGTCCCGGCGTCCAGCATGCTCGGCGTGCTGTCGCTGGGCGCGGTCCGCGGGACCGAGGTGACGCTGGAGTCGGACGCCCCCGGCGCCGACGCCGCCCTCGACACCCTCGCCGCCCTCCTCTCCCGCGACCTCGACGACCCCCCGCCCCCGGACGGACCCCCAACCCCGCAAGGGGCCCAGCCCCCGAAGGGAAACGCGACCCCGGACGGCGGCGCGCCCCCAAGCGAAGCCCCAACCCGGCACGGACCCCCAACCCCGGACGAGTCCCCACCCCCGAAGAGAGGCGCGGGCCCGGACGGACCCCCACCTCCCGAAGAAACCCCGGCCCCGGAGGAAGGCGCGGCCCCGGAAGGGGGCGCGGGCTTGGGCGGAGGTGCGGGCTCGGGCTCGGGCGCGGGCGCGATACCGGGTACAGGCCAGGGGGCAGGGTTGGGGGCTGGGGAGGTTGTCGGTGGGTGAGGTGGTGAGGCTGGCCGGGCTGGGGGTCAGCCGGGGGGTGGTGGCGGGGCCGGTGGTGCGGATGGCCGCGCCGCCCGTGCTTCCGGCTCCTCGGCCGGTCGGCGACGCGGAGGCCGAGGGGGCGGTGGTCGCCGGGGCGCTGGAGGCGGTGGCCGCGGGGCTGCGCGAGCGCGCCGCCGCGGCCGAGGGTGACGCGGCCGAGATCCTGGGCGCGCTGGCCATGATCGCCGACGATCCGATGCTGCGGGAGGAGGCCGAGCAGGGCGTACGCGACGGCCTGGACGCCCCGCACGCGCTCGACGCCGCGTTCACCCGCCACCGGGAGGCGATCGCGGCGCTCGGCGGCTACCTGGCCGAACGGGCGGCCGACCTGGACGACCTCAGGCACCGGGCCGTCGCCTTTGCGCTGGGCGTGCCGATGCCGGGCCTGCCCTCCCCCGGGCATCCGTACGTGCTGGCCGCCGAGGACCTGTCGCCCGCCGACACCGCCGGGCTCGGGCCGGACGTGCTGGCGCTGGTGACGGCGAAGGGCGGCCCGACGAGCCACACCGCCATCCTGGCGCGCGGCCGGGGCCTGCCCGCCGTGGTGGCGTGCCCGGGCGTGATGGACCTGGCGGACGGCACGTACGTGTGCGTGGACGGCGTGACCGGCGAGGTCACGGCGGGCATCAGCCGGGAGGAGGCCGAGGCGGCGTGCGAGCGCGACCGCCGGGAGCGGGAGCGGCTGGCCGCGACCGGCGGGCCCGGCAGGACCGCCGACGGGCGGCCGGTCGGACTGCTGCTCAACATCGGCTCGGCCGCCGATCTGGTGCCTGACGGTGAGGGGGTGGGGCTGTTCCGCACCGAGTTCCTGTTCCTGGGTCGCGAGCGGGCGCCGTCGTTCGACGAGCAGGTGGCGGCCTATGCGGAGGTGTTCGGGCGGGCGGCGCACGTCGTGGTGCGGACGCTGGACGCGGGCACCGACAAGCCGCTGCCGTTCCTCGGGCTGCCGCCGGAGCACAACCCGGCGCTGGGCATGCGCGGGCTGCGGGTCGACCGGGTGCTGCCGGGCGTGCTCGACACGCAGCTCGACGCGATCGCCGAGGCGGCGCGGCGGACGGGCGCGGAGGCGTGGGTGATGGCGCCGATGGTCGCCACCCGGGACGAGGCCGCCGGGTTCGCCGCCAGGGCGCGCGCCCGGGGGGTGGCCCGGGTGGGCGTCATGGTGGAGATCCCGGCCGCCGCGCTGCTGGCCGACCGGCTGCTGGAGGAGGTGGACTTCCTCAGCGTCGGCACCAACGACCTCAGCCAGTACGCCTTCGCCGCCGACCGGCAGCATCCGGCGCTGGCCGACCTGCTCGACCCGGCGCAGCCGGCGCTGCTGCGCCTGGTGGCGGCGTGCGCGGAGGCGGGCCTGGCGGCGGGCAAGCCGGTCGGCGTCTGCGGCGAGGCGGCCGGCGATCCGGCGCTCGCCCCGGTGCTGGCCGGGCTGGGGGTGACGAGCCTGTCGATGGCGCCGTCGTGCGTCCCCGCCGTCCGGGACGCGCTGTCGCGGCACACGTACGCCGAATGCCGCGAGCTGGCGCGCGCCGCCCTCTCCTGACAGGCCCGGGCCGGGAGTGGCGGGCGGTCAGCTCGCCGGTTCCGGGGTGCGGGCGCGCAGGGTGAGCTCGCCGTCCTGGGCGTCCACGTCGACGGCGCCGCCCTCCCCGACCTCGCCGGTGAGCAGCATCGTGGACAGGCGGTTGTCCAGCTCGCGCTGCACGGTGCGGCGCAGCGGGCGGGCGCCGAACTCGGGCTGGTGGCCGCGCTCGGCGAGCCAGTCCTTGGCCGCGTCGCTCACCTCCAGCGCCACGTCCTGGCCGCGCAGCCGCTGCCGGGTGCGCTCCAGCAGCAGGTCGACGATCTGGCGGAGCTGGCTCCTGTCCAGGCGGCGGAAGACGATGGTCTCGTCGATGCGGTTGAGCAGCTCGGGCCGGATGGAGTGGCGCAGCAGGTCCATGAGCCGGTCCTGCAGGTCGGGCGTGTCGCCCTGGGCGTCGAGGATCATCTGGGCGCCGATGTTGCTGGTCATGATGACGATCGTGTTGGTGAAGTCGACGGTGCGGCCCTGGCCGTCGGTGAGGCGGCCGTCGTCGAGCATCTGGAGCAGGATGTTCATCACGTCCGGGTGCGCCTTCTCGATCTCGTCGAGCAGGATGACGCCGTGCGGGCGGCGGCGGACGGCCTCGGTGAGCTGCCCGGCCTCCTCGTAGCCGACGTAGCCGGGCGGGGCGCCGATGAGCCGCGAGACCGTGTGCCGCTCCTGGAACTCGCTCATGTCGATGCGCACCATGTGGTCCTCGCCGCCGAACAGTGCCGCCGCGAGCGCCCTGGCCAGCTCGGTCTTGCCGACGCCCGTCGGGCCGAGGAACAGGAAGCTGCCGATGGGCCGGTTCGGGTCGGCCAGACCGGCGCGCGCCCGGCGGACCGCCTCGGCGATGGCGACGACGGCCTCGTCCTGGCCGATGACGCGTTCGTGCAGGTGTTCCTCCAGCCGCATCAGCCGGTCGCGCTCCTGGGTGGTGAGCTGGGTGACGGGGATGCCGGTGCGGCGGGAGACGACCTCGGCGATGTCCTCGACCGTGACCTGCGGGGCGGCGTCGCGGCCCTGCCTGGCCCGGTCGAGCTCGGGGCGGAGCTTGTCGATCTGGCCGGTGATCTCCTTGGCCCGGTCGAAGTCGTCGGCGGAGACCGCCTGGTCCTTGTCGCGGCGCAGGGAGGCGAGGCGTTCCTCCAGCTCGCGCACGTCGCTGCCGGGGGTGCGCGAGCGCAGCCGGACCCGGGCGGCGGCCTGGTCCATCAGGTCGATGGCCTTGTCGGGCAGGAACCGGTCGGCGACGTAGCGGGCCGACAGGGTGGCGGCGGCGTCGAGCGCCTCGTCGGTGATGCGCACCTGGTGGTGGGCCTCGTACGCGTCGCGCAGCCCGGCGAGGATCTCGACCGTCTGCTCCACGGTGGGCTCGGTGACGAGGATGGGCTGGAAGCGGCGTTCCAGCGCGGCGTCCTTCTCGATGTTCTTGCGGTACTCGTCGATGGTGGTGGCGGCGATGACGTGCAGCTCGCCGCGGGCCAGGGCGGGTTTGAGGATGTTGGCGGCGTCCATGCCGCCCTCGGCCGACCCGGCGCCGACCAGCGTGTGCACCTCGTCGATGAACACGATGACCTCGTCGGCGTGGGCGCGTACCTCGTCGACGACCTTCTTGACCCGTTCCTCGAACTCGCCCCGGTACTTCGACCCGGCGACCATGCCGGTCAGGTCGAGGGCGATGACGCGCCGGTCCTTGAGCGTGTCGGGGACGCTGCCGTTGACGATGCGCTGGGCGATGCCCTCGACGATGGCGGTCTTGCCGACGCCGGGCTCGCCGATGAGCACGGGGTTGTTCTTGGTGCGGCGTGACAGGACCTCGATGGACTGCTCGATCTCGTCCTCGCGGCCGACGACCGGGTCGACGCGGCCCTGCCTGGCCTCCTCGGTGAGGTCGCGCCCGTACTCGTCGAGTGAGGGGGTGCCGCTGTCGCGGCGTTCGCCGCCGGGCTGCCCGGGGCCGGAGGAGAGCAGGGCGCGCTGGATCTCGTTGGCGGAGACGCCCTGCTCGCGCAGCAGTTCGGAGGCGGTGGACTCGGGGTTGGCGGCGAGCGCGAGCAGCAGGTGCTCGGGGCCGATGTAGGAGGAGTTCAGGGCGCGGGCGACGCGCTGGGCGTCCAGGACGGCGCGCTTGGCCGACGGGGAGAGCGTGTCGGGCGGCTCGGCGGCGGGTCCCTGCCCGGCGAGCGTGCCGATGCGGTCGCCGAGCCTGCCGGTGTCGACGCCGGCCGAGCGCAGCAGCTCGCGGGTGGGCTCGGCGCGGGCGAGGGCGCCGAGGAGGTCGAGCGCGTCGAGGTCGGCGGCGCCGCGCCGGCCGGCGATCTCCACGGCGTCGGCGAGCACCTCGCGGGCGGAGGCGCTGAGCAGCTTGCCCACGTCGACGCGCTGGACGCTGGGCCGGGTCGGCGGCCAGGCGTCCATCCCGCCGAACACCCGGCCGGTCAGCTCCTCGAAACCCCGGAAAGGATCCCGCCCAAAGAACGACATATCCGACATTTTGCTCGTCCCCTTCTCGCGCACCTCCGGGACCTCTTGCCGGGCCCGTCGCAAGGCATAGCCAGCGATCGGCAAAATGCCTCCGCGCCTCCGGGGGGTGCGGCTGACTCCGGGGGGTGCGGGTCACTCCGGGGGGTGCGGGTCACTCCGTCGCGAGGAGGTCCACGATGGGCGTGTCACCGGAGACGAGCTCGAACGTGCGGCGGCCCGTCCCCGGGGCCTGGAGCAGGGCGGCGACGACGGCGGCCACGTCGTCGCGCGGCACCGGGCCGGGCGGCACCTCGGGAGCCAGCCGGACCAGGCCGGTGCCGGGCTCGTCGGTGAGGCGGCCCGGCCGCAGGATGGTCCAGTCGAGGTCGCGGCGGCGCAGGTCGTCTTCGGCGGCGGTCTTGGCCGCGATGTAGGCGGCCCACACCTCGTCGGAGCCCGGCTTGGGCGGCTTGCCCGCGCCCATGGACGAGATCTGCACGAACGTGCGCACCCCGGCCCGCTCGGCGGCGTCGGCCATCAGCACGGAGGCGGCCCGGTCGACGGTGTCCTTGCGCGCCGCGCCGCTGCCCGGCCCGGCGCCCGCGGCGAACACCACCGCGTCCGCCCCCCGGACGATCCCGGCGACCTCCTCCACGCCCGCCTTCTCCAGGTCGCACAGCACGGCCTGCGCGCCGGTCTCCTCGACGTCGGCCACGTGCGCCGGGTTGCGCACCAGGCCGACGGCCGCCGCTCCCAGCAGCCTCTCCAGCCGCAACGCGATCTGCCCGTGCCCGCCCGCGATGATGATCCTCATGGGCGTCATGGTGTCATGGAGCCATGAACGACTTCCCGCAAGCGCCCGCCCCGGCGTTTCTGTTCGACCTGGACGGCACCCTGATCGACAGCGTCTACCAGCACGTCATCGCCTGGCGGCAGGCGCTGGCGGGAATGGGCATCGACCTGTCGGTGTGGCGGATCCACCGGCGCATCGGCATGAGCGGCGGCCTGTTCGTCAACGCCCTGCTGCGCGAGACCGGGCTGAAGCTCACCCAGGCGCAGATCGACGAGCTGCAGACCACCCACGCCGAGGCGTACGAGCAGCAGGCCGATTCGGTCCGGCCGCTGCCGGGGTCGGTGGAGCTGCTGGCGGAGCTGTCCTCGCGCGGCGTGCCGTGGGCGATCGCGACCAGCGGGTACGCGCGCACGGCCCGGCTGGCGCTGGGCCTGCTCGGGCTGCCGGACGACGCGCCGATGGTGACGCGCGACCTGGTGCGCCGGGCCAAGCCGGACCCCGACCTGTTCCTGGCCGGCGCGGCGCGGCTCGGCGTCGACCCGGCGCACGCGATGGTGGTGGGTGACAGCATCTGGGACCTGCTGGCGGCGCGGCGGGCCGGCTCGCTCGGCATCGGGCTGCTGTCGGGCGGCTACGGCCGCGACGAACTGGAGCGGGCGGGGGCGTTCCGCGTCTACGCCGACCCGGCCGACATGCTCGACCGGCTCGACGAGCTGGGCGTGCGGCAGAGCGACTGAGGAATATCCGGCCGAACCACGGAGCTTTGATCACGCGTACCCCTTTTGGAGGAGCTGACTATGGAATTGGCAGACATCGGCGTCACCGGCCTGGCGACCATGGGCCGCAACCTGGCGCGCAACCTGGCCAGGCACGGCTACGCGGTGGCCGTGCACAACCGCACCGAATCCCGTACGCAACAGCTCGTGCGGGAGTTCGGCGGCGAGGGCACGTTCCTGCCGTCGCAGGACCTGGCCAGGTTCGTGGCGTCGCTGAAGCGGCCACGCCGGGCGATCATCATGGTGAAGGCGGGGCCGGGCACCGACGCGGTGATCGACGAGCTCGCCGCGCTGATGGAGCCGGGCGACATGATCGTCGACGGCGGCAACGCGTACTTCGAGGACACCCGGCGGCGCGAGGCGGCGCTGCGTGAGCGCGGCATCCACTTCGTTGGCACGGGCATCTCCGGCGGCGAGGAGGGCGCGCTGAACGGCCCGAGCATCATGCCGGGCGGCTCGAAGGAGTCGTGGGAGGCGCTCGGCCCGATCCTCCAGGACATCTCGGCCAAGGTGGACGGCGTGCCGTGTGCGGTGCACGTGGGCCCCGACGGCGCCGGTCACTTCGTCAAGATGGTGCACAACGGCATCGAGTACTCGGACATGCAGCTCATCGCCGAGTCCTACGACCTGCTGCGCCAGGCGCTGGGCGCGACGCCCGCCGAGCTCGCCGGGGTGTTCCGGGAGTGGAACCAGGGCGACCTGGACTCCTACCTGATCGAGATCACCGCCGAGGTGCTCGACCAGGTCGACGCCGAGACGGGCAAGCCGTTCGTGGACGTGGTGGTCGACCGGGCCGAGCAGAAGGGCACCGGCCGGTGGACCGTGCAGAGCGCGCTGGAACTGGGCGTGCCGGTGACGGGGATCGCCGAGGCGGTGTTCGCGCGGGCGCTGTCGGGCCACCCCGAGCAGCGGGAGGCGGCCCGGCCGCTCCTCCAGGGGCCCGAGCTGACCGGGACCGGCGGCAAGGAACTGGTCGAGGACGTGCGGCAGGCCCTGTACGCGTCCAAGATCGTCGCCTACGCGCAGGGCTTCGACCAGATGGCGGCGGCGTCCAAGGAGTACGGCTGGGACCTCGACCTGGGCGCGATGGCGACCATCTGGCGGGGCGGCTGCATCATCCGGGCCAAGTTCCTGGACCGGATCCGCGCGGCCTACGACGCCGACCGGGCGCTGCCGACGCTGCTGGCCGACCCGTCGTTCGCCGAGGCGCTCAACGCCGCGCAGGAGTCGTGGCGCCGGGTGGTGGCCACGGCGGTGAAGATCGGGGTGCCGACGCCGGGCTTCTCCTCGGCGCTGGCCTACTACGACGGGCTGCGGCGCGACCGGCTGCCCGCCGCGCTGGTGCAGGGGCTGCGCGACTACTTCGGCGCGCACACCTACCTGCGGGTCGACAAGGAGGGCGCCTACCACACCGACTGGTCGGGCGACCGCGCCGAGCGTCCCGCCTCCTGAGGCCGCCTCCCCCCGGCGGGCGTCAGCGCGCCGCCGGGGGCGGCGGGATCCGGTTGGCCAGCGCCGTCACCACGCAGTAGCCGATGGGCCCGGACGCGTCGTGCACGGTGCACTGCCCGTTGGCCACGCCGTCCGCGCTGAGATGGCCGGTGGCGTCCAGGCCGATCACCTCGCCGCGCGGCAGCCGGGCCAGCGTGAGCGTGTAGTCGGCGTTGATGAACGGCAGCCCGCCCGCCGTCATGCCGCTGAGCGGGCTGGCGAAGTCGGCCGCCAGCGCCACCCGGACGAACGGGCTGACCTCCTCGTCGTCGACGAGCGGCCGGTTCTCCCGCGTCCAGACCCGCCTGCGGCCCGGGTCGCCCCACTCCGACAGGCGCCACAGGTCGAACGGCGGCGTCCAGCCGGGCCCCTCGGCGGGCGGCCCGTCGGGCGGCGTCTCGTCCCACGCGGGGGTGACCGGCCGCTCGCCGCCGGGCTGCTCGCCCTTCCTGAGCAGTACGGCGCTCGCCCGGCCGATCACGCCCTGCTCGGTGCGGATGACGGCGTCGGCCACGCGGATCCGCCGCCCGTCCCTGACCAGGGCGGTCTCGACGGTGACGGGCAGCATCGGGCTGTTGCGGAACAGGTCGACGGTGAGCCTGGCGAACTGCATCTCCGGATCGCCGTACCGGTCCTCGACGGCACGGGCGGCCAGCCCGCCGAGCAGGCGGCCGTGGAGCATGTCAAGGGCCCAGGGGCTGCGGGCGTGGGGGGCCGGGACGAGCTCGTCCCCGGCCGTGGTGAAGAAGGCAGACGTCACAGAATCAGATTCTAGTGGAGAGCCGTTCGCCCAGGCTACGCAGCTGATCCCGCAGCCCGTCCGGTTCGAGGACCTCCGGGTCGGCCACCTGGAAGTCGGCGGTCAGTGGTGGTGGGCGGCTTCGATCCGGCCGCCCAGTTGGGCGCGGACGCCTTCCAGCAGGGGTGGGGTGGAGACGACGACCCAGCGCTCGCCCACGAGGTAGGCGCCGCCGTACATCTGGGCGAGCTCCAGCCAGTCCCGCTGGCCTCGTTCGGTGGTGAAGGTGACGAGGGTGTAGTGGCCCCGGGCGGTACGGCAGTCGGCCTGGCGCAGGTCGGCGGCGTCGATCTGCAGGGCGGGGCGGGGGCATCCGGCGGCGGCGCCGATCTGGTCGATGCCCGCCGGTGCGGCCGGGGCCGCCGAGGCAGCCGGAGCGGCCGGGGCCGCCAGGGTGGGCGGGGCCGCCGGGGCCGTGCAGGCGGTGAGGAGCGCGGCGAGCGCGACGGCGACGGCGAGCGGCTTGCCGGTGGAAGTCTGCATGGCCTCATCCCGTGGACGGTGAAACGTTCCTGCCGCAGGTACGCACCGGCGGCGCGGGAGGTTCACCACGGCGGCAGTAGCCTTCTCGCGAAGGCGCGGGCGTGAGGAGGGTGACGGTGCAGCTCGGCAATCTGGAGCGGTCGGTCATGGAAGCCCTGTGGGAGCATCCCGGCGGCATGTTCGCCCACGACCTGGCGCCGCTGCTGCCGTCCGGCCCGGCGGTCACGACGGTGCTGACGGTGCTGACGCGGCTGTCGAACAAGGGCATGGTCTCGCGCGAGCGGGTGGGCCGGGCGCATCTGTACCGTGCGACGGCGGGCAAGGACGCCTTCGTCGCCGAGGCGATGCGCGCGGCCCTGGACGAGGCGGGTGACGTCGCGGCGGCGGTGCAGCGCTTCGTGGGCACGGTGTCGCCCGAGGTGGCCTCGGCGCTGCGTGCGGCGCTGGGCGAGCGGGACGGTTCGGCGCGATGATCGCCTGGCTGGTGGCGGCCGGGGTGGCGCTGTTGCCGGTGGCGCTGGGCGATCGCGCGGCGCGGGCGCTGGCCGGTGCGGCGTGGACGCATCGCTGTCCCCGGGCGGCGCTCGTGCTGTGGCACGCGGCCGGGGCGTCCGCCGGGCTGGGGGCGATCGGGCTGGGGCTGGTGGCGGCCGTGGCGCCGTCGGCCGCGGTGTTCCCGCACGGCGTGCACACGCTGGTGAGCCGGATCGCCGGCGGGCACGGCCTGGCGGGGCTGGGTCCGGCGCACCTGGTGGCGCTGGCCTGGTCGGCGGGCCTGACGGCCTGGCTGGTGGTCCACACGGTGCGGGTGGCCGCCGGGACGTTCCGGGAGCGGCGCCGCCGGCGGCTGCTGATCGACGTGGTCGCCGATCATTCGCCGGAGCACGACGCGTACATCCTGCCCGCGTCCGGCCGGGTGGCCTACTGCGTTCCGGGCAGGCGGCGGCGGATCGTGCTCAGCCAGGGCGCCCTGGACGCGCTGAGCGCGCAGGAGCTGGCGGCGGTGCTCGGGCACGAGCGCGCGCACGCCCGGGGCCACCACGACCTGGCTCTGCTGCCGTTCGTCGCGCTGGCGCGGGCCTTCCCCTGGCTGCCGGCGGCGCGGACCGCCCGGCGGGCGGTGGCCGTGCTGCTGGAGATGGTCGCCGACGACCATGCCCGCCGCGCCCACGGCGGCCTGCCGCTGGCCGGCGCGCTGGTGCGGATGACGGCCGGCGGGCCTGGGCCGCAGGCGTCCACGCCGGCGCTCGCCGAGCAGGGGGTCGTCGAGCGGCTTCAGCGCCTGCTCACGGAGCGCGAGCGGCCCCGCTGGGCGCCCGCGGCGGCCTGCTCGACGGCCGGGCTGCTGCTCAGCGGGCCGCTGGCGGTGCTGGTCGCCCCGCTGGTCTGCGCCGCGATCTGAGAGGCGCGGACGGCCGGGTGGCACCCCTGGAAGGAGAGGCGGGACCACCGCCCACTATCTTCTACACAAAGTAGAAGTAAGCCGTGGACCGAAAAGGGGAGCACCCGTGTCATCAGAGGCCGAGCGTCGCCAGGCGGCCCGTAAGCGCAACGTCACCGTGTCGGTGACCGTGATCGGCGTCTTCGTGCTGGCGGTGGCGGTGCTGTTCGCGTTCGGCCGGCCCGGCCCCGAGGCGGTCGAACAGGCCGGTCTGTCCGCCGGGGAGTCGCAGCTGGTGCGCGCCGACAGCCACCGGCTGCAGTCGGCCGCGGACGGCAAGGTGACGCTGGTGGAGTTCCTCGACTTCGAGTGCGAGGGCTGCCTGGCCTACTACCCGGCGGTGGAGGAGCTGCGCGAGGACTACGCCGGGAAGGTCACGTTCGTGGCGCGTTACTTCCCGATGCCCGGCCACTTCAACGGCGAGCGCGCCGCCCGCGCGGTGGAGGCCGCCGCCGCGCAGGGCGCGTTCGAGGCGATGTACCGGCGGATGTACGAGACGCAGCCCCAGTGGGGCGAGAAGCGGGTCCCGGCCGACGAGACGTTCCGCGGCTTCGCCAAGGACCTGGGCCTGGACCTGGCGGCCTGGGACAGGGCCTACGACGACCCGGCGACGCTGGCCCGCATCCGGAAGGACATGGCCGACGGCCGGGCCCTGGGCGTGCAGGGCACCCCGACGTTCTTCCTCAACGGCACCAGGATCGAACCCCGCACCCTGGCGGAGTTCAGGGCGGCCATCGATGCGGCACTCGCCGAGTGACGCCGCGCGGCCTTCCGCCGGCCCGTTCCCCCGGCTGCTGCCCGGCCTGCTGCTGGCCGGCGGGCTGATCGGCCTGCTCGCCGCGTTCGTGCTGGCGATGGAGAAGATCGCGCTGCTGGCGGACCCCGGCTACGTGCCCGGTTGCAGCCTCAACCCGGTGCTGTCGTGCGGGTCGGTCATGAGCACGCCGCAGGCCGCCGTGTTCGGCTTCCCGAACCCGCTGCTGGGCGTCGCCGCGTTCGCCGTCGTCGCCGCCGTGGGCGCGGCGCTGCTGGCCGGCGCGGCGTTCCGGCGCTGGTTCTGGCTGGGCCTGCAGCTCGGCGTCACCGCCGGGGCGGTGTTCGTGCACTGGCTGATCGTCCAGAGCCTGTACGAGATCGGCGCGCTGTGCCCGTACTGCATGGTGGTGTGGTCGGTCACCGTCCCGGTCTTCTGGTACGTGAGCCTGCACAACCTCCGGGAGGGCCATCTGCCCGTCCCCGGTCCGGTGCGCCGCCCGGTCGAGGCGCTGACCGATTACCACGGCGTCGTGCTGACGGTGTGGTTCCTGACCGTCATCACCCTGATCGGCGCCCGCTTCTGGAGCTACTGGAGCACCCTGCTGTGACTCCTCGCTGGCAGGGGTGGGCGGCTCTGCGGCCGGGCGTGCTGTGCTACGGCGGCCGGATCGGCGCGACCGGCCGGCACGCCCACCGCGCCGCGCAGCTCCTGACCGGCGAGGGGCTGGTCCTGCGCGGCGCCGACGGCCGCGATCATGCCGTACGCGCCGCGCTCATCCCCGCCAACGCCCCGCACACGATCGTGCGCGGGACGGCCGACGGGCTGCTTGCCCTCGTCGACCCGGCCCGGATCGGGCAGCCGGGCGGCGGCGAGGCGGCTCCGGGCTCGGCCGCCGCGTGGCGCCTCGGGCCGGACGTCCCCGTCACCGGCGACCTGGACACGCTGACGGCACTGGTCGACGCCCTGACCGGGCACGTCCCGCCCCGGCCGCCGCACCCCGCGCTCGCCGGCGCCGAACGAGCCGTGCGGCGCATGCTGCCCGGCCGGGTGCGGCTGTCCGACGTCGCGCGGGCCGTCCACCTGTCGGAGAGCCGGCTGTCCCACCTGTTCACGGCGGAGTTCGGGCTGCCGTTCCGGCCGTACGTGCTGTGGGCCCGGCTGGACGGCGTGTGGTCGTCGCTGGCGGCCGGGGCCACGCTGACCGAGGCCGCCCACGCGGCCGGGTTCGCCGACGCCGCCCACCTGAGCCGGGTGGTCCGCCGGATGATGGGGAACGCGCCCTCCACCATGACCGCCGGGGTGCGGTGGCTTTCCTAGCAGGTTCGTTCAAGCCCGGCCGCCACCCCGCCGGGCAGGCTTGACCCCATGATCATCGTGATCGGCGCCGGTCAGGCGGGGCTCGCGGCAGGCCGCGCCCTCCGTCTGGCCGGGCTTGACGTCGTACTCCTCGAAGCCCATGACCGGATCGGCGAGTCGTGGCGGCGGCGGTGGGACTCCCTGCGGCTGTTCACCCCGGCCCGGCTCAGCTCGCTCCCCGGCCTGCCGATGCCCGGCGGGAGCCGCTACCCGGGCAAGGACGAGGTGGCCGGCTACCTGGAGGCGTACGCGGCCCGCTTCGACCTGCCCGTCCGCCTCGGCGCGCGGGTGTCGGAGCTGCGCCCCGGCCCGGGCGGCGGGTTCGAGGCGGTGACCGGCGACGGGGTGATCGCCGGCGACGGGGTCGTGGTCGCCACCGGCCCGTTCCAGGAGCCGCGCGTTCCCGCCCTGGAGCTGCCACCCGGCGTCCACGCGCTGCACAGCTCCGCCTACCGCGCCCCCGACCGGCTTCCCGACGGCCCCGTGCTGGTCGTCGGCGGCGGCAACTCCGGCGTGCAGATCGCCGCCGAGCTCGCCGCCACCCACCCGGTCACCCTCGCGGCCGGCGCGCGGCAACCGGTCCTCCCCCAGCGTCTCGGCGGCCTGGACGTCTTCACCTGGCTCCGCGCCCTCGGCGTGGTCCGGGCTCCGGTCACCGGCCGGCTCGGCCGCCTGGTCCGCGCCCGCGACCCGCTGATCGGGCTCGGCCCCCGGGGGCTGCGCCGGATGGGTGTGCGCGTCGTCGACCGCGTCGTCGAGGGCGGCGTCGATGGCGGCGTCGATGGCGAGGGGCCGCTGCTGCGCACCGCCTCCGGCCTGCGGCTCGCCCCGCGCAGCGTGATCTGGGCGACCGGCTACAGGCCCGGCTACGGGTGGCTGCGCGTCCCCGGCGCCCTGGCCGGCGGGGTTCCGCGCCACACCGGCGGGATCAGCCCGGTGCCCGGTCTCACGTACGTGGGCCTGCCCTTCCAGCGCTGCCGCGGCTCGGCCCTGCTGGGCTGGGTCGGCGAGGACGCCGCGCTGATCGCCGAGGCCCACGCCGCCCGGCGGGCGTGATCGGCCCGGACGTAGCATGGGCCCCGTGACAGGTGACGCCGGCGGGCGACGCGGCCGCCGGCCATGACCGGGGCGTGGGGGTGGGACCTCCTGCTCGGCGTCGTGGCCGCACTGCTGATCGCCTACCTGGCCCTGCCGCTGGACCTGGTGCCCGACTTCATCCCCGTCCTGGGGTACGCCGACGACGCGATCATCGTCACCGCGGTGCTGCGCTCGGTGGTCCGCCGCGCCGGTCTGCCCGCGGTGCGCCGGCACTGGCCGGGCACCGACGACGGCTTCGCCGTGCTGACCCGGCTGACCGGACTGGACAGGCCGCCCGCCGCCCCCTGAAAACCCCGCCGCGCCGGTCGGGGGTCAGGCGGTGAAGCGGCCGGCGATGTTCGTCCAGGTGTCGTCGGACTGGCCCGGCCGCTGAGCGGCGTGGACGCGGCTCGCGGCCGTGGTGAACGCGCGCAGCCCGAGCAGGAGAGCCGCCCGCGCGTCGGGCGGCATCTCGTCGACGACCTCGGCCAGGTGTTCGCGGCGCCGGGCGCGCAGCTCGGCCAGCAGGGCCCGCCCGGAGGGGGTGAGGCTGATGGTCAGCTCCCGCCGGTCGTCGTGGGAGGTGGAGCGGCGCACCCAGCCGGTGGCCTCCAGCCGGTCGCAGAGCCGGCTGGTGGACGACGGCAGCGCCCCCAGGGCCTCGCTGAGGGTGGCGAGGTTGATGTGCCGGTGGGGTTCGAGGGTGAGCAGCGCCTGGAGCTGGATGGAGGAGACCTTGGTGACCGCGGCGTGCCGGGAGTGCGCCCAGACGGCGACCAGGGCGGCCGCCGCGTTCTCGACGACGGCCCCGGTGGAGGCCTCGCCGGAGGCTCCGGCTGCGGTCGGGGGGAGGTGGCTGAGATCGCGGTGGCTCATGCTGGCTTCCAGGGGTCGAAGCGTGACTACGCGCGTATGCCTCGCGCGGGTGCCGCGGCGGTCCAGTCTAGGCAAACCACGACGGCGTCGTCGATGACGTCCACCCCGGCCCTGAACGCCATCATGTCACGGACGATCGTACGGACGGCCTCTCCGGCGGGCTGCAGGCGGGTGGAGCGGACCGTCGTCTCCAGCAGACCGGCGCCGAACTCCACGTCGGCCGTGGACCGCGCCCCGTACACGCCGTCGCTGACGATGACCAGCCGGTCGCCCGGCTGCAGCGGGACGGGCTGCTCGACGTAGGCGGTGGCGCCGAACATGCCGAGCGGCAGCTGGGCGTCCAGCTTGACGGTCTCGACCTCGGCGCCGCGCAGCCGGAAGATGCGCGGAGACCCGGCCTCGACCGCGGCGACCTCGCCGGTGACGGCGTCGAAGCGCAGCAGCAGGGTGGAGACGTGCTCGCGGCCGCCGTACTGGGCGTGCACGACCTCGTCGGCGAGGCCGGCCTGCTCGACGAGGTCGGCGCCGGAACGGCGGGCGTTGCGGATGGCGGTGACGGCCAGCGAGGTGAGGAGCGCGGCGCGCAGCCCCTCCCCCATGCCGTTGGTGACGGAGAGCATCAGCGAGTCGCGGTCGCAGCTCCAGTCGAAGTTGTCGCCGTGGACGGCGTAGGCCGGTTCGAGCTGGCCGGCGAGGTCGTAGGAGTCACCCCGGTGGCCGTAGCCGGGCAGGAGCTCCCACTGCATCTCGGCGGCGAGGGTGAGCCGGGACAGGCGGCGGGCCCTGCGGTAGCGGTCGGTGACCCGCCCCGCGCCCCACAGGGCGGCGGCGAGCGCGGAGGCCAGCTCGTGGAACTCGTGGATCCGCTCGTCGCCGGGGGCGGCGGGCAGGCTGAGGCTGAGGACGCCGAGGCGCTCCCCGCACGCCGACATCGGCAGGTGCAGGGCGCCGCGCTCCGGGTCCCACGCCGGCCGCTGGGAGGCGAACACGCGGCCGCGCTCGCTGGCGTCGATGCGGATCTCGGGCGCGTCGGGACCGGGCGGGTCCAGCACGGGCCTGAGCACGGTCAGCGCGTAGTCGGCGAGCAGCAGCTCGACGCCGGTCGCGGCCGTGTGCGCGACGAGCGCGTCGCGGGCGGCCTCCCCCAGCCGGTACGGGGGTGCCGCGCGTAGCGCCCGGTAGACGGCGCTCATGTCGTTGTCGGTGGTCACGGGCGTAGTTCCTCATGGGCAGGGAAGTGGCGCACCCGAGCTGCCCCTCGTGTGCGCTGCGGTTGTCGTGCCGCGTGCGCCTACGCTAGCCTCCAAGCCAATTATTTGCACTATGGCAATTATTGAGAGGTGGGCAACACCGTGAGTGGCAGCCGGTCGGGAACACAGCGGGTCCACGACGCCGGGGAGCTCGAACTGCGTCAGCTGCTCACCGGACTGACCGCCGTCAGGGACGGCGACTTCGGCACGCGGCTGCCCGCCGACGCCGACGGCCTGCTGGGCGAGATCGCCTCGGTGTTCAACGGCATGGTCGACCAGCTCTCGCTCGTCACCTCGGAGGTCACCCGGGTGGCCCGCGAGGTCGGCACCGAGGGACGCCTGGGCGGCCAGGCCGACGTGCCGGCCGTGTCGGGCACCTGGAAGGACCTCACCGAGTCGGTCAACGCGATGGCCGGCAACCTCACCGGCCAGGTGCGCAACATCTCGCAGGTGGCCACGGCGGTGGCCAAGGGCGACCTGTCGCAGAAGATCACCGTCTCGGCCCAGGGCGAGATCCTGGAGCTGAAGAACACCCTCAACACGATGGTCGACCAGCTCTCCTCCTTCGCCGACGAGGTCACCCGGGTCGCCCGCGAGGTCGGCACCGAGGGGCGGCTGGGCGGCCAGGCCGACGTGAAGGGCGTGTCCGGCACGTGGAAGGCGCTGACGGAGTCGGTCAACGTCATGGCCGACAACCTCACCGCCCAGGTGCGCAGCATCGCCCAGGTCACCACGGCCGTGGCCAAGGGCGACCTGTCGCAGAAGATCCGGGTCGACGCGCGCGGGGAGATCCTGGAGCTGAAGGAGACCATCAACACGATGGTCGACCAGCTCTCGGCGTTCGCCGACGAGGTCACCCGCGTCGCCCGCGAGGTCGGCACCGAAGGACAGCTCGGCGGCCAGGCCCAGGTCCGCGGCGTGTCCGGCACGTGGAAGGACCTCACCGACAACGTCAACTTCATGGCCTCGAACCTGACCGGTCAGGTGCGCAGCATCGCCCAGGTGGCCACGGCGGTGGCCCAGGGCGACCTGTCGCAGAAGATCCTCGTCGAGGCCAAGGGCGAGGTGGCGGCGCTCGCGCAGACCATCAACACGATGGTCGACCAGCTCTCCGCGTTCGCCGACGAGGTCACCCGCGTCGCCCGCGAGGTCGGCACCGAAGGACAGCTCGGCGGCCAGGCCCAGGTCCGCGGCGTGTCCGGCACGTGGAAGGACCTCACCGACAACGTCAACTCGATGGCCGACAACCTGACCAACCAGGTGCGCAGCATCGCCCAGGTCACCACGGCCGTGGCCAGGGGCGACCTGACCCGCAAGATCGACGTGGACGCGCGCGGTGAGATCCTGGAGCTGAAGACCACGATCAACACGATGGTCGACCAGCTCTCCTCCTTCGCCGCCGAGGTGACCAGGGTCGCCCGGGAGGTGGGCAGCGAGGGCAGGCTCGGCGGCCAGGCCGAGGTCGAGGGCGTCTCCGGCACCTGGAAGCGGCTGACGGAGAACGTGAACGAGCTGGCCGGCAACCTCACCCGGCAGGTGCGCGCGATCGCCGAGGTGACCAGCGCCGTCACCTCCGGCGACCTGACCCGCTCCATCACCGTCGACGCCTCGGGCGAGGTGGCCGAGCTCAAGGACAACATCAACTCGATGGTGAAGTCGCTGCGCGAGACCACCAAGGCCAACGAGGACCAGGACTGGCTGAAGACCAACCTGGCGCGCCTGTCGGGGCTCATGCAGGGCCACCGCGACCTGGCGGCGGTCGCCGAGCTGGTCATGAACGAGCTGGCGCCGCTGGTCTCGGCCCAGTACGGCGCGTTCTTCCTGGCCGACGAGGACGAGCTGCGGCTCATCAACGCCTACGGGTTCCCGGCGGGCCAGACGGCGACCCGGGTCGGCCTGGGCGAGACGCTGGTGGGCCAGGCGGCGCGGGCCCGCCGCACGATCGCGGTCGACGACGTCCCGCCCGGCTACGTCACGGTCTCCTCGGCGCTCGGGCGGACCACGCCGAGCTCGCTGATCGTGCTGCCGATCGTGGTGGAGGAGCAGGTGCTCGGCGTGATCGAGCTGGCCTCGCTCGGCACGTTCACGCCCGTGCACCGCGCCTTCCTCGACCAGCTGATGGAGACGATCGGCGTCAACGTCAACACCATCGTCGCCAACGCCCGCACCGACGAGCTGCTGGCGGAGTCGCAGCGGCTGACCGTCGAGCTCCAGGCCCGCTCGGAGGAGCTGCAGAACCAGCAGGAGGAGCTGCAGCGCTCCAACGCCGAGCTGGAGGAGAAGGCGGCGCTGCTCGCCTCGCAGAACCAGGACATCGAGGCCAAGAACCTGGAGATCGAGCAGGCCCGCCAGGAGCTGGAGGAGCGGGCCCAGCAGCTCTCGCTCGCCTCCACGTACAAGAGCGAGTTCCTCGCCAACATGAGCCACGAGCTGCGCACGCCGCTGAACTCGCTGCTCATCCTCGCGCAGCTGCTCGCCCAGAACCCGACCCGCAACCTGACGCCCAAGCAGGTCGAGTACGCCAGCGTCATCCACTCGGCGGGCTCGGACCTGCTGCAACTCATCAACGACATCCTCGACCTGTCGAAGGTCGAGGCGGGCAAGATGGACATCAGTCCCGAACGGGTCGGGATGCGTCAGCTCCTGGACTACGTCGAGGCCACGTTCCGGCCGATGACCACCGAGAAGAGCCTGGAGTTCCGCATCACGACGGCGCCGGGCGTGCCCGACAGCCTGCTCACCGACGACTCGCGGCTGCGCCAGGTGCTGCGCAACCTGCTGTCCAACGCGGTCAAGTTCACCGAGAGCGGCAGCGTCGAGCTGCGCATCGAGCCGGCCGCCCCGGCGCAGGTGCCCGCCTCCGTGCGGCCGCACGGCGCGGCGATCGCCTTCCGCGTCATCGACACCGGCGTCGGCATCGCCGAGCAGCAGCTGGAGGCGATCTTCGGGGCGTTCCAGCAGGCCGACGGCACCACCAGCCGCAAGTACGGCGGCACCGGGCTCGGCCTGTCGATCAGCCGGGAGATCGCCTACCTGCTCGGCGGCGCGATCACCGCGCAGAGCACGCCCGGCCAGGGCAGCACGTTCACGCTCTTCCTGCCGGCCGCCCGGCCGGACTTCGCCGAGCAGGGCCCGGGCCAGGCCGCGCCCTCGCCCCGCGAGCTGCCGGAGGCCCCGGCCGACGGCGAGCCCGTCAAGGCGGCGGCCCCGGCGCCCTCCCAGCAGCGCAGGCTGCTGGTGGTGGAGGAACGCTCGCGCGGCCTGCTCTCCCTGGTGGCCGAGAGCGTCGTGGCCGACCTGGCGCGCCGCGACGCGGGCGGCGCGCACGCGCCCGTGGAGATCGTGACCGCCGTGGGCGGGCAGGAGGCGGCGGCGACGCTGGCCGCCGCCCCCTGCCACTGCATCGTGCTCGACCTCGACATGCCGGGGCGGGCCGGGTTCGGCCTGCTGGAGGCCATCGACGGGGACGCCGCCCTGCACGGCGTGCCGGTCCTGGCCTACAACAACTGGCGGATGGACGCGGCGCAGGAGCGGGCGTTGCAGGCGCGGGCCGTCTCCCAGCCGCTGGAGCTGCTGTCGAGCCTGGACGAGCTGCGCGAGCGGATCGCCCTGCACCTGACCGCCGAGCAGCCCGGCGACGTGCTGCCACTGGTGCGCTCGGAGGAGGCGGACCTGCCGGTCGAGCGGCCGGAGGACGGCGCGCTCACCGGCCGCACCGTCCTGGTGGTCGACGACGACGCGCGCAACCTGTTCGCGCTGACGAGCATCCTGGAGATGCACGGCCTGCGGGTGCTGCACGCCGAGGACGGCCGCAAGGGCATCGACACGCTGGTGGCGCATCCGGAGATCGACATCGTGCTGATGGACGTGATGATGCCGGAGATGGACGGCTACGCCGCCACCACCGCGATCAGGGCCATGCCGCAGTACGCGGACCTGCCCATCATCGCGGTCACGGCCAAGGCCATGCCGGGCGACCAGGAGAAGAGCCTCGCCTCGGGCGCGAGCGGCTACGTCACCAAGCCCGTCGACGCCGATCACCTCCTCGGGCTGATCCAGCGCTGGCTGACGGCGTAACCCCCCGCGCGTCCGTCCCCGCCACGTCTTCGCGCCACGTCTTCGCGCCACGTACGAAGGAGCTGCACGCAGTGCGCATCCAGCAACACCCGGGCGACGAGCCGGCCTCCCCCGGCGAGGCCGCCACCCCCGAGGAGGCCACCAACGTCGGCCGGCTCGCCGCCACCATCGAACGGCTGCGCGAGCAGATCAGGCAGGCCCAGCACGCGGCCGAGGGCCGGGCGCTCATCGAGCTGGCCAAGGGCATCCTGATCGAGCGGCTGCGCTGCGGCCCCGCCGAGGCGGCCCGCCAGCTGGCCGACCTGGCCGAGAAGGCCGGGCTCTCCCCTCTGGAGCTGGCCGCCGACCTCATCGACCAGGCGGCGCACGACCGCCTGAGCGACGCCGCGCGCGACTTCCTCGCCTGGGCGCGGAGCGAGCCGGGCGGCGCCGGCGCGGACGACACCTCCATCGCGGTGCGGCTGCGCGCGGCCGAGAGCGGCGCGCTCGTCGCCACGGACAGCCAGCTCGTCGCCGAATCCCTGCTGGAGCACGCGCTCGCCCCGCTGGGCGCGACGGCGGTCGCCGTGTGGGCGGCCGGAGCCGACGCCTCGCTCACGCTGACCGGCTACGCCGGCTACAGCGCCGAGGAGGCTAGGCGCTGGCGGTACGTGCCGCCCGGCGTGGCGACGCCCGCCCGGCGCGCGCTGGTCGAACGCCGGACCGTCTGGTTCCCCAGCCTCTCCGGCACCGGCCTGCCCTCCATCGGCCACCACCACCTGCCGGGCGGCCGGGTGGCCGTCCCCGCCGGCACCGGAGGGCGGGTCCTCGGCGTGCTGGAGATCGGCTGGCCGCACGCGCTGGAGCCGCAGCCGCCGCAGATCCACAAGCAGGTCGAGGCGCTGGCCGAGCTGTGCGCGCACACGCTCGAACCCTGCGAGGAGCCCGCGCCCGACCTGGCCGAGCTGGTCAACCTCACCGACGGGCTGCACGACTCCGCCCTGCTGCTCCGGCCCGCGTTCGGCAAGGACGGGCTGCTCGCCGACTTCCTCATCGAGCACGCCAACAACTGCTTCGCCGACCCCGCCGGACGCCCCCGCGCCGTCGTGACGGGGGCCACGATGCTGGAGGCGTACCCGCTGGCCGCCCACGACGACGGGCTGTTCGGCAAGATCGAGCACGTGTACGGGACGGGCGAGCCGTACCGGGCCGAGCGGGTGCCGCTCACGGCGCTGGTCGACCAGGTGCCGCTCACCACGGTCGCCGACATCAGCATCACCCGCCACGGCGACTGCGTGCTGCTCATCTGGCGGGTCCAGGACGAGGCCGTCCGCCTGGCCAGCCTGCTCCAGCACGCCCAGCGCCTCGGCCGCATCGGCGGCTTCGAGCAGGACGTGCAGACGGGCGAGATCACCTGGAACAGCGAGCTGTTCAACCTGTACGGCCTGCCGCCCGGCGAGCACCCGATCCCGCTGGACCGGCTGGCCGAGCACGCCCACCCCGACGACGCCACCGCCATCGGCCGCTTCCTGCGGACCGTGCTGCACCACCGGCTGCCCGCCTCGGTCGCCTTCCGCCTCCAGCGCCCCGACGGGGTGGCCCGCCACACGCGGGTCGTGGCCGAGCCCGTCATCGACGCCGAGGGCCGCATGCTGGCGGTACGCGGCGCGTACCAGGACGTCTCGGCCCAGCACTGGACGGAGGTGGCGCTGGCCGCCACCCGCGACCAGCTCGCCCACTCCGAGCAGCAGATCTCCGAGCGCAACCGGCTCACCCTGCAGCTCCAGCGGGCCATCATGCCGCCCGCCCAGCGGATCATCGAGGCGTCCGGGCTGCACATCGCGGTCCGCTACCGGCCCGCCGAGAAGGAGCACCTCGTCGGCGGCGACTGGTACGACACCGTCGTGCTGCCCTCCAACCAGGTGCTGCTCTCGCTCGGCGACGTAGCCGGCCACGGCATCGAGGCCGCCACCGGCATGGTCATCCTGCGCAACGCCCTGCGCGGCCTGGCCGTCACCGGCGCCGGGCCCGGCCAGCTCATGACCTGGCTCAACATGGTCGCCCACCACCTGACCAACAGCCTGACCGCCACCGCGCTCTGCGGCCTGTACGACCCGGCGACCCGGGTGCTGCGCTGGGCCAGGGCGGGGCACCTGCCGCCGATCCTGGTGCGGGGCGGCACGGCCGAGGAGCTGCCGCTGGTGCACGGGATCATGCTCGGCGCCGTCTCCGAGACCGACTACGAGGAGGGGCAGATCCGCCTGGCGGGTGAGGACACGCTGCTCATGTACACCGACGGGCTCATCGAGCGCCGGGACCGCGCCCTGCAGCACTCGCAGCAGCAGCTCCTGACGACGGTGCAACACCCGGTGACGAGCCTCGAGCACCGCCTGGACCATCTCCTCACCCACAGCCATTCCGACACCGACGACGACACCTGCCTGCTCGGCATCCAGGTGCGCTGAGCCGCGGGCGGCGTGTGTCAGGGCAGGTCGAGGGCCGTGCCGTACAGGCGCGACACGCTGATCCTGATCACCACGCGCCCCTCGCGGGCCTGCTGCTCCAGGAAGGCGGCGGGATCGGGCTGATCGCCGGCGAAGGCGAGCAGGTCGGCGGGGTCGCCGGACACCTCGGCCTCGCCCTCGGCGACGGCGAACGACCACACGTCGGGGCCCTGGACGTGCAGGGCGACGTGCGGGTCGCGGGCGATCTGGCGGGCCTTGAGCCGGCCGGCCGTGGTGGAGATCCGGATGACGCGCCCGGCGGGGTCCCATCGGTACAGGACCGTGGACAGGGCGGGGTGGCCGGTGCTCCGGACCGTCGCCAGCACGCCGAACCGCTGCCCTTCGAGCAGCTTGACCAGTTCGTCCTCGCTCAGCGGCCGCGGCGCTGGCCCCTGCTGGTTCTCGTCCACGGTTCTCCTCCGTCGTGCGGCTGCCAACGAGAGGACCGTAACAGATAGTTTCGTTGCAGACAATCTAGCCGCCGTAGCGGGCGGCGATCGCGGCGGCGCGGTCGCGCAGCGCGTCGCGCAGCCACTGCGGCTCGAGGGCCTCCGCGTTCGTGGTGAGCTGCCACAGCGCCCATTCGGCGTGCCTGCGGTCCTGGAAGGACACCTCCATCCGCAGCCACCCGTCCGCGTCGGCCCGCTCCGCGCGGACGGCCAGCGCGGTGCCCACCAGGTCCTCCCGCCGCGCCGGGTTCACCCGCACGAGCACGCTGACCTGGTCGCCGCCGGTCCGGAACCGGGTGCTGCGCTCCTGCCAGGCCCGGTCCAGGTCGACCCGGTCCGGCCGCTCCGCGCGCTCGGCGAGCTCCTCGGCCGCCAGGATCCGCGACAGCCGGTACGTACGGTCCGCGCCGGCCCGCGTGGCCAGCAGGTAGCCGCGTTCGCGCACGGTGACCAGGCCGATCGGGTCCACCGTGCGCCACTGCGCCGCCTGGTTCACGGCCGCGTAGTGGATGCGCAGCTTGTGCCCGGCGAACACCGCGCGCAGCACCTCGGCCACGATCGCGTCGGGCACCTCCTCGTCGGCCAGGCGGCGTGAGAGCAGGTCGGTCTCCGGGTCGATGAGCAGCCGCTCGGCCGCGCCCGCCGCCGTGTCCCGGTAGCTCTCCGGCAGCGCGTCGACCACCTTGAGCATCGCCGAGGCGAGCGCCGAGCCGAGCCCGAACGCCTGCGCCCCGCGCCGCGACCCGGCCACCAGCAGGGCAAGGGCCTCGTCGTGGTTCAGCCCGGTCAGCTCGGTCCGGAAGCCGGGCAGCAGCGCGAACCCGCCGTGGCGCCCACGCTCGGCGTACACGGGGACGCCCGCCGACGACAGCGCCTCGATGTCGCGCAGCACGGTCCGGGTGGACACTTCCAGCTCCCGGGCCAGCGCGGTCGCGGACATCCGGCCGTGCCGGCGCAGCAACAGCACCAGCGAGACCAGCCGGTCGGCACGCATATCCCGAACTGTACCGAAATACACGACAAAAGATGTCGTGATTGGCTGCGAGGCTCTTGCCCGATCGGAACGCGATTGTCGATGAACCGAATGGAGCCGACATGGCAGTGGAACGAACGGCCGTCAACCCGTGGGCGTGGTCGCAGCAGCTCGGATACCACCAGGGTGAGGTGGTCTCCGGGCACACCCGGACCCTGTACTGCTCGGGGCAGACGGCGATGAACGGCGACGGCAAGCCCGAGCACGCCGACGACATGGCGGCGCAGCTGGCGCTGAGCCTGGACAACCTGGAGGCCGTGCTGGGCGAGGCCGGGATGTCGCTGGCGAACCTGGTCCGGCTCAACGTCTACACCACCGACGTCGACCGGCTCTTCGAGCACTACGGCGTGCTGGCGTCGCGGCTGGGCGCCGCCGGGGTGGCGCCGCCCACCACGATGCTCGGGGTGACCAGGCTGGCGATCCCCACCTTGATGATCGAGCTGGAGGGCACCGCCGTCGCGTGACACCCCGCCGCCTCCGGCGTCCCCTGCCGGAGGCGGCAGGCCGTCACAGGGTCAGGTCGCGGCGGCGGAGCCCGTACAGGCCGAGCGCGGTGAAGGCGGTCGCCACGAGCGTGAGGCCGAGCAGCGTGCCGGGCCCGGGGTCGGCCAGCGTGGAGTAGTGGACGTGCGCGAACGGCGAGATCATGAAGACCTGGTCGTTCACCAGCCGGAGCTCCCAGCCGAGTTCGAGGGCGATGGCGAGCGCCAGCGCGGTCCACGCGACGACCGTCCCGGCGCGCCGGAACAGGCCGTACGCCGCCACGGCGACACCGGCCATCACCCAGACGCCGGGCAGGACGACCGTGGTGAGGGCCAGGCCGGAGCCGACGTCGCCGCTGCCCAGGCCCAGGCCGAGCCCGGCGACGACGAGCATGGCGCCGGGCACCGCCGCCGCGAACGCCAGATGGCCGAGGACCCAGCGCGCCCGGCTCACCGGCCCGGACAGGAACAGCTCGGTGGCCCCCTCGCCGCGCAGCCGGAGCACCGTCATGATCGCGTACAGGGACATGGAGAACACGGCCAGCTCGTACACGACGAGCCGGAAGAAGATCTCCACGGGGTCGTCCGTGCCCGTTCGCCTGGCCCAGTGGTCCAGCCCGCCGCTCTGGCCGAACTGTTCCAGGACGCTCGGCCCGGCCAGCCCGAGCCCCGCGCCGACGAACGCGGCGCCCGCGATCCACGCCAGCGCGGCGCCCCGGTGGACGCGCCAGGCCAGCCCGAGCGGCCCGCGCAGCGCGGCCGGGGCGCGGGCGGGCCCGAGCCGCGGCGCGAGGAGGCCGCCGCCGAGGTCGCGCCGGGCCGACAGCGTGTAGGCGAGCCAGGCCAGAGCCGCGACGAACGCCGCGAGCAGCAGGAACACCCACCACCGCTCGGCGCCGAACGCGCGGGCGCGCAGGATCCAGCCGTTGGGGACGAGCCAGCCCAGCCATTCCAGGCCGGGACCGGCCAGGTCGCTGATGCCGCGGACCAGGTAGGCGGCGAAGAACACGGCGAAGGCCGCGGCCCCGGCCGTGCGGGCGCTCCGGGTGAGCTGCACGGTCACCGCGGCCAGCCCGGCCCCGAGCCAGCCGGCGGAGGCGGCCATCAGCCCCCAGGCGAGCGGCCCGGCCAGGCCGAGCCCGGCGCTCGCGCCGACCACGGTGATCAGCAGGGCCAGGACGAGGTTCGCGCCGAGCACGACGGCGAGGGCGGCGGTGAGCGGGGCGTGGCGGCCCACGGCGGCCGAGCCGACGAGCTCGCGCCTCCCCTGCTCCTCGTCGGAGCGGGTGTGCTTGACCACGAGCAGGATGCTGGCCAGAGCGGCGAAGATGGTGGTGGCGGCGCCGCGCTGCTGGGCGGCGGCCGCGCCCACGCTGTCGCCGTACGCCGGTCCCTGCAGCAGCATGATGGCCGGGTTGTCGATGATGTTCACGAAGTAGTCGCGGCGTGCCTCCGGGGTCGGCAGCAGCTCGCGGATGGTGGTGACCGTGGCCGCGACGAAGAGCGTGACGCTCAGGATCCACAGCGGCTGCCAGACGCGGTCGCGGCGCAGGATCAGCCGGATCAGGGTGCCGGTGTTCATCGGTAGTGCCTCATGAACAGCTCTTCGAGAGTGGGAGGCTGGGCGGTGATGTCGCGGATGCCGTACTCCGTCAGGCGGGTCAGGACCTCGCCGATGTGGTCGGCGTCGGCCTGGAAGCGGACGCGGCCGCCCTCGCCGGTGAGGTCGTGGACGTGGGGCAGGCCGGCCTCCGGAACCCTGGCCAGGTCGGCCGTGACCGAGATGCGCGTGAGGTGGCGCAGCTCGGCGAGCGTGCCGGACTCCACGATCCGGCCGTCGCGGATGATGCTCACCCGGTCGCAGAGCGCCTCGACCTCGGCGAGGATGTGGCTGGAGAGCAGGACCGTGCGGCCCGCGCGCCGCTCCTCGCCGACGACCTCGCGGAAGACCGCCTCCATCAGCGGGTCGAGCCCGGAGGTCGGCTCGTCGAGCAGCAGTAACTCCACCTCGGAGGCGAGCGCGGCGATCAGCGCGACCTTCTGCCGGTTGCCCTTGGAGTAGGTGCGGGCCTTCTTGCGCGGGTCCAGGGCGAACCGCTCGATCAGCTCGTCGCGCCGTTTGGCGTCGGCGCCGCCGCGCAGCCGGCCGAGCAGGTCGATCACCTCGCCGCCGGACAGGCTGGGCCACAGCGTGACGTCGCCGGGCACGTACGCGAGCCGCCGGTGCAGCTCGACGGCCTCGTTCCAGGGGTCGCCGCCCAGCAGGCTCACCTCGCCGGAGTCCTTGCGCAGCAGGCCGAGCAGGATGCGCAGGGTCGTGCTCTTGCCCGCGCCGTTGGGGCCGAGGAAGCCGTGGACCTCTCCCTCCCGCACGGTCAGGTCCAGCTGGTCCAGCGCGCGGACCTTGCCGAAGTTCTTGACCAGCCGGCGGATCCGGATCGCGTCAGGCATCGGGGTGCTCCTCGTCGTGGACGTCGGTGACGGCCTGGCGGACCCGGTCACCCTGCTGGGTGGCGATCCACTGCCCCATGTGCGCGTAGACGTCGAGCATGGCGGCGCCGAGCAGGCCGGAGTTCGGGCGGCGCAGCACGTCGATGCCGAGCCGCCTGGACAGGTGCTCGTGCAGGACGATCGTGCCCAGGTGCATCGCGGCCATGACGGCGGCGCGCTCGCGCACCTTCGCCTCGCCGGGGGTGAACGTGTCGGGCCAGGTGTCGGTGAAGAACCGCTCGGCCCCGGCCGAGCCCTCGTCGAACAGCTCGGCCGCCACGGGTGAGCCGTCGACCAGGGCGCGGGCCAGGTAGCGGACGCTGAGCTCGCTCGCCTCGTACATGCCCCTGAGGAAGTCGGCGTTGACCTCGGCCCCCTCCTGGACCCGGCCGGCGGCGCCCAGGACGGTGTCGCGGACGTGCTGGTCGCAGGCCTCCCGCAGGCGGTCCTTGGAGCCGAAGTGGTGCTGGACCAGGCCGACGGAGACGCCGGCGGCGTCGGCGATGTCCTTCAGCGTGGCGGCTTTGACGCCCCGGGCGGCGAACTGCTCCAGCGCGGCGTCGCGGATGCGGGCACGCGCGGTCAGGTCCTCCGGCGGGCGGTCCCCCGTTGGCGGTATCGACATACCGGGAACAATATCTGCATATTGGAAACCATATCAAGATATTGCCGCAGCGATCCAGCAGGCTCCTCTTTATTTTGAACGATCGTACTAGTTGTACTATCGTTCAAATATTCTTGCCCAAGGAGGATGTCATGCCCGAAGTCGTCACCCGGCGTGCGGGAACGCGGGAGTGGGCCGGTCTGGGACTGCTGGCGCTGCCGACGGTGCTGCTCGGCCTGGACGTCACCGTGCTGTACCTGGTCCTGCCGAGCATGGCCGAGGCCCTGGACCCGTCGGCGACCCAGACGCTCTGGATCATGGACGCGTACGGGTTCTTCATCGCCGGGTTCCTCATCACGATGGGGACCCTGGGCGACCGGATCGGGCGGCGCCGCCTGCTGGTGATCGGGACGGCCGCGTTCGCCGCGGTGTCGGTGTTCGCCGCCTTCGCGCCGAACGCCGAGCTGCTGATCGTCGCCCGCGCGCTGCTCGGGGTCGCCGGGGCCACGCTGATGCCCTCGACGCTGTCGCTGATCTCGAACATGTTCGCCGACGCCCGGCAGCGCGCGGTCGCGATCGGGATCTGGGCGACGATGTTCGCCCTGGGCATGGCCGCCGGCCCGGTGGCCGGCGGCGCCCTGGTCGGCACGTTCTGGTGGGGCGCCGCGTTCCTGCTCGCCGTCCCCGTCGCGGTCGCCGTGCTCGCCGGGGCGCGGGCGCTGCTGCCCGAGTACGCCGACCCGCAGGCGGGCCGCCTCGACCTGGCCAGCGTCGGCCTGTCGCTGGCCGCGATCCTGCCGGTCGTCTACGCGATCAAGCACGCGGCGGCGGACGGGCCCGGCCCCGGCACGGCGGCCCTGGCCGTGCTCGGCGCGGTGGCCGGGGCGCTCTTCGTACGGCGTCAGCGCGGCCTGGCCTCGCCCCTGCTGGACGTCACGCTGTTCACCAGCCGGGCGTTCTCCGCGGCGCTGGCCGTGCTGCTGATCGGGCTGGTCGGCGTGGGCGGGACCATGTACCTGGTCACCCAGTACCTCCAGCTCGTCGAGGGCCTGACGCCGTTCGCGGCCGGCCTGTGGATGGGACCGCCCGCCCTGGCGATGTTCGCCGCGGCGATCGGCGCGCCGATCATCGCCAGGCGGATGCGTCCCGGCCTGGTCATGGCGCTCATGCTCGCCCTCTCGGTGATCGGCTACGCGCTGCTGGCCACCGCCGGCACCGGGGACGCGGCACGGGTGGTGGCCGGGTTCGCGTTCGTCTACCTCGGCCTCGGCGCGATCGCCGCCCTCGGCACCGACATGGTCGTCGGCGCCGCGCCGGCCTCGAAGTCCGGGTCGGCCGCCGCGATGTCCGAGACCGTCCAGGAACTCGGCATCGCCGTCGGCGTCGCCGTCCTCGGCAGCCTCACCACCGTCCTCTACACCGCCCGCATGACCGCCCCGGCGGACGTCCCGCCCGAGCTCGCGGCGCGTCTCACCGACAGCCTGCCCGGCGCGCTGTCGGTCGCCGGCCAGGTGCCCGCCCCGGTGGTGCGGGAGGCGCAGGCGCTGTTCACCAGCGGGGTGAACATCGCCTCGGCCGTGGCCGGCGTCGCGATCGTCGCGGCGGCGGCGCTGTGCCTGACGGCGCTGCGGCACGTGCGGCCTCTCGGGGAGAACGAGCGGTGACGTGCTCGTCCACCCTGGCTCGTCTACCCTGGACCTCACGGGAGGGGTGCATGAACGACGACAGCGGGCACATCGACGGCCGCAAGGCCCGGGGCCACCGGCGCCGCGCCGAGATCATCGAGGCCACCCTCGCCGTCGTGACGCGCGAGGGCGCGGCGGGCGTCACCCACCGCACCGTCGCCAAGCAGGCCGGCATCACCACCAGCCTGAGCACCTACTACTTCGCCACCCTCGACGACCTGCTCGTCGCGGCCCTGTCCAGCGTCGCCGACACCTACACCCGGCGCATCCGCCAGATCATCGACGGCCCCGGCGACAAGCTCCGCGCGCTGGCCGAGCTGATCGCCGAGTCCGGCGGCCCCGGCCGTGACCACGCCCTGGCCGAGCGCGAGCTGTCCACCCTGGCGGCTCGCCGCCCGGCGCTCGCGCCCGTCGCCCGCCGCTGGCGGCAGGACATCGGCGAGCTCGCCGCCACCCTCACCGACGACCCCGAGGCCATCGCCGCCGTCGTCGCCGCCGCCGACGGCCTGTGCACCGCCATCCTCATCGACAACGCCCCCGCCGACGCCGGCTACGTGCACCGCATCCTGACCCGCGCCGTCCACGCGCACCCCGCCGCCGCTGTCTCCTGAGCGGCCCGGCTCATTCCTCCTCGATGCGCACGGTGCCCGCGGCGCCGTCGATGGTGATGAGCTGGCCCGTCCTGATCTCGCGGGTGGCGTCGCGTACGCAGATGACGGCCGGGATCCCGTACTCCCTGGCGACGGTCGGGCCGTGCGCGACCGGGGAGCCCGTTTCGGTGACCAGGCCCGCCGTCGTCAGGAAGAGCGGCGTCCAGCCGGGGTCGGTGGTGGGCGCGACCAGGATCTCGCCCGGCTCGATGTACGCGCCGGCCGGGTCGCGGATCACCCGCGCCCGGCCGGTCGCGCGGCCCGCCGCCCCGGCCATGCCGGTGAGCACCCCGTCGCCCGCCGGAACCGCCGGCGCGAGCGCCTCCACGTCGGTGCCGTCGGACAGCAGCGCGCCGGGGACGCCGGGCCGCCGCAGCTCACGCTCGTACGCGGCGCGCCGGGCCGCGATGACCTCGCGCAGGTCCGCGCCCCGGGCGGCCTGGCGGGCCTCGGCCAGGTCGAGGAACATGATGTCGTCCGGCCGCTCGAACAGCTCCGCGCCGGCCAGCAGCAGTTGCTCCCGCGCCGCCCGCAGCGGGATCAGCCAGGCGAACTTCCCCAGCTCGCGCAGCCCGGTGAGCTCGCGGGACCTGCGCATGAGGAAGACCGCGACCCTGCCGCGGACCGGCCGCCCGCGCGTGGCCCGCCGCGCCAGCGCGGCGAGCGTCCGCTCCGCCCGATCCGCGGCGCGCTCGAAGCGCCGGTCCGGCGCCTGCTCGGGATCGCCGACCCGCAGGTAGTTGGCGATCGTGGCGAACAGCGGCGCCGGGTCCTCCGCCCAGCGCGGCATACCGACGTCGATCTCGGCCGCGGCCCGCAGGCCGTACCTCTCCAGGAACTGTGCCAGGCCGATGTCGGGCAGGTCGCCGTCCCGGTAGCGGGCGGCGAGCTCCGGCGCGGGGGTGCCGGCGAACAGCTCCCGGTGCTCGCGCGCGCTGACGGCGAGCCGCCACAGGGCCAGGTCCATCTCGGTGGTCACGTTGTACGGCATGCCGCCGAGGACGGTGTCCAGCTCCTCCTCGCTCGCCACCCCGTCGAGCAGGGCGGCGGGGACGGTGCCCGCCACGATCCCGGCGGTCAGCGGCCAGACGATGCCCTGCATGTCCAGGGTCATGATCGGCCGGTGCGAGTCCTCCGCCACCCAGCGCAGGCGTTCGGCGGCGCTCGCGTCCGGCCCGGGCGGCACGGTCAGCCGCCTGATCCTCCGCACGCCGCGGTAGGCCCAGCCCCGCGCGGCGTCCGGCCAGGCCAGCGCGGCGATCACGCCGGCGACGGCCCGGGGGGCGATGCGCGCGACCCCCTTGACCACGGCGCGCACGTCGAACGGCAGGCCGGGCCGCGGGGCGAAGCGCGGGTCGTCCAGCATCCGCCGCACGGCGCCCTGCACGCGCGGGCCGTACACCTCCAAGGACGTGCCGAGCCGGTCACGCATCACCTTGCTGCGCAGGAAGTCGGTCAGGTCGAAGTAGAGCCTGCCGCCGATCGCGACCATCCGGGGCAGCGGATCTCGGCGGTCGACCTTGGCTCCGGCCGCTTCGAACCAGAGGCCCGCGCCGGTCCTGAGCAGCGACACGCCCATCGGCGTCATCGGCCGGAGCATGCCCTGGATGTGGCCGAACTCCAGGTAGAGCCGGGTGTCGGCGGTCGCGGGCGGCGCCGGGAACAGCGTCGTGACCGGGCGGGACTGCAGTAACCACAGCACGCCGTCCCGGTCGAGGGCCCACTCGACGTCCTGCGGCGAGCCGAAGTGCTCGCGCAGCCGCAGCCCCGCCGCGCGCAGCTCCTCCAGCCAGCCGGTCTGCGGGGCGTCGTCGTCGAACTCGTAGTGGTCGGGCGCCACGGTGCCGTCGACGATCGCGGTGCCCAGGCCCTCCGCGGCGTCGACGACCATCTGGGTGCGCCGGCCAGTGATCGGGTTCGCCGTGAACAGCACCCCGGCGCGCTCGGGGTCGACCATCCGCTGCACCACGACGGCCATCGCCGCGTCCTCGATGCCGACGTTCGCCCGGTAGGCCACGGCGCGCTCGGTGTGCAGCGAGTCCCAGCAGCGGCGGACCGCCTCGGCCAGCGCGTCCTGGCCCTCGACACCCAGGTAGGTGTCCTGCTGGCCGGCGAAGCTGGCGTGCGGCAGGTCCTCGGCGGTGGCGCTCGACCGCACCGCCACCTTCCCGCCGCCGAGCCGCTCGTAGGCGCGGGCCAGCTCCTCCCGGGGGACCTCGCCGCTCGCGTAGGCCTCGACGGTCACGCAGAAGCCGTCAGGGACCCGCTCCCCCGCCCTGATCATCTCCCCGAGCCCGGCGGCCTTGCCGCCCACCAGGCCGATCATCGAGGCGTCGATCTCGGCCAGCCGGATCAGCTTCATCCCGGATCCTCCTCGCAGCCGTGGCGCCCGGATCCGGCCGGTCCGCCACCCGGAACGGCCGGTCGGCGCGGACCCCGTGAACCCGCAGCAGCCTTCAGCAGTCAATCTACGCGTACGTGACCATCCGTCCAGTAGGCGGCGGCCACCCGGTCAGGCCAGGCACTTCGAGCCCGCCGGGCAGCAGGCCGGCGGCGGCCTGCTCACGGGCGGCGGATGCGGCGCGTCACGGCGGTGTGCCAGGCGGGGACCTCGCGCTCGTCGTCGAACCAGCGGGCCACCACGATGTCGGTCGAGGAGTGCAGCAGGATCGACACCACGATGGTCACCGCGACGTACTGGAACACCGGTTCGGCGACCGCGATGCCGGAGCCCAGCACGAGCAGCCCGTACACGACCGAGGCGAACCCCTTGGGCCCGAACCAGGCCACGGCCGCCTGCTCGCGCACCGACAGCCCAGAGCGCAGGAACGACAGCCAGATCGCCACCGGCCGCGCCACCACCAGCGCGAGCACCGCGAACAGCCAGCCGGCCCAGCCGACCGCGCCGAGCAGCGCCGGCGTGATCAGCGCCCCGAACACCAGCAGCGCGGCCAGCTTGAACACCTCGGCGATGAGCTCGCCGAAGTGCTCGAACGACTCCCGCTGCCGGGGCCCGAACGTGGCCACGGTGATCCCGGCCGAGAACGCGGCCAGGAACAGGTTGCCGTGCGTGGCCTTGCCGACGGCGAGCACGAGCAGGCCGATGGCCAGCGCGTTGAGCGGCTCGTAGGCGGTGGACGCGGCGAACCAGCGGGTGCGCTCCAGCTTGATCGCCGCCCACGGGATCGCGACCCCGATGACGATGCCCAGCCCGAGCTCCAGCCCCAGCTCGCCCAGGTGCAGATCGTGCGACCCCGCCGCGACGGCCAGGAAGACGATCACGAACGGCAGCGCCAGGCCGTCGTTGACGCCGGACTCGACGTTCAGCAACTGGCGCAGCCGGGGCGGCACCTTGTCGTTGCCGACCAGGGCCGCGGCGAACACCGGGTCGGTGGGCGCCAGGATCGCGCCGATGAGCAGCGCCTCGACCCAGCCGAGGCCGAGCAGGTAGTGGGCGCCGAGCGCGGTGATGGCCAGCGTGAGCGGCAGGCCCCAGCCCAGCGCCCGTCCGGGGAGCCGCCAGGCGCTGCGCAGCTCGGTCCAGCCCACCCGCATGCCGTCGGTGAACAGCACCGTGAACAGGGCCAGCTCGGCGAGCGTGGCGACCAGGTCGTCGCCGGGACTCAGCGACACGACGCCGAGCACGCCGTCGCCCAGCACGAACCCGGCCACCAGGAACAGCGCGGCCGTGGACAGGATGGTGCGGTGGGCCAGGCTCGACAGCAGCACGGCGAGCAGGAGCACGCAGGCGAAAGCGGTCAGCAGCACGCCCATCAGGGACACCGCGCAGGGAAGATCATCGGGCACCTCCGGTCGGGACAGAGAACCATCTTGCCGACCAGGCTTCCCGGCGCACCGCGCTCACCTTAACAGCGGCGCCGCCCGGGCGACAGACTCCGCTGTGCGGGCGACCCGGCGGGGCGGCGGGGGCGGCTCAGGTGAGTTCGAGGCCGCCGTCGACGGTGATGACCTGGCCGGTGACCCAGGCGGTCGCGGGGGTGGCGAGGTGGACGATCCAGGCGGCGACCTCCTCGGGGGCGCCGCGGCGGCCGAGCGGGATGCGGGCGGCCTCGTCCCGTTTGATCTGCTCGACGACGTCGTCCGGCAGGCCGGCGGCGGCCAGGGCCTGGCTCTCGGTGGGGCCGGGGGCCAGGGCGTTGACGCGGATGCCGTCGGCGGCCAGTTCCAGCGCCCAGCTGCGGGTGAGCTGTTCGAGTGCGGCCTTGGAGGCGGCGTAGTGGGCGGCGCCGGGCAGCGGCCGGTGGCCGTAGGTGCTGGAGACGTTGACGATCATGCCCCGGGTGGCGCGCAGGTGCGGCAGGGCGGCGGCGGCGAGCAGGCTGGGCGCGGTGACGTTGAGGGCGAACAGGTCGGCGACGCCGTCGGCGGTGACCTCGGCCAGGGGCATCCTCCTGGTGGCTCCGGCGTTGTTGACCAGCACGTCCACGGCGCCCCACCGGTCGACGGCGGCCTCGACGACCTGCCGGGAGGCGTCCGGGTCGCGCAGGTCGGCGGCGTGGACGGCGATGCCGGGGTGGCCGTCGGCGGTCTCCTCCAGCGTCGGCAGGCGGCGGGCGACGCCGAGCACGCGGGCTCCGGCGCGGGCGAACTCCCGGGCGGCGGCCCGGCCGATGCCCGAGCCTGCGCCGGTGACGATGACGGCCTTGCCGGTGAGGTCCGCGCAGGGCTGCTGGTCCACCATGACTCCTTTGTTCGTTGTTCGTGAAACGTCGAACAAGGTAGCATGGGGTCGTGAAGCAGGCGCAGCATCCCGAGCTCGAGCAGATGACCCTCGTCGCGGTGCTGGGCGCGCTCAGCGACCCGATCCGCGTCGGGCTGGTGCGCGTGCTGGCCGACGGCCGCGAGCGGGGCTGGGGCGAGCTGCGCGCGCCCGTCGCCAAGTCGACGCTCAGCCACCATCTGCGCGTGCTGCGCGACGCCGGCATCACCCGGACCCGGCAGGAGGGCACCCGCTGCTTCGTGCGGCTGCGCCGCGCCGACCTGGACGCCCGCTTCCCCGGACTGCTCGACGTGGTGCTCCAGGTGGCGGACGCCGACGACGTCGGCGCGCACGTCGGGACGCACGACAGCCCGCAGCCCGCCTGAACCGGGCGGGCCGTCATCGCCTCGTAAGAAATCGGGCCGCCGCGCGCTCCTAGGGTGACCGGCATGAGCAACGTGCGAAGCGCGGCCGCCGCGCTGGCAGCGCTCGCCCTGCTGGCCGCCGCGTGCGGCACCGGCATGCGGGACGAGCCCGGAGACATGGGAGACACGGCCACGACGACCTCGGCCCCGGCGGCCTCCCCCGCCGGGCCCGGGAGCGCGTCCTCGGCGCCCGCCGCGTTACGCTTCGACGCCCGGACGCTGGACGGCGAGCCGTTCGAGGGTGAGAGCCTGGCGGGCAGGCCCGTCGCGTTCTGGTTCTGGGCGCCGTGGTGCCCCAAGTGCCTGTCGGACGCGCCCGCCGTCAAGGCCGCCGCCGCCCGGCACGGCGACGTCACGGTCGTCGGGGTCGCCGGCCTGGACACCGAGGCGGCGATGAAGCAGTTCGTCCGGCGCACGGGGACCGGTGACCTCGTGCACCTGTCCGACGCCGAAGGGACGCTCTGGACGAAGCTCGGCGTCAGCGAGCAGTCCACCTTCGTGTTCATGAGACCGGACGGCTCCACGGAGAAGGTCACCGGCCCGCTCGGCCAGGACAAGCTGGAGACCCACCTGCGCGCCCTGGCCACCCGGTAGCCCGGCCGTGCCCCTGTCCTCGTCCCTGCCTGAGGCTCCGCTGGCCCTGGCGCTCACCGCCGGGATGGTGGCCGCGTTCAACCCCTGCGGCTTCGCCATGCTGCCGGCCTACCTCACGCTGCTGATCACCGGCCGCAGCGCCGCGCCCGTACGCCAGGCGCTGGTCCTCGCGGCGGCGATGACCGCCGGGTTCGTCACGATCTTCGGCCTGTTCGGGCTGGTCGTGACCGTGCTGGCGGTCTCGGTGGGCGGGCGGCTGCCGTGGGCGACCCTGGTCATCGGGGCGGTGCTGGCCGGGCTGGGCCTGTGGCTGCTGTCCGGCCGGGAGCTGGTGCTGCGCCTGCCGGGCCTGCCCACCGGCCGTCCCACCACCTCGCCGCTGTCCCTCTACGGCTACGGCCTGTCGTACGCGGTGGCCTCCCTGTCGTGCACGGCCGGCCCGTTCCTGGCGGTGACCTCGGCGGCGCTGTCCGGCAGCGGCGTGGCCGGCGGGATGGCGGCCTTCACCGCGTACGCGCTGGGCATGGGGCTGATCGTCGCAGTCCTGTCGCTGGCGGTGGCGCTCGCCCGCGCCGCCGTCGTGGCCCGGCTGCGGCGTGTGCTGCCGTACGTGTCCCGGGTCAGCGGCGGCCTGCTCGCCCTCGCGGGCCTGTACGTGCTTTATTACAGCTGGTACGAGCTGCGCGTCCTCGCCGGGCAGGACGCGCGCGACCCGATCGTGGGCGCGGCGACGGAGGTGCAGGCGACCCTGGCCCGCTGGGTGGCCGAACTCGGGCCGGGCCCGCTCCTGCTCGCGCTCGTCCTCCTGCTGGTCCTGGCGGCGGCGGCCGTGCGCAGGGCCCGCCAGAAGCCATGACCTTTCGCATATCTTGTCTTGCAAGTTATGATGGCCGTGTGACTATGACGGAGCCGATGTTCCTGGCCTTGACGGCACTCCTGGACGAGCCGCGCCACGGCTACGGGATCGTGCGGGAGGTGGACCGGCTGTCCGAAGGCACCGTGCAGCTCAAGATCGGGTCGCTGTACGGGGTGCTCGACCGCCTGACCGCCGACGGCCTGGTGGAGCTCGACCACGAGGAGGCCCACTCGGGCCGCCTGCGCCGCTACTACCGCATCACCGAGCAGGGCGAGGCGGCACTGGCGGCGGAGCTCGCCAGGCTGACCGGCACCCTCCGGCTCGCCGCCGAACGCCTCGGCGCCCGGCGGCGCGGTTTCACCATCGGCCCCTCGACCGCCGGAGGTCCCGCGTGACCCTCCTGGAGGAGCGCTACCGCCTCGCCCTCAGGATGCTGCCCGCCTCCTACCGGGCCGAGCGCGAGGAGGAGATGGTCGAGGCCTTCCTCGAAGGCGCTCGCCACGCCCACGGCGAGCGCGGCACGCAGCCCGACTGGGGCGAGGTCGTCTCCATCGCCGCACTGGCGATCAGGATCAGGGTCGGCGGGATCGGCGCCGCCCCCCGCTCCCGTGCCGTCGGCGACGCCGTCAGGCTGGCCGCCCTGCTCGGGCTGGGCTACCAGGCCGTGATCGGCTGGATCGGCCTGGCCTTCTCCGTGCAGGTGCTCGGCCCGCTGCCGGGGCAGTCGCCGGTCCTCACGCCCCGGGGGGCGGCGCCGGAGCTCGTGTCGGCGGCCGAGAGCCTGGTGTGGATCGCCGCCTTCGCCGCGCTCGCGCTCGGCAGGGTGCGGGCGGCCAAGCTCCTGGCCGGCCTGGGACTGCTGTACGTGCTGGTCATGTTCGGGGTCGACGCCTTCACCTGGCCGCGATCACTCGTCGACTCCGCGCCTCACCTGCTGGTCACCGTGGTGCCCGTCGCGGCCCTGCTGACCGCCTACCACCGGGACGCGCCGGTGCGGCGCTCCCCGCCGCTGTCCGCCCTGCCGCTGGGGCTGACCGTCGCGTACGCCGCCGCCGTGCTCGCCGTCACCGGCCTCGGAGGCGGGACGGACGCGGCGGCCGCGTGGGCTGCCGGCTGGCTCGACCCGCAGGGGGTGGCCACGGCGGCGCTCCTGGTCGCCGGCCTGGTGAGCCTGCTACGCGGGACCGCACCGGCCGGGCGGCTGGCCCTCGCCGTCGTCACGGTGCCGCTGATGGCGGCGCGCTCCCCGCACTTCCTGATCGACGTCGCCCCGGCGCAGCCGCTCACGATCACCCTGACCGCGCAGAGCGCGGCGCTGCTGCTCCTGTGCCTGGCGCTGATCGTCTCGGCCGTGCGCGCCCTGCCACGCCCCCACGCGGCGGCGCTTCCCGGACTGCCGCGGACGCGGTAGATCGTGCGGCCGTACGGCATCCGCAGCAGGGAGAGATGTCTCCGCAGGCGGGATGACCGGCGGCGGGGCCGGCGGACATAGTTCTGACGTCCGGTCGCGGGAAAGCGGAGGAGAACTCCATGTCGGTCCTGTCGGTGCTCGCCGCCCAAGCGGCCTCACCCGTCTGCACGTCCGCCGCGGAGTGCGCGGGCCAGGGGGTCGGCACCTTCCTCGGCACCCCGCAGCGCGTCTGGGCCAGTGTGGCGGCGCTGGTCTCGCTGGCCGGCGTGATCGCCGGCCTGCCGGCCCCGCGCGCCGCACGCCGGTCGGGCGGCAGGCGGAGGAGAGCCGTCGCGGCCCTGGTCCTGGGGCTGACCGGCGGGCTCAACGGCGCGGTGAACCTGGCCGTCGCCGACGGCGGGCTCGGCACCGGCAACGGCGTGTTCGGCGGAGCCGTCGCCCTGACCCTCGGACTGGCGGGCGCGACCCTCGGCGGGCTGGCCCTGACCCGGGGTCAGGGGATGTACATGAGGAAGTAGTAACCGGCCGCCCGGTACCGGTCCTGGTACCACCGGCAGGGGGCGAGCCCGGTGTACTGGCCGTTCACGGCGGCGTCCTCGAAGGCCACCTCGCAGGCGGCCAGGGTGTCGTAGCGGCTGGACCAGTACCAGTCCGGCGGCACCGGCGCGAGGGCGTGGCCTCCGGCCGAGGCCGGCGTGGCCTCGGCCACGGAAGCGGAGGCGGGCGCCGCCCCGGCCAGCGCGGCGGCGCCCAGCGCCGCCGCGACCAGGGCTGCGCCGGACAAGCTGCGGATCTTCACGGAGGCTCCTCACGGTCGGGTGGGAGAACACCTTCAGATCAGCACCGATCGCCGGCCACGGGGAGCCCTCGCTTTTCCATACTTCCGCCGTATGGGGCTCAGGTGAGGTCAGTGCTGGGGGCGGGCCGGGGTGTCGCGTGCAGGGCCGGGCCCGGGAGGTGGCGTTCGAGGCGGAGGGTGCAGGCGATCGCGACGCCGTTCAGGGCCGAGAGCACCAGGAAGGGCGCCGCGTGGTCGAGGTCGAACAGGGTGGCGAACAGGACCGGGGCGAGGATCTCCGCCGCGACGAAGGAGTACTGGAACACCGCCAGGTAGCGGCCGCGGGCGTGCGGCGGTGCGAGGGTGGCCGCGAGGGCCATGGAGGCGGGCGCGTGCATGATCTCGGCGACGGTGAACAGGAAGGTCGCCGCGACGAGCGCCACGATCGCCCACCGGCCCGGGTCCGGGGTGAGGGCGGCGAGGGACAGGCTCCAGCAGGCCCACAGGCCCGCCGCGGCGCACAGGACGCGGGTGCGGCGGTAGGGGGCGAGGCGCCTGGTGAGGGCGCCGCCGAGGGCGAAGACGATGATCGCGTTGCCCGCCAGCACGGCCGAGGTCAGCCAGGCGGGGCCGCGCAACGCCGTCTGCACGAAGGTCGGGAGCGCGAGCCCGAGCATGAGGGTGGACAGGGCGAAGACGACGTTCAGCGCGGTCAGCCCCAGGAACACCCGATCACCGGCGAGCTCGCGGTAACCGGCGGCCGGTGCGTCCGGCGCGGCCGGGCCGGGGCGGCAGGGGAGGCGGAGCAGGGCGGCCAGGGCGAGCGCGGCCAGCAGGAAGCAGGCGGAGGATGCCCAGGCGACCGCGTGGTAGGCGGCGGGGCGGCCGTCGGTGACGAGCAGGCCGGTGACGAACCCGCCGACGCCGATCCCCACGGTCCTGGCGATGTTGGCCCGCGCGTACCACAGATCCTTGCCCGCAGAAGCACGGTGATCGGCGTGGTCGGCGATGAGCGTGAAGATCGACGACCAGTAGAGCCTGACGCCGAGGGCGCCCACCGAGGCGGCCAGGAAGATCCCGATCGGCTCGCTGACCCACACGTAGGCGAGAAAGGACCCGGCCTGAAGAACCTGCGCGCCGATCACCGGCGTGCGCGACCCGTACCGGTCGGCGAGGACCCCGGCCCACAGCGGGACGGGGATCGTGAGCACGTTGGCCACGCCGAGCAGAACGCCCAGCACCGGCAGGGGGACGTGGGACAGCGTGGTGAAGTACACGATCGACAGCGGCATGAACAGCCCGCTGCCGATCGAGGCGAGCAGAAGGGAGGCCACGAGCGCGACGGCGCCACGGCTCGACGAAGACAGGGAGGGCATGACGGAGCCTCGGATTTCAGCACGGGAGGTCGGGGGTTTCCGCTCAGGGGAAGGCCGACCCGCGCTAGACATCCATCAGAGGCATGCCGCAGATCTTACCGCTCGGCTCCCCCGCCGGGCGGAGTGAGCGCGACCTGGTAGACGATGAAGCCACGGTGATCGGCCACCTGGTCGTACAGGCGGCGGGCGGTGGCGTTCGTGTCCTGGGTGTGCCAGTAGAGGCGTCCGCATCCGGCCTCGGCCGCCCATTCCCGCACCGCGCCGATCAGCGCCCGCGCCACGCCCTTGCCCCTGGCTGCCGGGGCGGTGAAGAGGTCCTGCAGGTAGCAGGAGTCGACCCCGGGCGCCGAGGTGTTGGGATGGGACAGGAAGTGCGCGATGCCGACCAGCGCGCCGTCCATGCGGGCGCCCAGAGCGTGTACGCCCGCGCCGTCCTGGAATCTGCGCCACGCCTGCTCGTACATGGACGCGGGCTCGGTCCGCCCGTAGAAGGCGAGGTAGTCGCGGAACAGGGCTTCCCAACCGGCTCTTTCACCGGCTGACAGCGGCCCGATGTCGATCATCCGTACACGATAGGGACGGAGGCGGCCGCCAGGGCATGACCACTTGCGCGCGTAATGGGGGAACCACCACCGCGGCGGTGAGAGGTTGGTGCCGTGAGACAGGTGACCGTTCTCGGCAGTTGCGGGGCCTTCCCCGAACCCGGCCGGGCATGCAGCGGGTTAGCGATCGAATGGGACGGCCCTTCCGGCGGGCCGAGGCTGCCGCTGTACTGCCCGCCCGGGGTCCTCGACCGGCTGGCCGGGCTGGAGCCCGACGTGGACCTGCGCACCGTCTTCGACCCGCGCCCCCTGCCCGGCCACCACCGGGCAGGCCCCTTCGCGCTCACCGGAACCCTGCTGCCGCACTGGGTCGACAACGCGGGCATCCGGCTGGAGGCGGACGGCACGGCCATCGCCTACTCGGGCGACACCGGCCCCACTCCCCTGCTGGCGGACTTGGGCCGCGACGCGGACCTGTTCATCGTCGAGGCCACCGACCGGCCGGGTGAGCGCGAACGCCCGGACCGCAACCTGATGACCGCAGCCGAAGCCGGCCTGTGGGCACGGCGTGCGCATGCGCGCCGGGTCATGCTGACGCACTTCTGGCCCGGCAACGACCGGACCGCCGCGCTACAGGCACCCGGGACGGCCTTCCCCGGCGAGATCCTGATCGCGAACGAAGACCTCACCATCCCCCTGGGCTACCCTGCCCGGGGTAGCGCATGAATGAGTCCAGAGAGGTGGCCTGGGGATGCGCGGAAGCATGGCGGGAGGGACCGATCCTCGCGGCGAGGTTCAGGTCGCGGCCGTCGACCTCGTGAGCGGCAAGGTGGGGTTCCGCCTCCCCGTCCTCTCGGTTGATCATCTGAGGGCCGGGGACGGCGAGGCGTAGGGCGCCGGCGGCTCAGTCGTACAGGGTGGCGACGGCTGTCAGGAGCTGGGCGCGTGCGGTGGGGGCGGGGGTGACGCCGGTGAGCACGTAGGCGGCCAGTCCTTCGGCCAGCGCCACCAGGGTGAGCGCCGTGGTGTGCGGGTCGAGGGCGGCGGGGACGCGTCCGGCTTGCTGGTCGCGGGTGATGAGATCGGCGAGCCGGCGGTGGAAGTCGGCGTACAGGACGCGCAGGCGGGCGGCGATGGCCTCCTCGGCGAAGGCGAAGGCGTGGAAGGACTGCCGGACGCGCATGTGCGCCTCGGTGGCGGCGTCGTACGGGATGAGCTCGCCCAGCACCGTGGTGAGCACCAGGCGTGGCTCGGCCGCCTGCAGGTCGGCGCCTGCCTTGGCGCGGATGCGGGCGCTGGACAGGTCGTTGCCGCGTTCGAAGGCGGCTTCCAGGAGTTGCCGCTTGGCGGGGAAGTAGTGCTGTACGCGGCCGGGTGAGATGCCCGCCTGGGCGGCCACCTCGGTGAGGGAGACGGCGGCGAGGCCGCGTTCGGCGACGATGGCGAGCACCGCGTCGGCGATGTCCGCGCGGCGTTGCTCGTGGTGCGCTCCCGGTCCCCGGCCCATCAGTCCTCCCAAAGTTTTCCAATGCGGTCACATCGGATTATATGGTGGACGCCGTAATCCGATGTGACCGCATTGCGATAGGGGGAGGAGCCGGTGCCGGTCGTGCTGGCGGTGCTGTGCGCAGCGCAGTTCATGGTCGTGCTGGACGTGTCCGTGGTGAACGTCGCGCTGCCGTCCATTCAGCGGGCGCTCGGCTTCGACGCGGCGCACCTGGCGTGGGTGGGCAACGCGTACGCGCTGACCTTCGGCGGGCTGTTGCTGCTCGGCGGGCGGCTGGCCGATCTGTACGGGCACCGGCGCGTGTTCGCCGCCGGGCTGGTGGTGTTCACCGTGGCCGGCCTGGGCGGCGGGCTGGCGGAGGCGCCGGGCTGGCTGATCGCGGCCCGGGCCGGCCAGGGGGTGGGGGCGGCGGTGCTGGCCCCGGCCACGCTCACGATCCTGACGTCCGCCTTCCCCGAGGGCGCGCGGCGCACGCGCGCGATCGCCGTGTGGACGGCGGTGAGCCTGGCCGGCGGCACGACGGGCAACCTGGCCGGCGGGGCGCTGACGGAGTTTCTGTCCTGGCGCTGGACCCTGCTGATCAACGTGCCGATCGGGCTGGCCTGCCTGGCCGCGACCCGCCGGCTCGCGCCCGGCCCCGACCGGCGCGGCGGGCAGGGCGGGCCCGACAGGCACGGCGGGAGGCGGCTGGACGTGCTCGGCGCAGTGCTGTCCACCGGCGGGCTGGCCGCGCTGGCCTATGGCCTGTCGGGCGGCCTGTCCGACGCGCCCGCCGCCGCCCCTGCCGACGCGCCCGCCGCCGCCCTCGCCTTCGCCCCTGCCGTCACGCTCGTCGCCGGGTTCGGCGGGGTCGTGCTGCTGGGGCTGTTCGCGCTGGTCGAGGTGCGCGTGGCGCGGGCGCCGCTGATCCCGCCGTCGCTGCTGCGGCCGAGGGCGATCTGGCTGGGCAACGTGACGATGCTGCTGGCCGGGGCGTGCCTGAACCCGATGTGGTACTTCCTGACCTTGTCGCTGCAGAACGTCCTCGGGTACGGGCCGTTGCTGACCGGGCTGGCGTTCCTGCCGCACACCGGGCTGACCATGCTCGTCGGCCTGCGCCTGACCCCGTGGCTGATGCGCCGTGTCGATCATCGCGTGCTCGTCGCCGCCGGGGCGCTGGCCGGCGCGGCGGGGTTCTGGTGGCAGAGCGGCATCGCCCCCGGCCAGGACTACCTGACGGCCGTCCTCGGCCCGGCCGTACTGATCTCGCTCGGCGGCGGCCTGCTGAACACGCCGCTGACCGTCATGGTCACCTCGGGGGTCGCCCCGGCCGACGCGGGAGCGGCCTCCGGGCTGCTGAACACCGCCAAGCAGGTCGGCGGCGCCCTCGGCCTGGCGGTTCTGGTCGCGCTGACGGCGGCGCCGGGCGGCGGCCCGGCACCGGCGCACGTGCCGGCCGCCGGCTACGGGGACGCGTTCGCCGCCATCGCCGTGGTGCTGACCGCCGTCGCCGTTCTGGCGGTGGCGCTGCCGCGGCGGCGCGACGGCACCCCGGCCGCGTCCAGAGGGTCCCAGACGTCCGGGGAGTCCGGTGTCACGTCTCCGCCGGGCCGGACTTTCCCTTGACCGACTGCTGGTAGAGGTCGGCGTACGTGGGCGAGTCCTTGATCAGGTCGTCGCAGAAGGCGGCGACGTCGTCACCGATGAGCTCCAGGACGCCCTTGCCGGCGGCGACGCCCTCCTCGAAGAAGTCGAGAAGCCCCGGGAGCAGGGAACCGTCGAGCAGGCCGACCGGTCCGACCTTGAAGAAGTATCGCTGGATCTCCTTGTAGACGATCTCGTAGTCCGGCGGGAGCGCCTTGACCCGCGCCATGTGGGCCCGCCATTGCCTCTTGCCTTCGATGATGTCCCGGATGCCCATGTCAGCCCCCCAACCGGCCCAGTTTGCGGGCGACGTTCCTGTTCAGCTGCTCGCGCCACCGGTCGCGGTAGGTCCGGCCGCCCTCTCCCCCGGCCAGCGCCGCGCAGAAGCCGGCGATGTCGTCGCCCAGGACCTCGTGCACGCTCTGGCCGTCGGCCGCCGTCTCTTCGAGCAGCCCGAGGGCGCTGTCGAAGATCGGCATCAGGTTCCGGCCGGTGAAGTCGGAGTAGAGGACGAGGTGACCCTTGATCTCCTCCCACGCCGCCTGGTGGTCGGCGGGCAGTTTCCGGGCCCGGGTCTCGAACTCCTTCCATTCCCTGGTGAGATCGCTGCCTGTCACGGTCTCCCAGAAGTTCATGTCCCGCCCTCCTTGAGCTTGTCGATCCGGGAGGTGATGTACTCCCATTTCGCCCAGAACGTCGCGAGCTCTTCGCGTCCCGCGTCGTTGAGCGCGTAGAACTTGCGCGGCGGGCCCAGCCCGGACGGCCGTTTCGTGACCTGGACGAGCCCCTTCTTCTCCAGTCGCAGCAGGATGGTGTAAACCGTCCCCTCGACGACGTCGGCGAACCCGAGCTCGTTCAGCCGTCGCGTGATGGCGTACCCGTAGGTCTCCTCGCTGCCGACGATCTCGAGCACGCAGCCTTCCAGCGTGCCCTTCAGCATCTCCGTCAGGTCGTCCATCCTGGCCCTCTTCGTTCTCGGTACTCTGTACCACCGAGTACCACTATACAGCATCACAGAGTAGTGCGGCGGGACCCGGTGGGTTTCGCTTCGATACCTACACTGGAGCGAGTGTCGCCGCGCAGCGCGGTGATCGGCAAGGAGACGGGCAGTGTCACGACAGGTGCGGGAGCAGGACGCCGTGTGCGCGATCGCACAGGGTGCGGCCGTGGTCGGCGAATGGTGGAGCCTCCTCCTCGTACGGGAGGTCATCCGCGGCCGGCGCCGCTTCGACGACCTGCACACGGAGCTGGGCATCTCGCGCCGGGTGCTCGCCGAGCGGCTCAAGCACTTGCTCGACCACGGCGTGCTGGAGCGCCGCCCCTACCAGCAGCGGCCGACCCGGTACGAATACCACCTGACCGACGCCGGCCGGGCGCTGGCGCCGGTGCTGATCGGCCTGCAGGACTGGGCGGACCGGTTCGTCCTCGGCGACGGCTCCGTCACCGGCGACGCCGCCCCCGGCAGTCCCCAGGCCGACCGGCTGCACACCCTCGTCGGCTCCCGGGTGCCCGCCCCGCTGCGCCTGCCCGCGACGGGCGGCGGCGAGCTGGACGTCGTGGCCGGCGACGCGCCCGTCACCGTCGTCTTCACCTACCCGGCCACCGGCATCCCGGGCCCGCTGCCGGCGAACTGGTCGCAGATCCCCGGCGCGGCCGGCTGCACGCTGGAGAACCGGCTGTTCCGCGACTCCGCCGCCGCCTTCGCCGGCGCCGGGATGGCCCTGCGCGGGGTGAGCACCCAGGGCCCGGACGAGCAGCAGGCCTTCGCCGAGGCCGAGGACCTCCCCTTCCCCCTTCTCTCCGACGTCGAGCTCGCCCTGTGCGCGGCCCTGCGGCTGCCCACCTTCCGGGCCGGTCAGGCCCTGCGCCTCAAGCGGGCCGTCGTCGTCGTCGACTCCGCCCGGACGATCCGCCGCGTCCTCTATCCGATCACCGACATTCCCGGCGCGGTGGAGGAGGCCCTGCGGCTCGGCGCCGAGGTGGCGGAGGAGCGGCGGGTCGCGTCCGGGGGCATGGCGCAGCGCCTGAGGGCCTCGACCCGGCGTTGACGCGCCGGCCACCCACACCTCGGCCCCGCAGCGGAGGGCGGCGAGTGGCGCTCGACGCGGCGACCGGTTAAGTTTTGCTCTGGAACTTACCGAGTTCCATACTGAAACTCATGCTGAGGGGCGAGTATGACAGCGATCGTCCGGGTGACCGGCCGGGAAATCCTTGACAGCCGCGGCAACCCGACCGTCGAGGTGGACGTGATCCTCGAGGACGGCAGCCTGGGGCGCGCGGCCATCCCGTCGGGCGCCTCGACCGGGGCCAACGAGGCCGTGGAGCTCCGCGACGGCGACCCGCGCCGCTATCACGGCAAGGGCGTGCGGAAGGCGCTGGAGGCGGTCCGCACCGAGCTCGCCGACGCCGTCACCGGCATGAACGCCGAGGACCAGACGGCGATCGACGAGACGATGATCAAGCTGGACGGCACGGCGAGCAAGGCCAGGATCGGCGCGAACGCGATCCTGGGCGTCTCCCTGGCCTCGGCCCAGGCCGCGGCGGCCTCGCACCGGCTCCCGCTCTACCGCTATCTCGACGCGGACGCCGCGCTGCTGCCCCTGCCGATGATGAACATCATCAACGGCGGCGCCCACGCCGACAACCTGCTCGACTTCCAGGAGTTCATGATCGCGCCGATCGGGGCGGCCACCTTCGCCGAGGCCGTGCGCATGGGCTCGGAGGTGTTCCACACCCTGCGGGCGGCGCTGAAGGCCGCCGGGCACCACACCGGCGTCGGCGACGAGGGCGGCTTCGCGCCCGACCTGCGCTCGGCCGAGGAGGCGCTGGACTTCATCATGGCCGCGATCGAGAACACCGGTTACGTCCCCGGCACGGACGTCGCCATCACGCTCGACCCGGCGGCGTCGGAGTTCTACCGCGACGGGGCCTACGTCTACTCCGGCGAGGGCGCCACGCGGTCGGTCGCCGAGCACGTCGCCTACCTCGCCGGGCTGGCCGCCGCCTACCCCGTCGTCTCGATCGAGGACCCGATGGCCCAGGACGACCTCGAGGGCTGGCAGCTCGTCACCAGCACCCTCGGCGGCGCCTGCCGGCTCGTCGGCGACGACGTCTTCTGCACCAACGCCGCCCTGCTCCGCAGCGGCATCGAGCACGGCGTCGCCAACGCGATCCTGGTCAAGGTCAACCAGATCGGCACGCTGACCGAGATGCTCACCACCGTCAGGACCGCCCACGAGGCCGGCTACGGCGTGGTGATGTCACATCGTTCGGGGGAGACCGAGGACACCGTGATCGCGGACCTGGCCGTGGCCACCGGCTGCGGCCAGATCAAGACCGGCTCGCTGTCCCGGTCGGAGCGCACCGCCAAGTACAACCGGCTCATCCGGATCGAGGAGGAGCTGGGCACGCAGGCGCGCTACGCCGGCCGCCTGCCCTGACGCCCCGGACCTCGCGGCGCCCGGGGCCCGGGGTTGGACCCGGCGCCGGAGGGCAGGGGTGCGGGATGCGCGCCCCGCCGTCCCCTCACGTCACCCGCCCGGTGATGTATCACCGCTGGTCGCGGCTGACCTTCATCCACTGGCGCTATCCGGTCGCCGACGTGCGGGCGCTGCTGCCGGACGGCCTCACCCCCGAGACCTTCGACGGGACGGCGTGGGTGGGGCTGACGCCCTTTCTCATGGAGGGCGTACGGGTCCCGGGCGTGCCCGCGTTGCCGTGGCTGTCCACGTTCCCGGAGACCAACCTGCGCACGTACGTCCGCGACGCCCGTGGGCGTACGGGCCTGTGGTTCCTGTCCCTGGACGCCGGCCGGCTGCCCGCCGCGCTCGGCGGCCGGGCCGGGTACGGGCTGCCGTACTTCTGGTCGGACATGTCCGTGGACGGCGGCGGGAGCCGCGTCCGCTACCGGTGCCGCCGCCACTGGCCGGGCGGCCCGCGCTGCGACGTCGAGGTGGAGCTGGGCGGCACGCTGACGGAGGACGAACGCGACGAGCTCGCGTACTTCCTGACCGCCCGGTTCCGGCTCTTCACGAGGGTGGCGGGCCGGACGGTGTGGGCGCCGGTGGAGCATCCGCCCTGGCCGTTGCGGCACGCGAGCCTGATCAGCCTGGAGCAGGACCTGACCCGGGCCGCGGGACTGCCGGACCCGCAGGGGCCCGCCCTGCTCCACGCCTCGCCCGGGGTGCCGGTCCGGGTGGGGATGTGGCGCCCGTGACCGCGAGGTCACGGGCGCCGCGGGTCACGGGGTGACGGTGACCCGGGTGGGCGGGGACGCGCCGATCCGGACCTCCAGGGTGATCGGGGTGCCGGCGCGCAGGGCCGTGCGGGCGTCGCCGCGGAGGTTCAGCTTCAGGTCCCGGCTCTTGCCGGGCTGGAGCGTGACCTTCTTGGCGTCGACGGGGTCGCCGTCGTGGGTGACGGTGACCTGCTCCTGGCACTTGCTCTTTCCGGCGCAGATCAGGGTGATCGTCGCCTGGGCAGGGGCGTTGCCGGGCTTGAGCGTGGCGGTGACGGTGTCGTCGGCCACGCTCATCCCCGCGCCGCCGGGCTCCCGCGCGAGCAGGGGCGCAGTGTAGCGCTGGGTCCCGGCCGAGGTGTTCAGCGCCAGGACGGTCCCGGCCGGCTCGGCCAGGCGTACGGTCAGGGCGCCGTTGCCCTGCTCGTCGAGCCGGACCTCGCCGAGGTGGGCGATGTCGGCCTCGCCGGGCGCCGACGCCGAGGCGCCGGGTTTCAGCAGGAGGAACGACAGCTGGGCCCCGGCCGCGCCGGCGCCCGCCGACATGGCGACGGTGACCGTCCCGTCGCCCGCGGTCGCCGCGTGGCTGATCCCGCTCCCCGTCGCCGAGGCTGTCGAGGCTGTCGAGGCCGACGACGCGGCCGTGGCCGACAGGGTCGCGGCGGCCGAGAGCTTCGTGGCGGCCGCGGCGGTGGCGCGCAGGGTGGGGTGGCCGAGGGCGGCGTCCCACTGCCAGGTCGAGGCCAGGTCGAAGCCCAGCTCGCCCGACCAGAACGCCTCGGCGGCGGCCTGGTCACGGGTGGCGGTGGCGCCGTTGAGGGTGGCGGGGCCTGTCGTGGTGTCGGTCTGGGTGGTGGCCTGGACGGTTTCGAGCGCCCAGTTGTTCTCCAGGGTGGCGACGTGGCCCGCGCCGACGCGGCCCAGGAAGCGGTGCGCCCAGGACGGGGCCGAGACGGCCGGGTTGAGGGCGGCCGAGTCGCGGATGACCGTGCCCGTGTAGCCGTATCCGGCCACGCCGCCGTCGTTGCGGGTGTCCGCGCGGACGGTCCCGGTGGCGAAGACCCGTTCGGTGGTGGAGCCGGCCAGGGCCACGCCGACGACGCCGCCCGCCTCGGTGGCGCGTACGTGCACGTCGGCGGTGGAGTAGGAGTCGCGCACGACGCCCTGGGAGTCGCCGACAAGGCCGCCCGCGCGCGAGCCCGCGGTCACGGACCCGGAGACGAGAACCCGCTCGACGGTTCCGGTGCTGGTGGCGGCCAGGATGCCGGCGCGGGCGGCGGTGGTGTTCACCACGCCGGCCAGGGCGAGGTCGTGCACGCGGCCGGAGACCTGGGTGAACAGCGGGGCGGTCAGGCCCCTGATGCTGTGCCCGGCGCCGTCGAACTCGCCGGTGAACGGCCTGGACAGGCTGGTGAACGGCGTGCCGGTCAGGTCGAGGTCGGCGGCGAGCGCGTAGTCGTGCGACGGGTGCTCGCCCATCACGGTCAGGTCCGCGGCGCTGTCGACGAGGTGGAAGCCGCGCGGGTCGGTGGGCAGCGGGGGCGCCGGGGCCGGTTCGAGCTTCTCGGGCGCCATCCGCAGGGTCGGCCTCCTGGCGACGTCGTCCCACTGCCAGACGGCGCCGAAGTCCCAGCCGCGCGCCTCGTAGAAGGCCTGCCGCTGGATCTCCGAGGGGGCGACGACGTTGCCTTTCTGGTTGCCGGCCGACGGCGGGTCGGTGATGGTCTGGCCGCTGATCGGCACGGCCCTGCTGACGTGGTTGTCCTCCAGGGTGGCGGTCTGCCCGCCGTAGACGCGGCCGACGATGGCGTGCGCGTAGCTCGACGCGGTGATGTTCGCGTTGAGGGCGACGGAGTGGCTCACCTGGGTGCCGGTGTAGCCGTAGGCGGCCACGCCGCCGGCGGAGGCGCTCTGTGCGCTGACGGCCCCGGTGGCGAGCACGTTCTCGGTGACGGAGCCGCCCACGGCGACGCCGACGACGCCGCCCGCGTACTGGGTGGTGGCGCGCACGTCGGCGGTGGAGACGCTGTCGCGCACGGTGCCGAAGTGGTGGCCGGTGACGGCGCCGGCGTAGCTGTGCGCGGTCAGCGTCCCGCCGGCGCGGACCCGCTGGATGGTGCCGTGGTTCTGGTCGGCGACCAGCCCGGCGGGGGTGCGGTCGGTGGTGACGTCGCCGTGCACGACGAGGTCCTCGATGGTGCCGTGGTTGTCGGCGAACAGGCCGGGCCCCTGGTCGGGCAGGGCGGCCAGGCCGGAGACGGTGTGCCCGTCGCCGTCGAGGACGCCGGTGAACGTGGTCGCGCGGCCGAGCTGGGCGCGGCTGACGCCGGTCAGGTCGAGGTCGGTGGTCAGCCGGTAGTGGCCGGCCGGGTCGTTGTCGACCTTGGCCAGGTCGTCGGCGGAGTCGATCAGGTAGGGCGACTCGGCGGTGCCCTCGCCGGCCAGGCCCTCGCGCACGGTCATGACCGGCCGCAGCGGCCTGCCGGACGCGAGCGAGTCCCACACGTACAGCTTGACGGTCGCGCTGGGCGCGACCGGCAGCGGCGTGCGGAAGCGGACGTACTGCTCGCGGCCGAGGTGGTCGAACGTGACGTCGGCCGTTCGCACGTCGATCATCCGCTGGTGGGTGTTGTCGTACGTGGCGGCCATGACGGTGGCCTTGTCCAGGCTGCCCGGGTAGGACAGCAGGCCCACGCCGGCGAGCTCGCGGTTCTCGACCTCGGCGGCGGAGACCTTCCAGGAGCCCTGCGGCTTGGTGACGGTCACCTCGTCGACGGGCCGCCCGTCGATCGTGTACGCCGACAGCTTCAGCCCGGCCTCGGTCGCCTCCAGGACGGCGCCCATCTGGACGTTCTCGTCGAAGACCTTGTCGTCCCACCAGAACCGCTGGTTGTCGTAGAACTTGGGCCCGGAGGAGCCCAGGGTCACGAACGTGGTGCCGGCGGCCTGCTCCTCGGGGGTCCTGGCCAGGCGGCCCTCGAAGATCGTGGAGCGCTTGTAGACGTGGTCGTGGCCGCCGAGGTACAGGTCGACGCCGAGCCGGTCGAGCACGCGGGTGACCTTCTCCCGGGCGAGGTCCATGCCGGCGTCGTCGGCGTGCTGGCCGCCGTAGTAGGAGAAGTGGCCGGTGACGACGTTCCACTTGGCGCCGGAGGCGCGCACGTCGTCGACCAGCCAGGCGAGCTGCTCGTCGAGGCGCGTGTTGGAGTTCAGCACGGAGAAGTGGATCTCGCCGCGGTCGAAGGAGTAGTTGCTCTCCCCGATGGCGCCGTTGGCGGGCAGCGCGAACGTGTTCGTGAAGATCGCGGCCGGCTTGCCGCCGACCACGTCGTAGTCCAGGTCCTCGTACGTCTCGTGGTTGCCGACGAGGCCCGCGTACTGCAGGCCGAGGCGGGACAGGAAGTGCTCGTGGACCTCGGCCCACTGCTCGCCGCGGCCGCCCCGGTCGACGAGGTCGCCGACCTGGAGCACGGTGCCGCCGCCGGGCCGCTCGGCCTTGAGCCGGTCGAGCACCTTGCCGGGCAGGGCGAGGGCGCCGGGGTCGCCGTCGGGCACCTGGACGTCGCCCAGGAGGTAGACGGGTCCGGCGTCGCCGGCGAGGAACGGGCCGCGCTCGCCGGTCCAGGAGGAGCGGTCGGCGCTGAGCCGGTAGCGGTAGGCGGCGCCCGTCTTCAGCCCGGTCAGGCGGAACTCGTGGGAGCGCAGCGTCCGGCCGGTGATCGCGTGCTGGCGGACGGGCTCGTCGTTGCCGACCACGTCGACCTCGTACGGGCGGCTGTTCTCCGAGGTGAGGACCGGGGCTTCGGCCCAGTCGCCCGAGCCCTCGGGCAGGACCTGCGCGTAGACCTTCCGGATGGCGCGGTCGGTGGTGACGGCGATGCCGGCGGTGCCTGGCTTGTCGCCCACGGCCACGTTGGCGCGCAGGAAGACGGACTCGGGGTCGGGCTTGTCCTGGGAGATCCGGATGCGGAGCAGTTCGGCGTTGGTGTTGCCCAGGTTGTCGGTGGCCTTCACGACGACGAACGCGTCGTCGTACGAGCGGACGCGGAAGGCGCCGCCGGTGACCGGGACCTCGCCGGCGGAGTCGTACACCTCGACGCTGACGGCCGGCCGGGTGCCGGAGTCGTCGGTGGCGGTGGCCTGGGGCAGGGTGATCGTGTCGCCGTGGCGGGCGGTGGCGGGCACGCCGGAGACGGTGATCTTCGGGGCGTAGTTGGCGCCTCGGGTGGTCTCGCCGATCCAGATCGGGGCGGAGACCACGAAGTCGCCGTCGGCCTGGTCGGCGCGGACGTAGAAGAAGTCGCCGTCGCGGACGGCGAGCTCGGCCTTCAGCGTCAGGTCGTTGCCGCTGAGCTTGCCGAAGTCGTGGGCGACGGCGCCGCCGTTGGTGATGAGGCGGGCGCCGGTGAAGGAGTCGCCGTCGCCGGGGTCGGCGAGCCGCAGGTCCACGTTCAGGGCGGTGGTGGCGGCGGGCAGGATCGTGCCCATGGGCTTGTCGTTGCCGCCGAGCGCGACGACAGCGTCGACGTCGGTCGTCGAGTAGAGGGTGCGCTCGCGCATGGCCGCGTACAGGCCCTTGAGCGAGTGCTCCGCGGCCCACACGCCGGTGATCGACGGGTTGCCGGACACCCAGGTGGCGGAGTGCTCGTCGCCGTTCCACACGGGGGCCAGGTGCCAGCCGGCGTCGAGCGCCTTCTGGAACTCCTTCACCGCGTCGGCGGACTTGACCTCGATGAGCTCCATCCGCTCGTCGGCGACGGGGTCGAGGCCCTTGAAGCCGAAGAAGTCGCCCTTCGCGGTCGGGGACGGGTGGTTGAACTGGCCGATCGCGTCCGGGTCCTGCTTGATGCGGGCCAGGAACGTGAAGTAGTCGTACTTCAGGTCGCCGGTGCCGAAGGCGTTGCCGTAGCCGTCGACGCTGCCCTTCTCGGTCGCCCTGGCCGTGGCGTGCCAGTCGGCGTTGAACACGTTGATGTGGCCGGTGCCGTCGTACCAGGTGTTCTCGATCGACGGGACGGCGACCAGCTTGTCCTGGCCGGCGTTGAACTTCTCGGCGCTCTCGTGCAGGTAGCGCCATTCGGCCGAGTCGGCCTCGCGCCAGTCGTCGAGGTAGTCGTCGCCGTTGCGGATGTCCCACATGACGTCGTGCTCGGACACCGTGAAGAAGTCGGCCCCGGTCGTGCCGTGGACGTGCTCGTAGGCGTCCGGCGGCAGCTTGACGCCGTCGCTCACGGAGGTGTGCGAGTGGAACTCGCCGGTGTAGAGGCTCCTGCCCAGGTAGGTGGGCCGGTCCTCGGGGGCCGCGGCGGCGGGTTGGGGGGCCAGTGCGCCGGCCGCGAGGGCGATCGCGGTGATCGCTCCGGGCCAGGCGCGTCGTGGTGCGCTGATGCGCGTCATGTTTCTGCCGTTTCACGTGGGTCCAGCGGGACAAAAGTGCTTTCCACAGAAACCACGACAGGTAGAACGCTTTGTCTCGCACTCATGTGCTAAAGGTGAACGAGGGCCGAAACCATGACAACTACTCCGCTTGGGTCGCGTTCCGGAGTAGGATCCGCCCGTGCGTGATCCAGGTGAGGACCCCAGGCCCGTCCGGGGCGCGGTGCGCGAGATCCACTCCATGAGCGGCGTGGCGACGCTGCACTACTCCCCCGACCTCGACGGTCTCGCCGACCCCGGAGAGATCGTCTGGGCCTGGGTGCCGTACGAGGAGGACCCGTCGCGCGGCAAGGACCGGCCGCTGCTCGTGGTCGGCCGCAGCGGGCGCAGGCTGCTGGCGATGATGCTGTCGAGCCGGGGCGGCGACGGCCCCGACTGGGTGGAGATCGGCGCGTGGGGCCGCGACGGGAAGGTCTCCCACCTGCGGCTGGACCGGGTGTTCGCGCTGGACGAGGACGACATCCGGCGCGAGGGCGCGGTGCTCGACGCCGACCGGTTCGCCCGGGTGGCCGCCCGGCTGATGAAGACCTACGGCTGGGCCGCCGGCCGCTGACGCGCGGCGGCGGCCCCCGGGTCAGGGGTGCAGCCAGTGCGGCTGCCGCCCCGGCGCGTGCAGGTGGTAATCAGGGGCGCCCTCCAGCGCCCTCTCCTCGCCGCCCGGCGTGTAGGTGACGATCAGGCGCAGCGGGCGCCACGTGGTGTTGTACGTCGAGTGGAACACCCCCATCGGGATGTGCACCGTGTCGCCCTCGCGGATCGGGAACGGGTCGCCGTCGTCGACCATCTGCTCCGCCTCCCCGGAGATCACGTAGATGACCTCCTCGGCGTCGGGATGGTTGTGGCGGGCGTGGCCCTCGCCCGGGTTGACGACGACCTCGCCGAGCGTGCTGGCCGCGCCGGGGACCAGCGACGGGGTGACGAACCACTTGATGGCGCCCCAGCCGAACGTCATCGTCGGCACCGTGTCCGGCTTGATCAGCATCTACAGCTCCAGGTTCTTGAACGCGGTCACCTGCTCGGTGATGGCCCGCTCGGTGGGGAGACGCTCGACGGAGGAGGCGCCGAAGAAGCCCGCCACGCCCTTCGTCCGCGACAGCACGTACTGGGCGTCGGCGGGCTCGGCGATGGGCCCGCCGTGGCACAGCACGAGCACGTCGGGGCGGACGGCGGCGGCCGCGTCGCGCATGGCCTGCACCCGCGCGACGGCCTCGTCGAGCGTGAGCGCGGTGCCCGCGCCGATGCTGCCCTTGGTGGTCAGGCCCACGTGCGGCACCAGCACGTCGGCGCCGGCCTCGGCCATGGCCCGCGCCTGGTCCTCGTCGAACACGTACGGCGCGGTCAGCAGGTCGCGCTCGTGGGCCAGCCGGACCATCTCGATCTCCAGGTCGAAGCCCATGCCGGTCTCCTCCAGGTTCTGGCGGAACACCCCGTCGTACAGGCCGACGGTCGGGAAGTTCTGCACCCCGGCGAAGCCCATCGCCTTGAGCTGGTCCAGGAAGACCGGCATGACGCGGAACGGGTCGGTCCCGCACACGCCGGCGAGCACGGGCGTGTCGCGCACCACCGGCAGCACCTCGGCCGCCATCTCGACGACGATCTGGTTGGCGTCGCCGTACGGGAGCAGCCCGGCCAGCGAGCCGCGCCCGGCCATGCGGTAGCGGCCCGAGTTGTAGATGATGATCAGGTCGACGCCGCCCGCCTCGGCGCACTTGGCCGACAGGCCGGTGCCCGCGCCCGCGCCGATGACCGGCCTGCCGTCAGCGACGCCGCGGCGCAGCCGTTCGAGTGCCGTGGTCCGGTTCACCGGTGTCCTCCGATCAGTTCGTGGAGCCGGCCGGCCATGGCCCGGCCGAACTCCGGATCGTTGATGTGCAGGTCGAGCCGCACCGTGTCGGGATGGGCGGCCAGGGCGTCGAAGCACGCCTCGTCCGCCTCCGGGTCGTGGAAGGGCATGCCCTCGGCGTCGAGCGCCGACACTCCCCGGGCCGGGACGAACACGGCGGCCGGCGCCCTGGCCCCGGCCAGCTTGGCGGCGACGCGGCGGCCGAGCTCGGCCATCTCCTCGCGGGTGGTGCGCATGAGCGTGACCGCCGGGTTGTGCACGTACAGGGTGCGGCCCTCGAACCGGGCGGGCACGCTGTCGCGCGGCCCGAAGTTGACCATGTCGAGCGCGCCCGGCGCCACCACCTGCGGGACGCCGTGCCGGGCGGCGGCCGTGAGCCGGTCGGGGCCCGCCGACAGCACCCCGCCGACCAGGTCGTCGGCCAGCTCGGTGGTGGTCAGGTCGAGCACCCCGGCGAGCATCCCGCTGGCCGCCAGCCCCTCCATCGCCCGGCCGCCCGCGCCGGTGGCGTGGAAGACGAGCACCTCGTAGCCGAGCTCCTCCAGCCTGTCGCGGGCGGCGTCGACGGCCGGCGTGGTCACGCCGAACATCGTCGCCCCGACCAGCGGCCGGTCGGACGCCTCCGGCCGCTGCTCGCGGTAGGCGAGCGCCATCCCGGAGGCCGCCGCCGCCGCGTTGCCGAGGATCGCCCGCGAGACCCGGTTGACGCCCGCCACGTCGACCACGCTGTACATGATCGTGACGTCCTTGGCGCCGACGTACGGGGACACGTCGCCGGACGCCATCGTGGACACGATGATCTTGGGCAGCCCGATCGGCAGGTCCCGGACCGCACGCGCGGCGATCGACGAGCCGCCGCTGCCGCCCACCGCCAGCACCGCGGCCACCCGGCTCCGCGCGTGCAGGTCCGCCAGGACCGCCGCCGCGCCCTCCCCCATGGCCGTGACGGCGGCTCCCCGGTCGCCCGCCGCGCGCAACGCCGCCAGGTCCGCGCCGCCCGCGGCCGCCACCCGGTCGTTGGGGACGTCGACCGGGTACGACACGCCCGGCTCGCCGGTGCCCGCGTCGATCACGACGACGTCGCGGCCGAGCTCGATCAGCCTGTCACGCAGCCATCCGTATTCGTGCCCCTTGGTGTCCAGGGTGCCGATGAGTACGACTGTCATTCTCCGACGTTATCCCGGCTGCGATCATTGGAGCATGCGTGTTGCAGTGATCGGGAGCGGCATCGTCGGCGCGGCCGCCGCCCACCACCTGAGCGGGCGCGGCGTGTCCGTGACCGTGGTCGACGGCGCCTACCCGGGCGAGGCCACGCAGGCGGGGGCGGGCATCGTCTGCCCGTGGGTGGACCACTGGGACGACGAGGACTGGTACCGGCTCACCCGCGAGGGCGCCCGCCACTACCCGGGGCTCGTGGAGGAGCTGGGCGAGGACTTCGGCTACGCCCGCGTGGGCGCGCTGCTCGTCGCCGAGGAGCCCGCCGACCTGGAGCCGGTGCGCGCCCTGCTGGAGCGGCGGCGGGCCGAGGCGCCGGAGATGGGCGAGGTCACCGACGTGCCGGCGCCGTCGGCGCTCTTCCCGCCGCTGGCCGAGGACCTGGTGGCGCTGCACGTCGCGGGCGCCGCCCGGGTCGACGGCCGGGCCGTCCGCGACGCGCTCCTGCACGCCGCCGTCGCCCGGGGGGCCGAGGTGCGTCCCGGCACGGCGGTGCTCACCCCGTCGGGGCAGGTCCTCGTCCGCGAGACCCGCGCCGCCGACGCCCGCGCCCGCGTCCACGCCCGCCACGCCGCTCCCCCGCCCCCCGCGGGCACCTGGCGCCAGGGCGACCCCGCCCCGGGCGCACCGGAAGGCGCGCCGGCCGAAGGAGCGCCGGGCGAAGGAGCGCCGTCCGCCGGGCCCGCCTTCGGGGTGGGGCGCGAGGTCGAGGGCGGGCCCGGCGGCGAGGCCGGGGAGGCTCTGGAGGCGGACGCGGTGATCGTGGCCGCCGGGGCGTGGGCCGGGGAGGCGTGCCGGCCGCTCGGCGTGGAGCTGCCCGTGTTCCCGAGGCGGGGCCAGATCGTGCACGCCACGCTCGACGGCGTCGACACCGCGTGGTGGCCGATCGTGCTGCCGCGCAGCGGGCCGTACCTGCTGGGCTTCCCGGGGTCGCGGCTGGTGGTGGGGGCGACGGTGGAGGACGTCGGGTTCGCGCCGCGCGTGACGATGGGCGGGCTGGACGAGGTGCTGCAGGCGGGGCTGCGGATCGCGCCGGGCCTGTTCGGGGCGACGGTGACGGAGGCGAGGGTGGGGCTTCGGCCGGTGTACGCGCCCGGCCGGCCGCTCATCGGGCGGCTCACCGACCGGGTGGTGGTGGCGACGGGCCTGAGCGCGTACGGGCTGACGGCGGGGCCGTTCGCGGGCCGGATCGCCGCCGCGCTGGCGCTGGGCGAGGAGCCGCCGATCGACCTCACCCCGTACGCCCCGCCGGTGTGAGGGCCGGGCGTATGATCGTCGTTCCCCCACCGTGCGCGAGTAGGGGGAGGCGGCGATGCGCCCGTTCCTGGTCCTGGTCCTGGTGCTGCTGACGGCGGGCTGCGGCAAGGCGGTCACGCCCGCGGGCCAGCCGGTGGCGGGCGTGGCCGCGACGGCGCCCGGCCCGGAGACCGGGGAGTCCGGGGAAGGCGGGGAGGCCCGGGAGGTCGTGGTGCCGAGGGCGGCGTCCGGGCAGTACGAGGTCGTCGGCGGGAGCGCGGCGGCCCGGCGCGGGCCGGGCCGGGCGGTGCGCTACCTGGTGGAGGTGGAGCGCGGGCTGCCGTTCGACGGCCGGGCCTTCGCGGCGCAGGTGCACCGCACGCTGAACGACCCGCGCGGCTGGACGCGGTTCCGGCGCGTGTCCCGCCCGCCGGTGCGGGTGCGGGTGGCGCTGTCGAGCCCGGCGACGACCGACCGCAGGTGCCGCCCGCTGCGGACCGGCGGCCACCTGTCCTGCTGGAACGGCACCCGCTCGGTCATCAACGCGCTGCGCTGGGCGCGGGGCGTCCCCCAGTACGGCGGCGACCTGGCCGCCTACCGCCGCTATCTGATCAGCCACGAGGTCGGCCACGCGCTGGGTCACCGCCACCGGCCCTGCCCCGGCCCCGGCAGGCTCGCCCCGGTGATGGCGCAGCAGACGAAGTCGCTGGGCCGCTGCCGCCCGAACCCGTGGCCGCACCCCGAAAGGTAGACCGGCCCCATAGCGGAGAAGACTGGTGATCGCAACACGACGACGAGAAGGGCTCACGTCATGCCGACGATCACGACAGGGAAGGTCAGCGGCCTGGAGGACGACGGCATCGCCGTCTTCAAGGGCATCCCGTACGCGAAGATCCCGTTCGGGCCGCTCAGGTTCGCCGCGCCGGAGCCTGCGGACCCGTGGGAGGGCACGCTGGAGGCGACCGCGTTCGGGCCGCGCCCGCCACAGCCGGCGATCATGCCCGGCCAGGAGCCGTGGGATCCGGCCGCCGGGCTGGACATCCTCACGGTGAACGTGTGGACGCCCGATCCCGGCGGCTCCGGGCTGCCGGTCATGGTGTGGCTGTACGGAGGCGCGTACTGGATGGGGTCGGCCGACTGGCCCGAGTACGACGGCGCGCGGCTGGCCCGGCACGGGGTGGTCGTGGTGACGCTGAACTACCGGGTCGGCATGGAGGGATTCGCCCAGATCGAGGGCGCTCCGGCCAACCGGGGGCTGCTGGACCAGGTGGCGGCGCTGCGCTGGGTGCGGGAGAACGTGGCGGCGTTCGGCGGCGACCCGGACAACGTCACGGTCTTCGGCGAGTCGGCGGGGGCGGGTTCGGTGGCGGCGCTCATGGTGATGCCGTCGGCGGCCGGGCTGTTCCGGCGGGCGATCGCGCAGAGCGTGCCGGGGCCGTTCCTGACCTCCGAGCTGGCCTCGCGGGTGACCGGCGCGGTGATGGCCCGGCTGGGCGGCGGGTCCCCGTACGAGACGACGCCGGAGGGGCTGGTGGCGGCGTCGGCGGCGTTCGCCCGGGAGGAGCTGCCGGGCGCGCGCGATCGGTGGGGGCTGCTGACTCACATGGGGATGCCGGTGGCGCCGGTGGTCGACGGCGAGGTGCTGCCGGACACGCCGTGGAACGCGCTGGCGGCCGGGGCGGGCGCGGACGTGGAGCTGATCGTCGGGTACAACCGCGACGAGTTCACCGTCTTCCACGCGATGGCGAGCGGGCCGCCTAACCTGGCGGCGGCGCTGGAGGCGCTGGCCCCCGACGGCGCGGACGCCGCCTACCGGGCGGCGCTGCCGGGAGCCTCGGACGGCGACCTGTACGTGCGGCTGATGTCGGACTGGCTGTTCAGGATGCCGAGCGCGCTGCTGGCCGACGCCCATCACGGGACCACGTACGCCTATGAGCTGACCTGGGCGCCCACCCCGGTGCTCGGCGCGTGTCACGGGCTGGACGTGCCGCTGGTGTTCGGCACGACGCGGGGCGAGCTGGCGCTCATGCAGGCGGGCGGCTCGCCGGACACGGAGGCGATGTCGGAGCAGTTCCGCACGGCCTGGACCCGGTTCGCGGCCACCGGCGACCCGGGCTGGCCCGCCTACGACCCGGCGACGGCGGTCACCCACCTGTTCGACGTGAAGCCGTCGGACGTGGCCGACCCGGAGGCGGCCTCGCGGGCGCTGTGGTCGAAGACGGGCGTGCGGGTGATCGGCTGAACGCCCGGCGGTGATCAGCCCGCGTCGCTGAGCCGCTCCGCGCCGACGCCCCTGAGCAGGGTGTCGACCAGGCGGGTGGCCAGGGCGTCGGGCTCACCGGGGCTCTGCGCGGCCTCGTGGATGAGCGCGTAGTAGACGCGCCTGGCCCAGTCGAGGTCCACGTCGTCGCGCAGCACCCCGGCCGCCTGCGCCCGGCGGAACAGCTCGGCGCAGCTCTCCTCCACCTCGGCGTGGACGCGGGCGACCTCGGGCCCGGCCGTGGCGGCGCGGCTCATGGCGAAGCCCCAGTCGATCTTCACCCGGAGCACGTTGGCGGTGGCCTGGTAGAGGGCGACCAGGGGCGGCGTGGTCTGCGGGCCGGCCGCGGCAACGGCCTCGGCGAAGCGCCGGGTGGCCCACTCGGTCATGGCCTCGACCAGCGCCTCGCGGGAGGCGAAGCGCCGGTGCACGGTGGTGCGGGCGACGCCGGCCGCCTCGGCGATCTGCTCCATGCTGGCCGACGGGTTGCGGCTGAGGACGCGCTCGGCGGCCTCCAGGATCGTGCGTACGGTCCGCTCGGCGTCTGACCGGCGGGCCCGGGTTCCCTGGCTCACACGTCACGAGGATACAGCACCGTACCGCTTTGTCGCAGAGTTGCATCATTGATGTTGCATCTTCTATGGTCTACGCATCGAGCTTGTCGCAACTAACGAAGGGCTTCATCATGGACCTGCGACTCACCGGGAAGACCGCCGTCGTCACCGGAGCCGGCCGGGGCATCGGGCTGGCCATCGTCCGCACGCTGCGCGAGGAGGGCATGCGCGTCGTGGCCGGAGCCAGGACGATCACGCCCGAGCTGATCGCCACCGGCGCGACCGGCGTCAGCGTGGACCTGTCCACCCCCGCCGGGCCCGGCGAGCTGGTCGAGCGGGCGCTGGCCGAGCTGGGCGAGATCGACCTGCTGGTCAACAACGTGGGCGGCGGCGACGGCGGCGACGGCCAGACCGGCGGCTTCCTCGGCTTCACCGAGGAGCAGTGGCGGCTCACCCACGACCTCAACTTCCTCAGCGCCGTGCGCGCCACCCGGGCCGCGCTGCCCAGCCTGCTGCGCGGGAGCGGCGCCGTCGTGAACGTCTCCTCCAACGGCGCCCGCATGCCGCACGCCGGCCCCGTCCCCTACACGACCGCCAAGGCCGCGCTCACCGCCTGGAGCAAGGCGCTGGCCGAGGAGTTCGGGCCGCAGGGGGTGCGGGTCAACACCGTCTCACCCGGCCCGGTGCTGACCGCCATGTGGGAGGCGCCCGACGGCTACGGCGCGGCGCTGGCGGGCGCGTTCGGCCTGCCGCACGAACAGCTGCTGGCCGGGCTGCCCGGCACGATGGGCATGACGACCGGCAGGTTCGTCACGCCCGACGAGGTCGCCTCGCTGGTGGCGTACCTGGCCTCGCCGCTCGCCGCGAGCGTCAGCGGCGCCGACTACGTCGTCGACGGCGGCGCGACGAAGACCGTCTGACGCCGCGAAACGGCGCCCGTCCCCGGGAACACCGGCGGCCCCGCGATCAGTTGAGCTGGTGTACCGGAATTCAGGGGAGAGTGAGCGATGGCAGGTTTTCGGACGGCACGACGCATCCTGGTGGGGGGCGCGGCGCTCGCCGCCGCGGGATGGGCGCTCCGGGACGTGCCCGCCGAGCTGGGCGTGCGCCCGCTGACGTCCGGCCCGGAACGGGCGGCGCGGATCCGGCGCTCACCGCAGTTCAGGGACGGCGCGTTCGTCAACACCATGCCCGAGGGCACCGCGATGATCACCACGCCGCCGGTGGGGCTGCTCGGCGAGCTGGCCAAGGACAAGGAGCTGCGCCGGCCGCCCGGCCGGATCCCGGTGCGCATCCCGCCCGCCGACGCGCCGCCCGCCGACGGCGTCCGGGCCGTCTGGTACGGCCATGCGTCCACGCTGGTCGAGATCGAGGGGCGGCGGGTGCTGTTCGACCCGGTGTGGAGCAGGCGGCCGTCGCCGACGCGGCTCGTCGGCCCCAAGCGCCACCACGAGCCGCCCGTGGGGCTCGGCGCTCTCCCCCAGGTCGACGCCGTGGTCATCTCCCACGACCACTACGACCACCTCGACCTGGCGACCGTGCGCACGCTGATCCGCACGCAGAAGGCGCCGTTCCTGGTGCCGCTCGGCATCGGCGCCCACCTGGAGCGCTGGGGCGTGCCCGCGTACCGGATCGTCGAGCTCGACTGGGACGAGGAGGCCGTGGTCGGCGGGCTGCGGTTCGTCGCGACGGCGGCCCGCCACTTCTCCGGCCGGACGTTCTCCCGCAACGACACGCTGTGGGGCTCCTGGGTCGTGGCCGGGGCCGCCAAGCGGGTCTTCTACGCGGGCGACTCCGGCTACTTCGAGGGCTACAAGGGCATCGGGGCGGCGCACGGGCCGTTCGACCTGACGCTCATGCCGATCGGCGCCTACAGCCCCGCCTGGCCCGACGTGCACATGAACCCGGAGGAGGCGGTCAACGCCCACCTCGACCTGGGCGGGCGGCTGATGCTGCCGGTGCACTGGGCGACGTTCACGCTGGCGCTGCACCCCTGGTCGGAGCCGGTGGACCGGCTGTGGCGCGAGGCCAAGGCGCGTGACGTGCGGATCGTGGTGCCCCGTCCCGGCGAGGCCGTCGACACCGCCGCCGCCCCGGCCGTCGACGGGTGGTGGGAGACGCTCGGCTGAGCAGCGGTGCGGCCGGCAGCCGTACAGTCTCAGGATGAGCAACCTTGAGACGGACCCGCGCGAGATCCGCTGCGCCGCCGACGGCGGGGGCGAGGAGCTGCTGGAGGGGCGGTCCGTGCCGCTGGGCGGGCCGCGGGCGATGGCGGTGAGCCGCACGCTGCCCGGCGTGCGGCGGCGGCTCATCGGCGCCTGGTGCTTCGCCGACGCCTACGGTCCCGAGGTGACGCGGATGCGGGTGCCGCCGCACCCGCACACCGGCCTGCAGACGGTGAGCTGGCTGCTGGCGGGCCGGGTGCTGCACCGCGACAGCCTCGGCAGCCTGCGCGAGGTACGGCCCGGGCAGCTCAACCTGATGACGGCCGGGTGCGGCATCTCGCACTCGGAGGAGTCGCCGCACGAGACGCTGCACGGGGTGCAGCTCTGGGTGGCGCTGCCCGGGACCGACCGGCGCACGGCGCCCGCCTTCGAGCACCACGCCGCGCTGCCGGAGCTGACGGGCGACGGCTTCTCGGCGACCGTGTTCATGGGGGCGCTGGGCGGGGCCGTCTCCCCCGCCACGGTCTTCAGCCCGCTCGTGGGCGCGCAGGCGGCGGTCGACGGGACGGCCGAGCTGCCGCTGGATCCGGCGTTCGAGCACGGGCTGCTGCTGCTCGACGGCGAGGTCGAGCCGCTGCGCGCGGGCCCGCTGCGCTACCTGCCGCCGGGACGTGACCGCGTACGGCTGAGCGGGCGCGGGCGGGTGCTGCTGATCGGCGGCGAGCCGTTCGGCGAGGAGATCGTCATGTGGTGGAACTTCGTCGGCCGAGACCACGACGAGATCGTGGCCTTCCGCGAGGAGTGGGCGTCGGGCGACGGGTTCGGCGTCGTCGAGGGCTTCGACGGCCCGCCGCTGCCCGCCCCCGCCCTGCCCGGCACCCGGCTCCGCCCCCGCGGCCGGGTCCGCGAATGACCTCGGCCGAGGTGGGGGCGTCCGGTCGCGCGCTAGCGGGCGCCGGTGCGTGAGCGGCGGACGAGGTCGCGGGCGGCCTGCGGCCACTGGCCGAAGTCGAACGTGAAACCGGCGTCGAGCAGCCGCCCGGGGACGACCCGGCGGCTCTTCAGCAGCAGCTCGGTGTCCGAACGCATCGCGAGCGCGCCGAGCTCGGCCATCCACCGCGTCGCGGGCAGCCCCACCGGGACGCCCTTCGCCCGGCGCAGCTCCCGCATGAACGCGCGCTGCGGCAGCGGGTCGGGGGCGGCGAGGTTCACCGGCCCGGTCAGGTCGTCGCACCCGGCCAGGAACTCGACGGCGCGGGCGAAGTCGCGCTCGTGGATCCACGACACGTACTGGGCGCCGCCCGCGATCGCTCCGCCGAGGCCGAGCCGCGCCATCCGCAGCAGGACGTCGAACACGCCGCCGCGGTCGGGGCTCATCACCATGGCGGTGCGCAGGGCGACCTTGCGGGTGCCCGGCGTACTGGCCCGCTCCTGCTCCCGCTCCCACGCCTTGGCGATCTCCACGCTGTAGGCCCAGTAGCGCGGGACGCCGGGCTCGCCGCCGCCGATCACGCCGGTCGCCTCGTCGTTGGCCGCGTCGAAGCGGTGGGCGTAGACGGTGGCGGTGCTCATCTGCAGCCAAACCCGGGGCGGCCGCGCGGCGGCGGCGATCGCCTCGCCCACCACCCGGGTGGAGCGCACCCGCGACCGCATCATGGCGCTCAGCGTTTCGGGCGTGTAGCGGCAGTTGACGCTCCGGCCGGCCAGGTTGACCACGAGGTCGCTGCCGTCGATCTCGGCCGTCCACGGCCCCGGCGTCTCACCGTCCCAATGAACCTCGCCCTCGCGCGCCGGCCGCCGGGTCAGGACCACGACGTCGTGGCCCGCGCCGGTCAGCGCCCGCCTGAGGATCGCACCCACCTGCCCGGTGCCGCCGGGTATGACAACCTTCATCAGGCTCCCCCCTAGATGCCGGGACTGAGCCTAGACGCTCTCCTTCCCGGGGCACCGGGCGCCCCGGCGAACAGGACCTCTCCCCCGGGCCGGCGCCCGGCAGTATATTGATCTTCCCGGCGCGTGAACCGCCCGCCGAGAAAGGTCGTGCGCGTTGCAGAACGTCCTGGCACAACTCCCCGCACTCATCGGCGTTCTGCTGGGCGCGATCGGAACCTACGGCGTCACCGCACTCACAGAACGCACGAGGTGGAAACGACAGCTCGCCACGCGCTGGGACGAGCGGCGCGTGATCGCGTACATGGAGTACGCGCACGCCGTCAAGAAAACCATTTCCATCTGCATGAAGCTGGCATCCCAGCGAGGCGTGGGCGCGGAACTGAACTTTCTCGCCCCGGAATACTCGAAGTCGGATCTGGCGGCGGCGGAAGAAGAACGAACCATAAGCTGGGAGGCCGTGCTTCTGTTCGGGAGCGACGAGGCCATCGTCGCCGGAAGAAAGTGGCACGAAGCTGTTTTCCGGCTGGAATTGATCGCCGACGGGCAGGAGGCGGATCTCACCTGGGATCTCGCCGTCCAGGCGACCAGCCGGGCGCGCGGAGAATTCTATCGAGTGGTCAAGCGCGAGATCGGCATGCGGGGGGCGGGGGCGCCCGGAACCTACGAGTGGCAGCTCAGCACTTTCGCGAGCAAGCTCCCGGCGCACGAAACCCGGCCCGGACTGAACCGCTCAGGTGACGCGTAACTCTCTTATGAACGGCTGAATCGTTCGAGCACCTCCGGACCCAGGGGATCGGGACATCCGGGGTGCCGGTCCTGCCGGACGGCCGGCCGAGACGGTCGACGGCTCGGCCGGTCGCGATCGGACCCCTGCCGGACGGCCGCGACCAGCTCATCGCCGGGGCGCCGGGTGAGCGTACGGACGGCCCGCGCCGCCGGGCGCTGGGAGAGCAGGACTCCCCCGACGCCCGCAAGCACCACAGGCAAGGCGCCTGCCGTGCGGGCCAGGAGGTCGCCCATGCGCCGTCGGCCGCTGGCCACGGTGCCCGGCCGCTGCGGCCTGCTGCGGATCTGGGCGCACGACGACCCCTGGCACACCGGGCCACCCGGATCTTGTCCAGCACCGTGATGAAACGCGGGCAAAGAACTTCTAGCCAAATAGCCCAGCCTCGCTGATGATGTGGACGATCCCCTCACCTACATAGGCTGCGGAGGGCCCATGAAAGCACTCGGCCGTAGATCGAAGTTATTCAGGGTGCTGGCCCCACTGGTCGCCATCATGGTCATTTCGACTGGGACCGTGGTGTCGACCGCTACCGGGGCACTAGCCGGCATCACGTCGCGCACCGACGACCTGGAGGGCGTTCCGCAGACCAGATGGCAAGGCGGGGGCGACGGCGACGGGATCGCCGGCTATGACATCAACCAGCCCGTAGCGCGTTCGGGGGTGAATAACGGCTGGCTCTACGTCGGCAATGGCTGGGCCGCAAATCGTATTCCGATAACCCTCGACGGCGGCTTCGTCGATCGATACAACTGCGCGGTAGGAGTATGGGTCAACGTTCTGTATTCTGGCGCGTTCGTCGGCCTACAGGTCTGGAATCCGAACGGATGGCATATCATCGCCGAAACCTATCCCTGGGTAACGGGCGGAGGCTACAAGCAGATATCCATGTCCGGATTGAACCTGCAAGGCTACTCGGGCACCATCTACCTACAGGTGATCTTCGGTAACAGCAACGGCGTCAAGACATGGGTGCGCTTCGACGACATGTCCATCGCCTGCACGAATCCCTACTGAACGTCGGCACGAGCCGGCACGGCTCGACGCCCTCGGCGCGCACCGACGGAAACCGGCAGTTCCGCCCCGGCGAGGCGCGTCCGCTCCGCAACCAGGTCGGCGAAGTCGTAAGCGCGCTCCACGCGGGCGCTCACGCGTTCGGCGAGCCTGCTTGCGCCATGAGCATCGTGCGCCACCTCGTGTCACTCCTGCCGCGACCTGTGCGTGCGGGGCCTGCGAACCCGCGCCCCTCGCAGGTGTCTTCCGGGCGTCATGGCCGAGGACCGGCCCACGCGGAAGACAACAGGTGGTGCGCTCTCGGTCCGGTGGGCCGAGGAACCGGGACAAGCCCCTACATAGGGGAAGATTCGCCTGGTAGGGCGGCCCTGTGCGTCAGTAGACCGAGATGTGCGGGTGGTCGTAGTGGTTGGCGGTGGCGCCGCCCCGGTCGGACATGTAGCGCCACGCCCCGGTGCGGACGTGCCAGATGCGCTGGCGGTAGATGATGTACATGATGCCGAGCCGCTTGGCGTTCTTGATCGCCCAGGCGGAGATGTCGTGGCCGCGCTGGATCTCGGCGGCCGAGGGCATGGCGCCGCCCCGGCTGAGCATGAAGTCGCAGGCCCGGCCCAGCGGGTGCTCGCCGCCGTCCTGGATCGCCCGGTAGCAGCCGATCCCGAACGGCACCACGAAGCGCTTGGCGATGAGCGTCTTGACCAGCCGCATCCGGGGGGTGATGTTGTCCGGCCCGCCGGGGAGCTGCGGGAGCCAGGTGCCGTCGCCGCGGCGGCCGGGCGCCTTGTGGAGCTGGTCGATCTTGTCCCGGATGCGCTCGATCTGCTTCTCGGCCTTCTCCCGCTTCCCGGCGAGGTCGCCGACGGTGGCCGACAGTTCCTCGGCGCGGGCCTCGGCCTCCTTCTGGGCGTTCAGGTGCCGGTCGCGCACCTGGGTGTAGCCGCTCAGCCTGGCCTGCTGCTGGGCGATCAGGTGGTCGCGCAGCGCCAGCCGGTTCAGCAGGTCGGCCGGGTCCTCCTCCTCGGCGACCATCGTGAGCTCGTTGCGCCTGCCGCTCATGAACTCGGCGACGGCCATCGTCCGCAGGTAGGTGGACTCGCGGTCGAGGATCTCCTGGGCGGCCTCCAGCTTCTCGCGGGCGGCCTTCTCGGCCTTCTCCACCCGTTGCAGCTCGCGGCGGCCGTGGTAGTAGTCCTCGATCATCCGGTCGGAGTCCTTGCGCAGCGCGGCGAGCTCCTTCTCCAGGCTCTTGACCGTCGGCTTCGGGTCGGCGCCCGCGGTGCCGGGGACGATGAGCAGGGCCGCCACGACGGCGAGGACCGCCGTACGGGAACCGAGCGAGCCGCGCCGCCGTCCGGCGGGGGACGCAACCGCCACGCTTCTCCTTTGCCCGATCCGCAGGGCGGAATCCGGTCAGGACGTAAATCAGGCCGGGGGTGCCCTCTATCGAGGCAAGATAGTAGGGGATCCTCCTGCGTGCCCGGCAATTGACGGATTCGGCAGGGGTCGAGGCCGCCTGCTCGATAACGGGTGCCCGAAGATACTGTCGGGGTATGTACGGAAATCGTCCTGCTAGATCATCCGGTCCCCGCCGTGGTCGTGCGCGCTGAGCAGGGCGGCGGCTGGGAGGTCGTCCGGGGGCCCGGTCCCGGCGGCGTGGAGCTCGTCGGCTACCGCGACCGCGCCGGGCGGGGCCTGGACATGCCGGTGCTGCCGCAGCCGGGGCTGACGATCGTGCTGGTGCTCGACGGGGAGCTGCGGATCGAGCGGTCCGGCCCGGTGACGGCCGGGATCGTCAGCGGGGTGGGGGTCAACTCGGTACGGGTCCACGGCCGGGACGTGGCCTGCGTGGACGTCCACCTGTCCCCGCTGGCCGCGTACTCCGTGCTGGACGGGGCGGTCGCCGAGCTGGCCGGCACCGTCGCCGGGTTCGAGGACCTGTGGGGCGCCGAGGCGCGGCGGCTCCGCGGGGCGCTCGCGGGCGCGGGGCGGTGGGAGGAGCGGTTCGCCGAGCTGCGCGCGGCGCTCGCCGGGCGGATGCACGCGGGCCGGTCCGTCGACCCGGAGGTGGCCTTCGTCTGGCACGGGCTGGTGGCCAGCGGCGGGCGGCGCCGCACGAGCGATCTGGCGGCCGAGACGGGGTGGAGCCGCAAGCGGCTGTGGTCGCGGTTCAAGGCCCAGATCGGGGTGACGCCCAAGCGGGCGGCGATGATCGTGCGGCTGTCCCCCGCGATCGACGCGATCATGGCGGGGACCGCGCCCGCCGAGGTCGCCGCCCGGTACGGCTACGCCGATCAGCCCCACCTCACCCGCGACCTGCGCGAGCTGGCCGGGTACACGCCCGCGTCGCTTTATCGCGCCTGGGCCGGGGATCAGGCGGCGCCTGGGGGAACATTCGTTCAAGACGCCGCCGGGTAGGCCACGCCAGGGTCGTGGACATGGTTCACGAACACCCTCACGAACACATGCGAGAGCACCCGCGGGCGGCGTCATGAGCGGGCAGGCCGACGACGCCGAGCACCGGGAGGCCGTGCGGGCGCTGCGGGAGCTGCGCCGTCCCGTCGCCGGGCGCGTCCGGCTGGCGTGCGTGCTCGCCGGGCTGGGCGCGCTGGCCGGGCTGGCCCCGTACGCGGGGCTGGCCGAGCTGGCGGGCGCGCTGCTGGCCACGCCGCCGGACCGGGACCGGGTGGTCCTGGTGGTGGCGCTGATCGTCCTCGGGCTGCTGCTGCGGGGCGCGTTCATGAGCGCGGCGCTGACGATCACGCACGTGGCCGACGTGCGGCTGCAGGCGGTCCTGCGCCGCCGGATGATCGCCCACCTCGGCCGGGTGCCGCTCGGCTGGTTCTCCCGCAACTCCTCCGGGACGCTGCGCAAGACCGCGATGAGCGACGTCGACGCGCTGCACCAGCTCGTCGCCCACCAGGCGGTCGAGACCACCGCCGCGATCGTCACGCCGCTCGGCGCCCTCGCCTACCTGCTGGTCCTGGACTGGCGGCTGGCCCTGCTCGCGGTGGCGACGGTGCCGCTGTTCGCCGGCGCGTACGCGTACATGGAACGCGGTTCCAACGACGTCATGCGCCGGATCGACGAGAGCAACGCGAAGCTGGGCTCCGCCGTGGTCGAGTTCGTCTCGGGCATCGCGGTGGTCAAGGCGTTCGGCCGGGCCGGCCGGGCGCACGCCGCCTACCGGCGGGCCGCCGAGGAGTACACGGAGTTCTTCGCCGCCTGGGTCCGGCCGATGGACCGGATCGAGGCGCTGGCGGGGCTCGCGGTGTCCGCGCCGGTGGTCGGCCTGGTCGCCGTCGCCGGGAGCGCCTGGTTCACCGGCGCGGGCTGGGTGACCCCGGGCGAGGCGCTGGCCTGCGTGCTGCTGGCCTTCGTGATCCCGATCGCGATCGAGCCGCTCGGCTTCGCCTCGCTGAGCCGCCGCTCCGCCGCGGCCGCCGCGCTGCGCATCCAGCGGCTGCTGGAGGTCGCTCCGCTGCCGGCGCCCGCGTCGCCGCGCCGTCCGGCCGGCCACCGGGTCGAGTACGACGACGTGCGGTTCGCCTACGACGAGCACGACGTCCTGGACGGGGTGAGCTTCACCTGCGAGCCGGGCACGGTCACGGCGCTCGTCGGCCCGTCGGGCTCCGGGAAGTCCACGCTGGCCACGCTGCTGCCCCGTTTCCACGACGTCACCGGCGGCGCGGTCCGCGTCGGCGGCGTGGACGTACGGGAGATCGACCCGGCCGAGCTCTACCGTCACATCGGCTTCGTGCTGCAGGACGTGCGGCTGCTGGGCGGCTCGATCCGCGACAACGTCGCGCTCGGCCGGCCCGAGGCGACGGACGCCGAGATCCACGACGCCTGCCGGGCGGCGCGGATCCACGACCGGATCCTCGCGCTCCCCCGCGGCTACGACTCCGTCGCCGGCCACGACGCCCACCTGTCCGGCGGTGAGGCGCAGCGGGTCGGCATCGCCCGCGCGCTGCTGGCCGACACGCCCGTGCTGGTGCTCGACGAGGCCACCGCGTTCGCCGACCCGGAGTCGGAGGCGGCGATCCAGGACGCGCTGTCCCGCCTGGCCGGGGGCCGGACGGTGCTGGTGATCGCGCACCGGCTCGCCACCGTCGCCGGCGCCGGCCGGATCGTCGTCCTGGACCGGGGCCGCGTCGCCGAGACGGGCACCCACGCCGAACTGCTCGCCTCGGGCGGGCCCTACAGCCGCATGTGGGCGGCACACGAGGAGGTCGCGGCATGATCGCCGATCTGAGGCTGCTGCTCGGCCCGGACCGGGCCCGCATCCTGACCGGCTACCTGGCCTGGACCGTCGTCTACGGCCTGCTCAGCGGCGTCGCCGCGGCGCTGCTCGTGCCGGTGGTCGAGGACCTCGCCGCCGGCGACCGCGACGCGCTCGGCCCGCACCTGCTGACGCTCGCGGCCGTCACCGCCGTGGCCGCCGCCGTCCGGTACGCGCAGACCGTACGGGGGTCGGCCGCCGCGCTGCACACCATGTCGGCCATGCACCGGCGGCTCGGCGACCACCTGGTGAGCCTGCCGCTCGGCTGGTTCGACGCCGGGCGCACCGGGCGGCTGACCCGCGTGGCCACCGACGGCACCATGATGATCACCGGGATCTTCGCGCACCTGCTGGCGCCCCTGGTCGTCGCCGTCGCCTCGCCCGCCGCCGTGACCGTCGCCCTGTTCTGGTACGACTGGCGGCTCGGGCTCGCCGCCGCGCTGTCCGTCCCGGTCCTGGCGCTGGCGTTCCGCTTCGCCGCCGCGAGCCTGTCGCGCGGGGAGGCGCGCAACCACGCCGCCGACGTCGAGGCGGCCACCCGGGTCATCGAGTTCGGCAGGGACCAGCGGGTGCTGCGCGCCTTCGGCCGCGGCGCGCACGGCTACCGTCCGCTGGAGGAGGCGATCGAGGAGCAGCGGCGCACCCGCCGCCGCACCCTGGCCCAGGGCGTGGCGGGGCTGACCGTGGGCGGGCTCGCGGTGCAGCTCGCCGTGACGGCGCTGCTGCTGGTGTGCGTGTGGCTCGCCCTCGACGGGGCCGTCACGCCCGCCGCCGCGGTCGCGCTCATCGCGCTCGCGTTCCGCTTCGCCGGCCCGCTCGCCGACGCCGTCGAGTACGCGGGCGCGATCCGGATCGCCGGGAACGACCTGCGCCGCCTCACCGACGTGCTGCGCGAGCCTGCCGTGCCGGAGCCGGCCGTCTCGGCGCCGCTGCCGCGGCCCGGGCGGATCGAGCTCGACCGCGTCACGTTCGGCTACCGGCCGGGGACGCCGGTGCTGCGCGACTTCTCGCTCACCGTGCCGGCCGGCTCGGTGACCGCGCTGGTCGGGCCGTCCGGGTCCGGCAAGACGACCGTCATCCGGCTCATCAGCCGGTTCTGGGACGCCGGGCAGGGCACGGTCCGCGTCGGCGGCGCCGACGTGCGCGAGCTGCGCACCGAGGACCTGATTGGGCAGCTCGCCCTCGTCTTCCAGGACGTCTACCTGTTCGACGACACGCTGGAGGCCAACATCCGGCTCGGCCGGCCGGAGGCCACCGGCGAGGAGCTGGCCGAGGCGGCCCGGCTCGCGGGCGTGGACGAGATCGTCGCCCGGCTCCCGGACGGCTGGCGTACCCGGGTCGGCGAGGGCGGCGTGTCGCTGTCCGGCGGCGAGCGCCAGCGCGTCTCGATCGCGCGGGCGCTGCTCAAGCGGGCCCCGATCGTGCTGCTGGACGAGGCCACGGCCGCGCTCGACGCCGAGAACGAGCGCTTCCTGCGGCGTTCGGTCCGCGAGCTGGCCCGGCACAGCACGGTGCTGCTCGTCGCGCACCGGCTGGGCAACGTCGTCGAGGCCGACCAGATCGCCGTCGTCGAGGACGGGCGCGTGACCGAGACCGGGACGCACGACTCCCTCGTGGCCGCCGGCGGGCCCTACAGCAGGCTCTGGCAGGCGCAGCGCGGCGGGCGGGGCTGGCGGCTCACCGCCGCCCCGTCCTGACCGCCGCAGCTCCCGGCGTCCCTGCCCGAGGGGGTCGTCAGGCGCCCGGGGGCCTGTTCCGGCGGGTTCTGCGGACGGCGAGATGCCGGCCGAGGAGCACCGAGCCGGGGACGAGGACGACGCCGAACAGGCTGGTGCCGAGCCCCAGGCCGACGTCGGCGTCGAGCAGCCCGTCGCCCTTACCGCCGAGGACGGGCACGTCCACCGACACCTTGACCGACACCGAGACCAGCGGCTCCTTGCTCTTGGCGGGCGGCCGGGTGCTGGGAGGGGGCGGCGGGGCGCTGGTGGCGGGCGGGTCCGGACGCTCGGTGCCGGGCCCGGGCTCGGGCTCGGGCCGCTCGTGCTCGTCGGGCTCGGCGGGGCCCGCCGTGCCGGTCGGAGCGGGGGCCGTGGCGGGGGCCTTGGTGGGCGCGTCGGTGTGCGCGTCGGTGGGCGCCGGGTCGCCGGGGCCGGCGTCGCGGGTGGGGCGGTGCGCATCGGGCGTGCGGGCGGGCGGGACCGTGGGGCCGAACGTCGCCGCGCGGGCAGGGTCGCGGGCAGGGTCGCGGGCCGGTGGCGTGCCGGGCGGGGCGGTGAAGCGCACCGGGGGCGTCATCCAGCCGGAAGCCGTGGGCTCCGGGCTGCCCGTGCCGGGTACGGGCGCGGGCTGCGACGTGGCGGGCGGGGACGCGTACCGGGGGCCGGGTGTCTCGTTCCAGATGAGGAAGACGGAGACCACCGCCACCGCGGTCGCCAGCACGAGCCCGCCGGTCACGGCGAGGCGGGAGGCGGGCGCGAGCCCGGCGGGGAACGGGAGGGCGCCCGCGCCGGGGGGCGGCTGCGGGGTGCGCAGGGTGAGGAACGGCACGGTGAGCGCGCCCAGCCGGGAGCGGCCCCGCGCCTCCCACCGCGAGCCGTAGGCGGCCGACGCGACGCGTTCCAGCTCGGCCAGGAACGTCTCGGCCGAGCCGGGCCGCTCGGCCGGGTCCTTGGCCAGCCCGTACAGGACCAGGCCGCGGACCGGCTCGTCGACCGCGCCCAGGTCGGGGACGGCGTGCCGGTGCTGGTGGGCGAGGGCGGCGACGTTGTCGCCGGTGAACGGGCGGCGGCCGGTGAGGCACTCGTAGAACACCGCCGCGGCCGCGTACACGTCGGAGCGCGGGCCGGCCGGGGCGTCGTCCCACCGCTCGGGCGCCATGTAGGGCGGGGTGCCGGCCGGCGGGCCCGCCTCGCCGGCGCGGGCGGCCACGCCGAAGTCGACCAGCTTGCTGCCGCCGTCGTCGGTGACGATGACGTTCTCGGGCTTGAAGTCGCGGTGCACGATGCCGTGGCGGTGCGCCTCGGCCAGGCCGAGCAGCGCGCCCTTGAGCACGGCGAGCGCGGCCTCCGGGCCGGTGCCGCCCTCCTGCCCGAGCAGGCGGCGCAGCGGGACGCCGTCGACGAGCTCCATCACGATGGCGGCGCCGGCCTCGTCCTCCACGTAGTCGAGCAGGCGGGCGATGTGCGGGCTGTCGAGCTCGGCGATCACCCGCGCCTCGGCGCGGAAGCGCGCGGCGAAGACGGGGTCCTCGCGTAACCGGTCCGACAGGTGCTTGACGGCGACGGCCGTCCCGTCGGAGTCGCGCACGGCCAGCGTCACGTGCCCGGTGCCGCCGCGCCCGAGTTCCCGGATCTCGGTGTAGCCGGGAACTTCCATGACGGAACCTCCGCGTTCGAGGGGGAAAGATCCTTCTGCGGGGGACGCTAGCCTATCGTCACAGCCTGTGTCGAGAGGTTCCGAATTTGTAACCATGAACCGCTGAGTCGGTATTTTTCCCCTCGCCGATGCGGTCCGGCGAACGCTCAGGCAGCGGGCACGCCGGCTGACCCGCCGATCAGTCCGGGCCGGTTTTCGGACGCCCCCGACAGCAGCCGGCGCACCTCGGCGGCGGCGGTGCGGCCGGCCCGGTTCGCGCCGATGGTGCTCGCCGAGGGGCCGTAGCCGACGAGCTGCAGCCGGGGCTCGCGCACCGCCCGGGTGCCGTCGACCTTGACCCCGCCGCCGGGCTCGCGCAGCCGCAGCGGGGCGAGGTGGTCGAGCGCCGAGCGGAACCCGGTCGCCCACACGATCACGTCCGCCTCGTGGTGCCGCCCGCCGGCCCAGGCGACCCCGCCGGCGGTGATCCGCTCGAACATCGACACCCGCTCCAGCACGCCCTTGGCCAGCGCGTCGCGGACGACGGCGGTGTGGCCGAGCCCGGTGACGCTGACGACGCTGCGCGGCGGCAGCCCGGCCCGCACCCGCTCCTCGACCAGCGCGACGGCCTCCCGGCGGGCCTGCTCGCCGAACTCGCCGTCGCGGAAGTCGGGCTCGCTGCGGGTGACCCACAGCGTGCTCGCGGCCACCCCGGCCAGCTCCGACAGCACGTGCGCCGCCGAGTGCCCGCCGCCGACCACGACGACGCGCCGCCCGGCGAACTCCGCCGGCCCCCGGTAGGAGGCGTAGTGGAGCTGCCGGCCGCCGAACGCGCGGGCGCCCGGGTAGTAGGGCCAGTACGGGCGCGTCCAGGTGCCGGTGGCGTTGACCACCGCCCGGGCCGCCCACTCCCCCGCGCCGGACACGACGGTGAGCCGGTCGCCCGGCAGCACGGCGGTCACCCGGACCGGCCGCAGCACGCGCAGCCCGGCGCTCGCCTCGTAGCCGGCGTAGTAGGCGGGCACCACCTCGGCGGCGGGCCGCGCGCCGTCGACGTCGGGCTCGCGGCGCACGCCCGGCAGGTCGAAGATGCCGTGCACCTTGTCCATGGTCAGCGTCGGCGACCGGTGCCGCCACGCGCCGCCAGGACCGTCGGCCGCGTCGAGCACCAGCGGCTCGAAGCCGAACCTGCGCAGGAAGTACGCGCTGGACAGGCCCGCCTGCCCGGCGCCGATGACCACGACGTCGATCTCCTCCATGTCCTGTCCCAACCACGCGGGCGCCCGCCGTCTTCCTTGACAACCCCGCACGTTATGAACGATCGTTCATGAACGCACGTTCACAGGGAGGCGCGATGATCGTCAACGAGCACCAGTCCGAGGCGTGGAATGGCTACGAGGGCGCCCACTGGGCCGGCCACCCCGACCGCTACGACGCCGTCAACAGCGGCTTCAACGACCACCTGCTCCGCCACGTCGCCGACGGCGACCGGGTGCTCGACGTCGGCTGCGGCACCGGCCAGATCAGCCGCCTGGCCGCGCGCCGCGCCCGCCACGTCACCGGCGTCGACCTGTCGGCCCCCATGCTGGAGACCGCCCGCAGGCTGGCCGCCGCCGAGGGGCTCGGCAACGTCGCGTTCGAGCGGGGCGACGCGCAGGTCCACCCGATCGAGCCGGGCGCGTACGACGTGGCGACGAGCCGGTTCGGGATCATGTTCTTCGCCGATCCGGTGGCCGCGTTCGCCAACATCGGACGGGCGCTGCGGCCCGGCGGGCGGGTGGCGTTCCTGGGCCTGCGCGACCCGGGCGACCTCGGCACGGTGCTCGCCGCCGTGGCCGCCCACCTGCCGGAGGCGCCGCCGTCGCCCGACGGCACCTCGCCGCTCTCGCTCGCCGACCCCGGCCGCGCCGCCGAGGTGTTCACCGCCGCCGGCTTCACCGGCGTCCGGGCCGAGGCGGTCGAGGCCGAGCAGGTGCTGGGCCGCGACGCGCGTGACGCCGCCGACTTCCTGGCCGCAGGCGGCCCGCTCCGCCACCACCTCCGGCACTCCGACGCCGGCTCCGCCCGCCGCGCCCTCGCCGCCCTGGAGCCCGCGCTGCGCCCCTTCGAACGCGACGGCGCCGTACGGCTGCGCGTCACCGCCACCCTGATCACCGCCACCCAGGACACCGCGACCCTGGACACCGCCACCCTGGACACCGCCACCCGTCCCGCGGGCGGCCGCCCGTGAGCCCGCGCAAGGCGGGGGCGGTGGGCGGGGACGTGACGCTGCCCGAGCACCTGGTCGCCGCCGCCGGACGCCTGATCGCCCGCCAGGGCGCGGCCGGGCTCACCGTACGGGCCGTCGCCCGCGAGGCCGGGGTGGCCGACGGCGTCCTGTACAACCACTTCGCCGACAAGGACGAACTGCTCGCCCAGGCCCTGCACGCGCACGTCCGCACGGTCGCCCGCGCCCTCCCCCCGCTGCCGGAGCCCGGGACGGGCGACCTGGAGGCCAACCTGCTCGCGTACGTGTCCTACGGCGTGGAGTTCCACCGGGCGATCCTCCCCGCGTTCGCCGGCCTGCCGGCCCAGCCGGGCATCCTGACCCGGTTCGCCGCCCTCGGCGGCGGCCCGGACCTCAAGGAGACGCTGGCCGGCTACCTGCGCGAGGAGCTGGCCCTGGGCCGCCTCTCCCCGTCGGCGGACCCGGACGCCGCCGCCACCATGATCGTCGGCGCCTGCCACGAGCTGGTCCTCCCCCACCTGTTCGCCGGCGCCCCGGCGGCCGCCGTCGACGTCCCGCCCGGCTTCGCCGCCCGGCTCGTCGCCACCTGCCTCCACGGCATCGGGCCGCACGGTCCGTGACCTATCGTGAGCGAGGAGTGCCGGGGCGTGTCCGGCGATGATTTCGGCCGCGCCCGCGGGTCCATCTCACGACAGGACGGCCGACCCACCGGGAGAACACGTCATGGGCCTCATCCACATCGAGCTGTTCACGACCCTCGACCTCGTCGGGCAGGCGCCCGGCGGCCCCGAGGAGGACCCGCTGGGGTTCTCGTTCGGCGGCTGGCAGGCGCCCCTGCTGGACGAGGTGGCCGGGGCGCAGGTCGCCGCCGCGTACGAGGGGACCGACGCGCTGCTGCTCGGGCGGCGGACGTACGACATCTTCGCCGCCTTCTGGCCGCACCAGGAGGGCGGCGAGGACCACGAGTTCGCGGTGCTGTTCAACCGCGTCCCCAAGTACGTGGCCTCGCGCGGCCGTCCGGACCTGTCGTGGGCCGGTTCGACTCAGCTCGGGCCGGACCTGGCCGGGGCGGTGCGGGAGATCCGGGAGCGGCACGAGCACGTCAAGGTGGTCGGCAGCCTCAATTTGGTGCAGACGCTGCTGCGGGAGAAGCTGTTCGACCGGCTCGACCTGTGGGTGCACCCGATCGTGCTCGGCAGCGGGAAGAAGGTGTTCGACGGCGGCGCGGTGCCGACGAACCTCACGCTGCTCGAACCGCCGGCGGCGAGCCCGAAGGGCACGGTCCTGCTGCGTTACGGGCTGGCCGAGGGCACACCCGCGACGGGCGACATGAGCGCGCCCGGCCGCGAGGGCTGAGAGGCGGCCGTCCGGGGGCGGCCGGGAGTGGCCCGATTGCGGACGAGTCCGTCCGGGCCTCTGTTGGACAGCCCTGACCTGCGGGTTCGCTGGTTCTCGGCAGCGGCGACAGGCGCCGCTCCCCGACAGGGATGAGGAACAGCGATGAACGACATCCGCACGGTCAAGGGTCTCTTCGCGGCGGCGGTGCTCGCCTGCGGCGTGGTCGCCCTGGCTCCGTCGGCCCACGCCGACCACCAGTCCTGCAGCAACCGGAGCGACGTCCCCGGGGTGTGCCTGAAGGTCGTCAACGAGGGCACCCGCGTCACGTACGCCGAGGCGTACCACGACGGCCGCACCGGGGCCTGGGAGGGCCACATCGACCTGCACCGCGAGGGCAGGGCGACGATCCAGCGGGGTGACTCCCGGCCGCCGCAGGCGGCGATCTGGAGCGGCGTCGACGACTACGCGCCCGGCATGCGGATCTGCGCGCAGGGCTGGGAGAAGGTCGGCGCGGGCTGGCGGGCGAAGGGCCGGACCTGCTTCACGCTCTGAGCGTGAAGCGCGGACGCCGGGCGGGCAGCCGGGGGCGCCTGTCCGGCGTCCGCGCGTGGTTTGCTCCATGCCTCCCGTGGCAGGGGGACGAAAGGCATGAAAGGGGGCTAAACCATGACGAAGCCACAGCAGCAGGAGCTCCGCAGGTCCGGAAAGGGCGCCACGGACGACAGCTCCGCGCAGGCCATCCCCGAGAAGCGGCGCGGCACCCGGGGAACCGCCCAGCCGCACGGGACGGACAAGGGCAAGAAGGGCGGCGGCAAGGGCGGCGGCGTGCCTCCCGAGCAGCGGCCGCCGCATCCGGCCTGACCGGCTCCTGGGAGGACCGCCATGCGCGACAACGGGCTGACGTTCATCGGGAACGCCACCATGCTCATCCGGTACAACGGGTTCACGCTGCTCACCGATCCGAACTTCCTGCACCGGGGGCAGGCGGCCTACCTCGGGTACGGGCTCGCGTCGCGGCGCAGGACGGACCCGGCGCTGGAGATCGAGGACCTGCCGACGCTGGACGCCGTGGTGCTGTCGCACCTGCACGGCGACCACTTCGACCGGGTCGCCCGGCGCGGCCTCGACCGCGACACGCCGATCGTCACCACCGGCCAGGCCGCGCGCCGGCTGCGGCGGCGCGGGTTCCGGCAGGCGACCGGGCTGGACACCTGGGGGCAGTACGAGCTGCGCGGCGCCGGGGGGACGCTGACGATCACCGCCACGCCGGGACGGCACGCGCCGGGGCCCGCGCAGTCGCTGCTGCCGCCGGTCATGGGCAGCGTGCTGGAGTTCTGCGACCGGGACGGGCTGATGGACCTGCGCATGCACATCAGCGGCGACACGCTGATGGACCGGCGGCTGGAGTCGATCCCGATCCGGTTCCCCGACATCGACGTGGGCGTCGTGCACCTGGGCGGCACCAGGCTGCTCGGGCTGATGACGGTGACGATGGACGGGGAGCAGGGCGCGAGCTGGGTGGACCTCATGGATCCGGACACGGTGGTGCCGGTGCACTTCGACGACTACACGGTCTTCAAGTCGCCGCTGTCGGACTTCCGCGACCACGTCGAGCAGGCCGGGCTCGGCGACCGGGTCGCCTACCTGCGGCGGGGGCAGACGCTGGAGCTGTCGGGGCGGCGCGCCCGCCAGCACCCCGGCGAATAGCACCCGGCGAGCAGGGCCGACGAGCAGGGCCGGCGAGTAGGCCCGTCAGGCGGGCGTGGCGCCGATCCTGCCGGCCAGGTCGGCGGGGAGCGGGTACGGGCGCTCGGCGGGCAGCCGGGCGGAGATGTCCTGGCCGGCACGCAGGGCCGCGCGCAGGTCGTGGACCCGGGCGGTGATGTCGGTGATCGACAGCGTCCACTCGTCGGCGTAGCGGGCGACGGCCTCGCCGGACAGCCCGATCTGGATCGAGCGGTACGGCAGCGCGTTGTGGTGCGGGTCGCGTTCCGGGTCCCACTGGACGCGCACGGGGCTGCGCCGCAGCCGCTCCGGCCAGTCGCCGCGCCCGTCGTCATGGCTCAGGCAGGAGTGCGCGAGCGCCCAGGCGAGGCCGTCGCGGGCCACCTCGATCGCCAGCACGCGGGTCTGGCCGGGCTTGGCGGCCCAGCCGCAGCGGTACATCATCCACAGGAACGACGGCTTGATCCAGGTCATCCGCTCCCGCTTGAACGGCGGGACGAACCGCTGGGCCGTGATGGCGGGAGCGGCGACGGCCGGGTCGTAGGCCTGGTAGACGGTGACGGACTCCTCGGTGTGGGCGGCGCGGATCTGCCGGTAGGGGACGTTCATGCCGATCAGCGTGGCGAACCGGGGCGGCCGGCGGCAACGGGATTACCGGATGGCCCCGAACGCCACGGCGGTGGTCGAGGCGATCACGGTGGTGAGCACGACCATGAGGAGCACGGTGCCGAGGGGGTTCTCGCGCCGGGGCGGGGGCGCCGGGCGCGCCGCCCTGGCCCGCAGCTCCGACGCGCTGGGCGTCGGGGTCGGCGTGGGCGTGGGGGTCGCGGTGGGCGACGGGGCGGCGGCCGCGCGGGTGGCGGCGGGGGCCGGGACCCGCAGGGTGGCCCGGGGGCGGGCGGTGGCGCGGGCGCGCGGCGAGCGGCACGCGCCCACGTGCACGCTGGAGCCGGGCACGTCCACGCAGACCGCGTCGTCGTAGACCGAGACGCCCGGCACGGAGACACGCGGCCTGGGCGTGGCCTTGCGGGTGCGCGGCGTGCTGCGGATGGTGACGCCGGGCACGTCCCCCTGCCGGGAGGGCGCCGCGCGCGGCACCGTGCGCGGCGGAGTGCGGGCCGCCTTGCGTGGCGCCTTGACCAGCCGGTCCACGTCCACGGGCAGCTCGCCGGGCGGGGACCCGCGCCGCGCGCCTCCTC
>NZ_JBGNUU010000002.1:0-173017 GCF_041950485.1 Nonomuraea sp. ATR24
CCTCACCCCCACGGAGGGGCTCCCCGAGCCCGCGCAAGCCGTCCCATCGGGAGGGCACGCCGCCGCAGAGGGCGCCCACCCTTCCGACGTGCCCATCCCCGCCGAGGGCACCCGTGCCCTGGAGGGGCGGGGCTCCATCGAGCAGGCCGGGAGCAAGGGTTCTCAGGCGGAGGCGGTGGATCTGGTCGGGGGCGGGTTGCTGGCGCTGGCGCTGGCGTTGCTCGTGGTGGGTCTGTACAACCCGGATCCCGCCCATGCCGTCCTGCCGCCGTGGGGCCTGCCGGTGATCGGGGCGGGCCTGGTGGCGGGGGCGGCGTTCGTGTGGTGGGAGATCCGCTCCCCGGTGCGCCTGCTGGACCTGTCGCGGGTGCGCAAGGGCCCGCTGCTGGCGACGCTGGCGGTGAGCTTCCTGACGGGCGCGGCGCTCCTGGTGACGATGGTGTTCGTGCAGTTCACGGCGCAGACGCTGCTGGGGCTGGACGCGCTGGACGGGGCGCTGGTGCTGGGCCGGTTCCTGATCGCGCTGCCGGTGGGCGCGCTGCTGGGCGGGTTGCTGGCGCGTCGGTTGGGCGATCGGCTGGTGACCGTGGGCGGGCTGCTGGTGGCGGCGGCCGGTTATGCGCTGATGAGTCGGTGGCCGCTGGAGCTGGCGGAGGCGCGGGCGATGGTGGACGGCACGCTGGTGGTGGCGGGGCTGGGGGTGGGCCTGGTGATCGCGCCGGTGTCGGCGGCGGTGCTGCGGCTGACGCCGCCGCGCCAGCACGGGGTGGCCTCGTCGGCGGTCGTGGTGGCGCGGATGATGGGCATGCTCATCGGCATCGCCGCCGTGTCCGCGTGGGGTTTCTACCGGTTCCAGTCGCTCACGGCGCATCTGGACACGCCGCTGCCGTTCGGCGTCGACGCGGCGGTCTACGCCGAGCGGCTGGAGGCGTACACGGCGCGGGTGGAGGCGGCGCTGCATGTCGAGTACACGGAGATGTTCCTGGTGACGGCGTTCATCTGCCTGGCGGGCGCGGCGGTGGCGCTGCTCATGCCCAGGAAGGGGTGACCCGCCCCCAGCAGGGGCGGGTCACCGGAGTTACGGCGTGAGGCGGTGCAGGTCGCGCGGGAACGCGGTGACCTGCCGGATGTTGGCGGCGCCGGTGAGCCGGGCGGTCCAGCGTTCCAGCCCGATCGCGAACCCGCCGTGCGGCGGCATCCCGTACGCGAACGCCTGGAGGTAGCCCTCGTACGGGCCGGTGTCCTCGCCCCGGGCGGCGAGGGCGTCCAGGTAGTCCTGGTGCCGGTGCAGCCGCTGTCCTCCGGTCACCAGCTCCAGCCCTCTGAAGAGCAGGTCGAAGCCGTTGGAGTAGCCGGGCCGGTCAGGGTCGGGATGGGTGTAGAAGGGCCGTTTGGCCATCGGGTAGCCGGTCACGTACAGGAATTCGGACCCGTGCTCGGCGAGCGCCCATTCCGACAGCCACCGTTCCTGGGCGGGTGACAGGTCGGGTTCGTCCTCGCCGGTCATGCGCTGCGCCTCGGTGAAGTGGATGGCGGGGATCTCCTGCGGCACGTCGGGCAGCCGGGCGCCGAGCGTGGCGACGGCGGCGGGGGCGCGGTCCCGTACGGAGTCGAGCATGCCCGCCAGGGCTTCGCGCAGGACCGCCATCACGTCGCGGTGGTCGCGCACGAAGCCGAGCTCGGCGTCCAGGCTGGTGTACTGGGCGAGGTGGCGGACGGTGTCGTGCGGTTCGGCGCGGAACACGGGCCCCACCTCGTAGACCCGCTCGAACACGCCGACCATCGCCTGCTTGTAGAACTGGGGCGACTGGGCGAGGTAGGCGGGCCGGCCGAAGTAGCCGATGCCGAAGACGTTCGCGCCGGACTCGGTGGCCGAGGCGACGATCTTGGGCGTGTGGATCTCGGTGAAGCCGAGCCGGTCGAGCGTGCCGCGGAACCCGGCGACGGACGCGGCGGAGATCTCCAGGGGCGCGCGCAGCGCCGGGTGGCGCAGCGCGGCGGGGGCGTGGTCGAGCACCGTCGGCAGCGCGGCGGGGATCGACGGCCGGTAGAGGTCGAACGGCGGCGCCTGGGCCGGCTCGGTCAGCACGCGCACCTGGGCCTCGGTGAGTTCGACGCCGCCTGGCGCCTGCTCGCTGGCGGTCACGGTGCCGGTGACCTCGACGACGCTCTCCTCGCCGGGCAGGGCGGCGTCGTGGAAGACCGCCTGGGCGAGCCCGGCGCGGTCCCTGACGATGAGGAAGGACACGGATTTCAGTTGCCGGCGGCGATGGACCCAGCCGGCGATCGTCACTCGTCGTCCGGCGAACTCGGCGAGCTCGGCGGACAGGACACGAGAGATCATCACAACTCCTTGCGGATATGCGTGACCCCTTGGGAGTGCGGGGGAGAAGGGAGCTCCCGGTGCCACCGCACTTTCACCGCCCGCGAGGGGCGGCCTCCAGGACCCGATGACGGGGGTCAGGCCGGCGAGGCATTTCCTCCTCGCACTCGGGAGTGTCTTCACCGGGGGGCGCGGGGCCGCCTTCACAGCGACCGGCGGCTCTCTCGGCCCGCGCGGGCCCCGGTTACTCGTCTCCGTCTACGCGTTGTCCCGCATCGTATCAGCGGTCCTTCTTCTGGCGCTTCTCGCGGATCTTCATCGTGACCTCGATGGGCGATCCGGCGAAGCCGAACTCCTCGCGGATGCGCCGCTCGATGAAGCGGCGGTAGGTGTCCTCCAGCCAGCCCGAGGTGAACAGCACGAACTTGGGCGGCTCGATGGACGCCTGGGTGGCGAACAGGATCTTCGGCTGCTTGCCGCCGCGCACGGGGGGCGGCGTCTGCTGGATCAGCTCGGTGAGGAACGCGTTCAGCCTGGACGTGGGCACCCGGGTGGACCAGGAGTCGAGCGCCTTCTCCAGGGCCGGGACGAGCCGGTCCATGTGGCGGCCGGTCTTGGCGGAGATGTTGACGCGCAGCGCCCACGGGGTGCGGACGAGCTGGCGGTCGATCTCCTTCTCCAGGTAGTAGCGGCGGTCCTCGTCGACCAGGTCCCACTTGTTGAAGGCGACGACCATGGCGCGGCCGGACTCGATGACCAGGGTGATGATGCGCAGGTCCTGCTCGGTGAGCGGCTCGCTGGCGTCGATGAGCACGATCGCCACCTCCGAGCGCTCCAGCGCCGCCCTGGTGCGCATGGCGGCGTAGAAGTCGGCGCCCTGCAGCTCGCGGTCGCGCCGCCGGATGCCGGCGGTGTCGACGAAGCGCCAGGTGCGCCCGCCGAGCTCGATCAGCTCGTCGACCGGGTCGCGGGTGGTGCCGGCCATCGGGTCGACGAGCACCCGCTCCTCGCCCGCGAGCTTGTTGAGCAGCGAGGACTTGCCGACGTTGGGCTTGCCGAGCAGCGCCACCCGGTAGGGGCCGCGCTGCTCGCCGAACGTGACGGCGGGCGTCTCGGGGAGCGCGTCGAGCACGACGTCGAGCAGGTCACCGCTGGAGCGGCCGTGCAGGGCGGAGACCGGGTAGGGCTCGCCCAGGCCGAGCGACCACAGGGCCGCGGCCTCCAGCTCGAGCTGCTGGTTGTCGACCTTGTTGGCGGCCAGGATGACCGGTTTGCCGGACTGCCGCAGCACCGAGCCGACGATCTCGTCGGCGTCGGTGGCGCCCACGCTCGCGTCGACCACGAACACGATGACGTCGGCCAGCTCGACGGCGACCTGCGCCTGCTCGGCGATGCGCAGGTTCATGCCGGTGGCGTCGGGGTCCCAGCCGCCGGTGTCGACGACGGTGAAGCGGCGGCCACGCCAGTTGGCCTCGTAGGTGACGCGGTCACGGGTCACGCCCGGCACGTCTTCGACGACCGCCTCACGGCGGCCGATGACCCGGTTGACCAGCGTCGACTTGCCCACGTTGGGGCGGCCGACGATGGCCACGACCGGGAGCGGGCCACTGTCGGCCTGCTCGTCGGATACTTCGAGATCGTCGAGGTCTGCCTCGACCCAATCCCCCGTTGACACAGTGTTCGTCCTTTATGAGTCCCGCACCCTCAGGTGCGCTCCTTGACCAGTCTCAGCACCTCCGCGATGACCTCCTCGAGGTTCAGCGCGGTGGTGTCGAGCTCGACGGCGCCAGCCGCCATCGAGAGTGGATCGGTCTTGCGTGTCGAGTCCAGGGTGTCACGCCTGGCCATGGCCGCGACCTGCGCCTCGGCCGTGGTGCCGGCCAGCTCCGCGGAGCGCCGCAGGGCGCGGGCCTCGGCGCTGGCCGTCAGGAAGATCTTGACGGGGGCGGTGGGGGCGACGACGGTGCCGATGTCGCGGCCCTCGACCACGATGCCCCCGGCGCCGATGATCTCCCGCTGGAGCGCGACCAGCCGGGCGCGCACCTCGGGGACCGCCGCCACGGCGGACACCGCGCCGGTCACCTCGTCCTCGCGGATCGGCCCGGACACGTCCGTGCCGCCGACGTGGATGGACGGGGCGTCGGGGTCGGTGCCGGAGACGATCTCGGCCTCGCCGCAGCGCGCCGCGACGGCCTCCGGGTCGGTGAGGTCGACGCCCTGCTTGAGCATCCACCAGGTCATGGCCCGGTATTGGGCGCCGGTGTCCAGGTAGCGCAGACCCAGCGCGCGGGCGACTCCGCGCGACGCGCTCGACTTGCCCGACCCCGAAGGGCCGTCCATGGCGACGACCAGACCGGTCACGACTCTCCCTCTTCAGCTTCTTTACCCAACCTGAAGAGGCTACCGCCTCCCGTCAGTCGGCGACCCAGCTCCCATGGAAGCCGAGCGGCACCCGGGCGGGCAGGTGGACGACGGCGACGGGTTCGCCGGTGAAGTCCTGCGCCGGGAGGATGACCAGGTCGGCGGCGCCCCGGTCGGGGTTGTTGACGTAGGAGAGCACGTACCCGTCGTCCTCGGCCTCGCCGGCGGCGACGAACACCGGCTCGCCCACGTACGCGCCGCGGCCGAACTGCCGCCGCTCCTGGGTGCCGCTCCTGAGGTCGTGCTTGACGAGCGTGTTGTCGAACGCCTCGTCGGGCAGGTCCTCCATCTCGGCGTCGCCGGGGTAGAGGACGTCCGTCAGGTCGTGGGTGGCGGCGGTGTAGCCGTAGCGGTAGGGCAGGCCGGTGCGCCGCTCGTCCATGCGGGGGAACTCCTGGGCCCGCTCGTCCAGCCGGGTCCGGCTCACCCGGCCGGACGCCGGGTCGATCCGCCACCGGTCGAGCGTCGGCTCGCCGCCGCGGTCGAGGCGGGCGTCGACGAACCGCTTGGGGTAGCTGACCACGTCGACGACGACCTGGTCGCCGTCGTCGTAGGCGTTGAGGGTGTGGAAGACCCAGCACGGCTCGATCTCCACCCAGCGGATCTCGCCGGTCGCGCGCGACATCAGGCCGACGCGGGAGGGGTGGTCGTCGTTCCACGCGTACGGCATCGGCGCGCCCTGCTCGGCGTGGGCCATGCTGAACGTCACCGGCAGGTCGTACAGGACGACGTAGCGCGCGGTGAGCGCGAAGTCGTGCATCATCGGCTTGTCGGCGAGCTGGATGTCGCGCGTGTGGATCACCGTGCCCTTGGCGTCGAGCACGATGTGCTGGTTGTGGTCCCAGTTGACGGAGTACGCCACCGCGTGCAGCTCGCCGGTGACCGGGTCGAGGTGGGTGTGGGCGGCGTAACCGCCGGGCAGGCCGCCGTCGAAGTCGACCGGGCCGAGCGTCTCGAGCTCGTAGTCCAGCTCGTACGGCAGCGTGCCGGCCTCCATCGTCGCGTACGTGCGCCCGGCCACGCCGATCACGTGGGTGTTGGGCGAGAAGTCCAGGCCGGCGTGCGACAGCGCGGACCTGGGCTGTTCGCCGAGCCGCCCGGCGACGTCGACGCTGCGGACCCACCGGTTGCGGTACCACTCGGCGCGGCCGTCGCGCAGCCGCACGCCGTGCACCATGCCCGCGCCGAGGAACAGGTGGGAGGCGCCGGGGTCGTCGAGGCCGAGCGGGTTGGGCCCGTTGCGCAGGTAGCGGCCGTTGAGCTCGGCCGGGATCCGGCCGGTGACCGGCAGGTCGTAGGCGGTGATCTCCTCGGTCGCGGGCGTGAATCCGCCCCGGTACGGGGTGTCCATCAGGTGGTCCTCTCGTCGTGGGTCAGGAAGGGGTGGAGCACCGAGGCGCAGAGGAGCCGGTAGCGCGCCTCGGCCTCCTCCGGCTCGAAGTAACCGGAGATCTCCAGGCTCACGGCGCCGTGCATGGCCATCCAGAGCACGTCGGAGATCTCCACGGCGGCGGGGCCGCGCAGCAGGCCGGTGTCGAGGCACTGCTGGACCCAGGTCACGAGCAGGTCGAAGGTCCGGCGCGCCGCGTGTGCCGCGTCGGCGCCGGGCTCGAACCGGGACAGCGCGCCCATGAACATGGCCCGGTAGTAGTCGGGCTGGTCCAGCGCGTACGCCCGGTAGGCGGTGATCCCGGCCTGCAGGCGCTCCAGAGGGCCGTCGCCGGGAACCGAGAGCAGCCGCTGCTCGAACCGGGCGAATCCCTCCAGCCAGAGCGCCTCGGCCAGGCCGTCCTTGCCGCCGAAGAGCGTGTAGATCACTTTCGTGGAGCAGCCCGCCTCGCCGGAGATCCGGCGCACGGTCAGCGCGGCGGGGCCCTCGGTCACCAGGAGGTGGGTCGCGGTGTCGAGGATGGCGGCCCGGACGACGTCCTGGCCTTCGCGCTGGGCCTGCTGGTACACGGTCACTGGTAACACCGTTTCTGCGCGGTAACACTGTTACCGCCTTTCTATCGCACCCGCCGCCCGGCGTCAACGCGAGTAAGCCGGTCCTCACCGGAAAGGTGAGGCCGTGTGACGGACAACTCCAGCCGGGTGACGGTCGTCGTGGCCACGATGAACCGGCTGCGCGCGCTGCAACGCTCGCTCCCCCGCCATCCGGGGCCGGTGATCCTCGTCGACAACGGCTCCACCGACGGCACTCCCGGCTTCGTCCGGCGCCACTTCCCGCACGTGCGCGCGGTCGAGGCCGGCCGCAACCTCGGCGCGCCCGCCAGGAACATCGGCGTCAAGCTGGCCGAGACGCCGTACGTGGCCTTCGCCGACGACGACTCCTGGTGGGCCGGAGGCGCGCTGGAACGGGCCGCCGACCTGTTCGACGCCCATCCGCGGCTGGCCCTGCTCGGCGCGCGGGTGCTGGTGGGCCCCGAGGAACGGCTCGACCCGGTCAGCGAGCTGATGCGCGACTCCCCGCTCGGCGTCGACGCCGACCTGCCGGGGCCGAGCGTGCTGGGCTTCCTGGCCTGCGGGGCGGTGGTGCGCAGGGAGGCGTTCCTGGAGGCGGGCGGGTTCGACGACGTCGTCTTCTTCTTCGGCGAGGAGGAGCGCCTGGCGGTGGACCTGGCCGCGCGCGGCTGGGGGCTGGCCTACGTCGACGACGTGGTGGCCCACCACCACCCCGCGCCGCCCCGCGACCCGGCCGGCCGCCAGTCGCTGGCCGTGCGCAACGCCGTCCTCACCGCCGTCCTGCGCCGCCCCTGGCGCGTGGTGGCGCTGCTCTCGCTCGACGCCGTACGCCGCGGCCCGCGCGGCTGGCACGGCCTGCGTACGGCGCTCCCCCGGCTGCGGCGGGCCCTGGCGCAGCGCCGGGAACTGCCGCCCGAAGTGGAGCGCGCCCGCCGCCTTCTGGACAATGGTTACAAATCGTGACAGTTGGGTAACACACAGTCATGACTACTGCATCGAATCCGATCCAGCTCCAGAAGCACCTCAAGGGCGTCGACTACCCGGCCACCAAGGCCGACCTGATCGCCGCCGCCCGCCGCCAGGGGGCCGACCAGGCCACGCTGAAGGCGCTGGAAGCCATGCCCGACCGCCAGTACGACGGCCCCAACGCCGTGAGCCAGGCGGTCACCCAGCGCTGACCCGTCGGCGCTTCGGAGGGTCCCGGTGGACGTCCACCGGGGCCCTTCGGCGATCTAGGGCACCTGCCAGCCGCGCTCGACCAGCGCCTGGCTCAGCCGGGCCGCCGAGTCGGGCTGCACCGACAGCTCGGCCACACCCAGCGGCAGGCCGGGCGCGTGCTCCAGGCGGACGTCCTCGACGTTGACGCCGACCTCGTCGCACACCTGGAAGAGCCGGGCCAGCTGGCCCGGACGGTCGCCGATGACGACCTGGACCACCACGTACGCCGGCGCCGGGCCGCCGTGCTTGCCCGGGATGCGGCCGTGACCGGCCACGCCGCGCTTGAGCAGCTGGGTCACCTCACCGCCCGCCGTGCCGTCACCCTCGGCCAGCGCGCGCAGCGCCGACGCGGCGTCGGCCAGATCACGCGAGACCGCCTCCAGCACCTCGGCCACCGGGGCCGCGTTGCCCGACAGGATGCCCAGCCACAGCCCGGGATCGCCGCCCGCGATCCGCGTCACGTCACGCACGCCCTGCCCCGCCAGCCCGAGCGCCACGTCGGAGGCGTCGGCCAGCCGGGCGGCCACCGCCGAGGCGGCCACGTGCGGCGCGTGCGAGACGACCGCCACCGCCCGGTCATGGTCGGCGGCGTCCACCTCGACCGGGTTGGCGCCGCACAGCTCGATCAGCCGCAGCACCGCCGCGACCGCCTCGCCCGACGCCTCGCCGGTGGGACAGTAGGCCCACGGACGGCCCAGGAACAGGTCGGCGCGCGCCGCCCCCGGCCCCGACCGCTCGCGCCCGGCCAGCGGGTGCGAGGCCACATAGGCCGCCAGGTCGCAGCCCAGCCGCGCCGCCTGCTCGATCGGCTCCGCCTTGACGCTGGCCACGTCGGTGTAGAAGCGGGCCACGCCGCGCTTCTGCAGCTCCAGCAGCTCGGTCGCCACCTGGCCCGGCGGCACCGCGATCACCGCGAGATCCGCCGCCGGCCCGTCATCCTGGCTCCCGGGCTGCCACTCCTCGCCCGCGCCCAGCTCCCGGGCCAGCCGCACGGCGCCCGGATCGCGGTCGGCGAGCAGCACCCGCACGTCCTTGCGCCGCAGCGCCAGCGCCAGCGAGGTGCCGATGAGACCGGTGCCCACAACCAGCACGGTGCGCAGTTCGGTGGCCATGTCGTCGTCCCGGGATCCTATTGAGCGATGTCCTGCCGGAGCGCGACCGCGCCCCGCAGGTAGACGTGCTGGACGGCCGAACGCGGCCGGTCGGTCTCGACGTGCGCCATCAGCCGCACCACCCGCGGCAGCGCGCCCGGCACGTCGATCTCCGTGGTGCAGATCAGCGGCACCTCGTGGAAGCCCAGCTTGCGCGCCGCCAGCGCGGGAAACTCCGCGGTCAGGTCGGGCGTCGCCGTGAACAGCACGCTGATCACGTCATCCGTGGTGAGCTCGTTACGCTCCATGATCTGGGTGACCAACTCGGTCGTGGCCTCGATGATCGAGCCACGGTCGTTGGCATCCACCTGGATCGCCCCGCGGATCGCCCGCACCATGCGCTTCGCCCCTTCGATAAGCGGGAGAGCCCGTGCGGAGGGTCGCACGGGCTCCTGCGTCGCGGCCAGATTACAGCTTCACGGCCGCGTAAAGTTCGCCGACCTCCTTCAGGGACAGCGCCCTGACGGTGCCCGGCTTCGTCCGCCCCAGCTTGACCGGCCCGAACTCGATCCGCGCCAGATCGATCACCCGGTGCCCCGCCTCCTCCAGCATGCGGCGCACCACGTGCTTGCGGCCCTCGTGCAGCACCACCTCGACCAGCGCCTGCTGGCCGTGCTCCTGCACGATCGCGAAACTGTCGGCCCTGGCCAGGCCGTCCTCCAGCTCGATCCCCTGCTTGAGCCTGCGGCCCAGGTCACGCGGGATCGGCCCGGGCACCTTCGCCCAGTACTTCTTCTGCACCCCGTAGCTGGGATGCGTCAGCCGGTTGGCCAGCTCGCCGTCGTTCGTGAGCAGCAGCAGGCCCTCGGTCTCGGTGTCGAGCCTGCCCACGTGGAACAGCCTCGGCGCCAGCTCCTCCACGAAGTCGGCCAGGCACGGCCGGCCCTGCGGGTCGTCCATCGTCGACACGACGCCGATCGGCTTGTTCAGCGCGTAGTAGACCAGGTCGGGGGCCGTCGGGATGCGCTTGCCGTCGACGTGGATCACCTGTGTGGCCGGGTCCACCTTGGCCCCGAACCTGCGCACCACCTGGCCGTTCACGGTGACCCGGCCGTCGCCGATCATCTCCTCGCAGGCCCTGCGGCTGGCCACGCCCGCCTGGGCGAGCACCTTCTGCAGCCGCACGCCGTCCGGCACTTCGGTGGTGTCACGCTCGTCGGTGTAGCCGTCGGGGAAGAAGTCACGGTCGCGCATGGGCTGCCGCGCCGTCTTGAACCGGTCGCGCGCCGGCCCGCCCTCGCCCCGGCCGCCGCCTGAGCCGCCTGAGCCGCCGGGACCGCCTGGGCCGCCGAACCCGCCGTCGCGCCTCCCGCCGTCGCGGCGCGCGCCGCCGATGGTCTGCACGCCGTCACGCCCGGAGGTACGCCCGCCGCGCCCGGAGTCGTCACGCCGGCCGAACCGGCCCCGCGATCCGCCGCGCGCCGCGTCGTCCCTTCGCCCGCTCCGATCGGCCCGGAACCCGCCGCGCTCCTCGCGCGGCCCACGGGTCTCCCCGGAGCCCCGCCCGGCGCCCTCACGCCCTTCGTACCGGTCACGCCCGGCATACCGGTCACCGCCCTGGTAGCGGTCGCGGCCCTCGAACCGGTCACGGCCCTCGGCACGGTCGCGGCTCTCGAACCTGTCGCGGCCCTCAGAGCGGTCACGGCTCTCGAAGCGGTCGCGGCCTTCGTTCCGGTCGCCGCCGCCGAAGCCCGTACGCTCGCGGGCGTCTCGGGCGGCGGGGCGGCCGTAGCGGGCGCGGGAGCCGCCGCGGTCGGCGCGCAGCCCGTCACGGGCGCTCTCGTCCCTGAACCCGCGCTCAGCCGTGCCCCGGCCCTCCGAACGGAACCCGCCCCGGTCGTCACGGGTCCCGCCACGCTCGTCGCGGGACCCGCGCCGGTCGCCGCGGAAACCCTCACCGTCGCGGAACCTGTCACGGTCACCGCGCCCGCTCGGGGCCCCGGCGCGCCGGTCCCCCTGGTAGCCGGCCCGGTCGTCACGGCCCCGGGAGTCCCCGCCACGGGAACCGTCCCGGAACCCACCACCGCGCGAACCCGCGCGGTCCTGGAACCCGCCGCCGCGCGAACCCGCGCGGTCCTGATAGCCGCCGCCGCTCCGCGAACCGGAGCGGTCCTGGAAGCCGCCGCCGCCCGACCCGGCGCGGTCGTCACGGCCGCCCCGGTCGTCGCGGAAGCCGCCGCGCTCGCCTCGGCGGGAGGCGCGGAAGTCGTCGCGGCGCGCGTCGCCGCGGGTGTCGTCGCGGCGGGGGCCGCCGCGTTCACCATCTCGATGGGAACCGCCACGGAAGTCGTCGCGGCGTCCGCCGCGGCTGTCGTCCGAGCGGAAGGCGGGACGCCCGCCGCGGCCGGAGCCGCCCGCGCGTCCTCGACCGCGTCCCTCACCGGACGGGGTGCTTCGCCTGTTGATCACTTTGTCGTCTCCTCGAGGTTTTCCACGTCGTCGGGGAGGAAGGGCGCGAGCTCGGGGAGCTCGCTGATGTCCCGCAGTCCCAGACGTTCAAGGAAGTATGAGCTTGTCCGGTAGAGCACCGCTTGGCTCTCCGGGTCGGTGCCGGCCTCTTCGACCAGCCCTCTCGCGACGAGCGTCCGCATGACGCCGTCGCTGTTGACGCCGCGTACGGCGGCGACACGGGCGCGGCTCACCGGTTGCCGGTAGGCCACGACCGCGAGAGTCTCCAGCGCGGCCTGGGTCAGCCGCGTCTGCTGGCCGTCGCGTACGAACCGCTCGACCAGCCCGGCGCAGTCGGCGCGCGTGTAGTAACGCCAGCCGCCCGCGACCTCTCTCAGATCGAAACCCCGCCCGGCGGCAGTGTATTCCTCGGCCAGTTCCCGCAGCGCCGCCGCCACCTCGTGCGTGGGCCTCTCCAGCACCTGCGCCAGCGTCACCTCGGCCACCGGCTCGTCGACGACGAGCAGGATGGCCTCCAGCGCCGCCTTGAGCCCAGGCCCTTCCCCGGACCCCTGAGCCGCCTCCCCCACCGTACGCGTCGCGCCGGGCTCCGCCGTCCCGCTGCCCGCCGCACCGGCGCCGGGAAGGGGCGGCACGCCGTCCGCCGCCGGAAGAAGGTCGGCCACCTCGTCCGGGGAGACCGCCGCGCCGGGCTCCGCCGTCTCGTTGCTCGCCGTGCCGGCGTCTGGAGGCTCCGGTTGGGGGTCGGTCAGGGCGCCGGGGAGGGTCATCCAGGCGGGGATGCGGTCGGCGCCGCGGGGGGCCTGGGGGTGGTCAGTCATCTGCTGCTTTCTCCGCGCTCTCCTCGTAGTCGTCCCCCACCGAGACGTCGCCGTCGTCGGCGCCCGTCCAGGTGACGTGCAGGTCGCCGAGCGGTTCGAGCTGGTCGAAGGTGACCGCCGACTCCCGGAAGAGCTCCAGGACGGCGAGGAAGCGGGCGATGACCTCGAAGGTGCCCTCGCAGTCGGCGACCAGGGCCCTGAAGGTGGCTCTGCGCATGCGGCGCAGCCGCTCGACCAGGATAGCGGCTTGTTCGCGGACGCTGGCGAGTGGTTGGTAGATGTGGCCGACGCTGACGGTGGGCGGCAGCTTCGGGGTGAAAGCCTTGGCGGCGATGCGGGCGAGCTGTTCGGGCCCGATGCCGAGGATGAGCTCGGGCAGCAGGTTGGCGAACTGGGGCTCCAGGGGGACGGTGCGGGGGAAGCGGAGCGCCTCGTCGGCCATGCGCCCGGCGAAGACCTTGGCCACCTCCTTGTACGCCTTGTACTGCAGGAGGCGGGCGAACAGCAGGTCGCGGGCCTCCAGCAGGGCGAGGTCCTCCTCGTCCTCGACCTCGCCGGAGGGCAGCAGCCGGGCGGCTTTCAGGTCGAGCAGCGTGGCGGCGACGAGCAGGAAGTGGCTGGTCTGGTCGAGGTCCCATTCGGGGCCGCGGGACCGGATGTAGGCGATGAACTCGTCGGTCACCTGGGACAGCGAGACCTCGGTGATGTCGAGCTTGTGCTTGGCGATCAGGCCGAGGAGCAGATCGAAGGGGCCTTCGAAGACGTCCAGGTGGACCTGGAATCCCTGCTGCTGCTCGGTCACCTGGCCATTGTCGCAGCCGCGGGCCAGCGCGAGAGCACCTCGCGCGCCAGCTCACGGTAGGCGTTGGCGCCCAGGGACGAGGGGTCGAAGGTGGTGATGGGCTCGCCGGCGACGGTGGCGTCGGGGAAGCGCACCGTACGGTTGATCACGGTGTGGAACACCTTGTCGCCGAACGCCTCGACGACGCGGGCGAGCACCTCACGGCCGTGGAGGGTACGGGCGTCGTACATGGTGGCGAGCAGGCCCTCGATCTCGAGGTCCTCGTTGAGCCGCTCCTGGACCTTGGTGATGGTGTCCATGAGCAGGGCGACGCCGCGCAGCGCGAAGAACTCGCACTCCAGCGGCACCATGACGCCCTGGGCGCAGGTGAGCGCGTTGATGGTGAGCAGGCCGAGCGACGGCTGGCAGTCGATGAGGCAGACGTCGTAGTGCGGCAGCAGCGGCTTGATGACGCGGCCGAGCACCTGCTCGCGGGCGACCTCGGTGACGAGCTGGACCTCGGCCGCGGACAGGTCGATGTTGCTGGGCAGCAGGTCGAGGCCCTCGACGCCGGTCTCCAGCAGCACGTCCTCGGCGGTGACGTTGCGCTCCATCAGCAGGTTGTAGACCGTGAGGTCGAGCTGGAGCGGGTTGATGCCGAGGCCGACGGACAGGGCGCCCTGCGGGTCGAAGTCGACGAGCAGCACCTTGAGGCCGTATTCGACGAGGGCGGCGCCGAGGTTGATGGTGGTGGTGGTCTTGCCGACCCCGCCCTTCTGGTTGACCATGGCGACCACGCGGGCCGGGCCGTGGACGTCGCGCGGCGCGGGCTCGGGGAACACCGGCCGGGGGCGCTGGGTCGGGCCCAGGTTGACGCCCGTGGAGGGCGCGTTGGTCTTCGTGTCTCCCCAGGGGTTGTCGGGGGTCCCCGGGGCCGAACCGTTGGTCTTCACAGTCACCAGCTCGAACCTCCCTGACGATCCCGAACCGGACCGTCCGGACGGACACTATGGCGTCACCACTTAACGCGGCAAGGCGGCACGCCGATGTGCCGCACGACCCAAAAGACTATAGATCACTGGCGGGCCCGTGGATGCGCCGCCGCGTAGACCTCGCGAAGTTTGTCGACGGTGACGAGTGTGTAGACCTGGGTGGTGGTGACGGAGGCGTGGCCGAGCAGCTCCTGGACGACCCGGACGTCGGCGCCGCCGTCGAGCAGGTGGGTGGCGAAGGAGTGGCGCAGCACGTGGGGCGAGATCCCGGCGAGGCCGGCGCGCACGGCGGCGGCCTGGAGCACCTCCCAGGCGCCCTGGCGGGTCAGCCGGCCGCCTCTGGCGTTGAGGAACACGGCGGGGGTGCCGCGGCCGTGGGCGAGCAGGCCGGGTCTGGCGCGCACGACGTAGGCGTCGAGGGCGGCGCGGGCGTAGCGGCCGAGGGGGACGATGCGGGTGCGGCCGCCCTTGCCGCGCAGCCGTACCTGGTCGTCCTCCAGGTCGTCGACGGCCAGGCCGACGGCTTCGGAGATGCGGGCGCCGGTGCCGTACAGGACTTCGAGCAGGGCGCGGTTGCGCAGGGTGAGGGGGGCGCCGTCGGGGCCTGAGGCGGCGATGAGGCGTTCGACCTCGTCGACGGCGATGGCCTTGGGCAGGCGGCGGAGCTGGCGCGGCGGCCGTACCTGGTCGGCAGGGTCGTGGGCGGTGACGCCTTCGCGCAGGGCGAAGCGGTGCAGGCCGCGCACGGCGGAGACGGCGCGCGCGGCCGAGCTGGCCACGAGCGCCGGGTGGTCGCCGTCGCCCTCGCGCAGGGCGGCGAGGAAGGCGCGCACGTCGGCCTCCCCCACCTCGTCGAGGCGGAGGAGGCCGCGGGCGCGCAGGTGTTCCAGGTAGCGGCGCAGGTCGCGACGGTAGGAGGCGAGCGTGTTGGCAGCCAGGCCCCGCTCCACCGCCAAATGGGCGAGGTAGCTGGAGAGCACCGCCTCCACGATGGTCCTCCCGGTCGTCAGGCCTCGGGCGCGTCGGCGGGGCGCAACAGGCCGAACCCCTCAACCGAAGCCGTGTATGCGGCGAGGATACCGGCCACGGCCGGGGAATTGTGGATCATTCCCATCAGGGCCTTCTCGACGGCGTCGGCGAGGGGCACCCATTCGACCGGCATGCCGATCTCCTCGTGACGGTGCACGAACCCGTTCTCCTCGTCCGGGATCTTGGTGAGGTCGCGGGCGAGGAAGACGCGGATGCGCTCGTCGGACATGCCGGGCGAGGAGTAGAGGTCGACGAGCGTGTGCCAGGTGGCGGCCCGGTAGCCGGCCTCCTCGGCGAGCTCGCGGGCGGCCCCTTCGACCAGGGGTTCGCCGGGCACGTCGCGGATCCCGGCGGGCAGCTCCCAGAGCAGGTGGCGGGTCGGGTGGCGGTACTGGCGCAGGAGCAGGACGCGGTTCTGCTCGTCCAGGGCGAGGACCGCGACGGAGCCCGGGTGGACGACGTAGTCGCGGTCGGCGTGGTCGTCGCCGGGCATCCGGACGGTGTCGGTGACGACCTCGATGACGTGTCCCGAGAAGCGCTTCCTGGTTTCGAGAACGTCCCAGCGCTCGGGCGTGTCCTGGATCCTCACTTGGCCGCCTTCGCGCTCACGCGGCTGTCGGCGTAGGCGAGCGCCGCGTTGACGAGGCCCTTGAACATCGGGTTGGCGCGGGTGGGCCGGGAGCGGAACTCGGGGTGGGCCTGGGTGCCGATGAAGAACGGGTGCGTGTCGGCGGGCAGCTCGGTGTACTCGACCAGGCGGCCGTCGGGCGACAGGCCGGAGAAGACCAGGCCGACGCTCTCCAGCTTGTCGCGGTAGGCGTTGTTGACCTCGTACCTGTGGCGGTGGCGCTCGTCGGCCTTGGCCCGGCCGCCGTAGAGCTGGCGGGCCAGCGTGCCCTCGCCGAGCTTGGCGGTGTAGCTGCCCAGGCGCATGGTGCCGCCCATGTCGCGCTCGCCGGCGACGACGTCCTCCTGGTCGGCCATGGTGGAGATGACCGGGTGCTTGGTGTCGGGGTCGAACTCGGCGGAGTTGGCGTCGGTGATGCCGGCCATGTTGCGGGCGGCCTCGATGACCATGCCCTGCATGCCGAGGCAGATGCCGAGCAGCGGGATCTTGTTCTCGCGGGCGTGGCGGATGGCGCCGATCTTGCCTTCGATGCCGCGCACGCCGAACCCGCCGGGGATCAGCACGCCGTCGGCGCCGTCGAGCTCGCGCTCGGCGCCCTCGGGGGTCTCGCAGTCGTCGCTCTTGACCCAGCGGATGTTGACGCGGGCGTCGCAGGCGAAACCGCCGGCGCGCAGCGCCTCGGTGACCGACAGGTAGGCGTCGGGCAGGTCGATGTACTTGCCGACGAGCGCGATCGTCACCTCCTTGGCCGGGCGGTGCACGCGGCGCAGGAGCTGCTCCCACTCCTTCCAGTCGACGTCGCGGAAGGGCAGGCCGAGGCGGCGCACCACGTACGCGTCGAGGCCTTCGGAGTGCAGCACCTTGGGGATGTCGTAGATGGAGGCGGCGTCGACGGCGCTGACGACGGCGTCCTCGTCGACGTCGCACATGAGGCTGATCTTGCGCTTGATGGCGGTCTGCACGGGCCGGTCGGAGCGCAGCACGATCGCGTCGGGCTGGATGCCGATGCTGCGCAGCGCGGCGACGCTGTGCTGGGTCGGCTTGGTCTTGAGCTCGCCGGACGGGCCGATGTAGGGCAGCAGCGACACGTGCAGGAAGAACACGTTGTCGCGGCCGACCTCGTGGCGGATCTGGCGGACGGCCTCCAGGAACGGCAGCGACTCGATGTCGCCGACGGTGCCGCCCACCTCGGTGATGACCACGTCGACGTCGGGGCCGGCCATGCCCCGGATGCGGTCCTTGATCTCGTTGGTGATGTGCGGGATGACCTGGACGGTGTCGCCGAGGTATTCGCCGCGCCGCTCCTTGGCGATGACGTTGGAGTAGACCTGGCCGGTGGTGACGTTGGCCGAGCCGTGCAGGTCGGTGTCGAGGAAGCGCTCGTAGTGGCCGACGTCGAGGTCGGTCTCGGCGCCGTCGTCGGTGACGAAGACCTCGCCGTGCTGGAACGGGTTCATGGTGCCGGGGTCGACGTTGAGGTACGGGTCGAGCTTCTGCATGGTGACCCGGAGCCCGCGGCCCTTGAGCAGACGGCCCAGGCTGGAGGCGGTGAGGCCCTTGCCGAGACTGGAGGCGACACCGCCGGTGACGAACAGATGCTTGGTTTGCGATGCGCTGCGCAAGGAGGCTCCCGTGGCTCGAGGTGTGGCCGATGTGTCCACGGGCTCTCAGGATATCAAACAACGCCCCCGACATGCCCGAACAGGATGACCTAGCGGTAACTTTGGTCCCTATGTCACTTGTACGGCGGGCGTTCGGCACGCTGATCCACCGGGCCTACGCCGCGATCCGCGACGCGGGTGCCATCACTCCCGAGACGCCCGCGGGTCACGGGTTCCGCCGTCTGGGCGACGGCGCGAAGATCGCCTTCCCGCCGGGCGCGATCTTCGGGGAGCGCTGGATCGAGATCGGCGCCCACACGCTGATCGGCGAGCGGGTGTCGATCTCGTGCGGCATGTGGCCGGGCGTGGATCTGGGCCCCGGCTCGATCCTGCGGATCGGCGGGTCCTGCTCGATCGGGCGGGGCACGCACATCGTGGCCCACCAGTCGATCGACATCGGCGACGACGTCTTCACCGGCCCGTACGTGTACGTCACCGACCAGAACCACGTCTACGACGACCCGGACGTGCCGATCGGCAGGCAGTGGCCGCGCAACAGCCCGGTGTCGATCGGCTCGGGCTCGTGGCTGGGCGCGGGGGCGATCATCCTGCCGGGCACCCGGCTGGGCCGCCAGTGCGTGGTGGCGGGCGGCGCGGTGGTGCGCGGCGAGTTCCCCGACCACAGCGTGGTGGCGGGGGTGCCGGCGCGGCTGGTGCGGCGTTACGACCCGGAGCACGGTTGGCACGATCCAGCGGTGGCGCTGGCGGTCGACTGACCCTGGACCGAACCTCCGCCATCACCCGGCTTCTGGGCATCGAGTTCCCGCTGTTCGCCTTCAGCCACTGCCGTGACGTGGTGGCCGCGGTCACCAACGCGGGCGGGTTCGGCGTGCTGGGCGCGATCGCGTACACCCCCGAGCGGCTCGACGCCGAGCCGGCCTGGATCGACCGGCAGGTGCGCGGCCGGCCGTACGCGGTGGACGTGCTCGTGCCCGGCTGGATCGGCCCGGCCGCGCCGGGCGGCGTGGCGCGGGCGCGGGAGGCGGGCGTGCCGGTGGCGGCCCTGGTCGGCACCGTGGAGCACGGCGGGATCGGAGCCGGCCGCCTCCTTCGTCGGCCGGCTCGACCGGGTGCGGCCGGCCCGCGAGGTGGTCTACGCGATGGTGTACGAGTTCGCGGAGGCGGTGGAGCGGTTGGCCGGGCTGTCCCGGTGACCGGCTACGATGCCCGAATGGTCGGGAATCCTCCCGAGTTGGAACGCGGCACCGGAGTTCCCGCGCACGTGCAGATCGAGCGCTGGCTGCTCGACTCGATCGCCGGCGGCGACATGGCGCCGGGCGACAGGCTGCCCGGCGAGCGCGAGCTGGCGGGCCGGCTCGGCGTGAGCCGGATGACGCTGCGCCAGGCGCTGGCCACGCTGGAGCGCGACGGGGTGCTGGTCAGGGTGCCGGGCCGGACCGGCGGCGCGTTCGTCGCCGAGCCGCGCATCGAACGCGACCTGACCGGCCTGGCCGGGTTCACCGAGCAGGTGCGGCGCGTGCACCTGCGGGCCGAGGCGCGCATCCTGACGGCCGCCACCGTGCCCGCTCCCGCCGCCGTGGCCGCCGCGCTGCGCGTCGAGCCCGGCTCGCCGGTGCACGAGGTGGCGCGGGTGCGCTCGGCCGGGCGCTCGCCGCTGGCGCTCGAACGCTCCTTCTTCCCCGCCCTGCCCGGCTTCCTCGCTCAGGACCTGACCGGGTCGCTGTACGCGCTGCTGGCCGACGGGTACGGCCTGGCGCCCCGCACCGCGCTGGAGCACCTGGACCCGGTCATCGCCGGGCCCGCCGAGGCGGCCGAGCTGGGCATCGAGCCGGGGGCGCCGCTGATGCGCGTCGAGCGGACCGCCTACGCGGCCGACGGCGCCCCGGTCGAGCACGCCCGTGACCTGTTCAGGCCCGACCGGGTGCGGATCTCGGTGCGCAGCGGCGTCACGTGACGACGGTCGCGGGCACCCAGGCGCCCTCCACCTCGACCTCCACCCCGGAGGCGTCGTCCGCGTCCTTCTCCAGGTAGGCGTAGGCGATCGACTGCCCGGCGGTGTGGCCGTAGCCGCCGGAGGTCACCCGGGCCACGACGCGGCCGTCGAGGCGGACCGGCTCGTTGCCGAGCGCCACGGCGCGCGGGTCGGCGAGCGCCAGGCGGCGCAGCCGGCGCGGCGGGTCGGGGTCGAGCGCGTCGCGGCCGAGGAACTCCTTGTCGAGCTTGACGCAGAAGCCCAGCCCGGCCTCGTACGGCGTGGTCTCGGGCCCGATGTCGGCGCCCCACACCCGGTAGCCCTTCTCCAGGCGCAGGCTGTCGATGGCCCGGTAGCCGCCCGCCACCAGCCCGTACGGCTCGCCCGCCCGCCACAGCGTCCGCCACAGCCCGAGCCCGTACTCGGTGGAGCAGTAGAGCTCCCAGCCGAACTCGCCGACGAACGTCACCCTCAGCGCCAGCACCGGCACGTCGCCCACGGTCAGCTCGCGCGCGGTCATGAACGGGAAGTCCAGCGGATCGGGCGTGAGCGTGGCGAGGATGTCGCGGGCGCGCGGCCCCCACAGCGCGAAGCAGGCGCGGCTGCCGGTCACGTCGGCGATCCGGACGTCGGCGCCGCGCAGCCGGGCCTGCTTGCGCAGCCAGCCGAGGTCGTGGGAGCCGAACGCGGTGCCGGTGACGACGAGGAACTCCCGCTCGCCGCGCCGGGTGACGGTGAAGTCGCACTCGATGCCGCCGCGCCGGTTGAGCGCCTGGGTGTAGGTGACGTCGCCCACCTGGCGGGCGACGCGGTTGGTGCACACCCATTCGAGCAGCGACGCGGCGCCGGGGCCGGTGACCTCGATCTTGGCGAACGAGCTCTCGTCGAACAGCCCGGCCGTGGTGCGGGTGGCGTGGTGCTCGGCGGCGACGGCGGGCGACCAGTTGCGGCCCGCCCAGCCGTGCGGCCGGACGCCGTCGCCCGCGGGCTCGTTGGACGTGTAGTAGTTGACCCGCTCCCAGCCGGCCTTCTCGCCGAAGACCGCGCCGTGGGCGGCGTGCCAGCCGTAGGCGGGCGAGGTGCGCAGCGGGCGGCCCGCCGCGCGCTCGTCGCCGGGGTAGCGGATGTCGTAGTAGGTCTCGTAGTTCTCCACCGCGCGGGCCAGCGTGTAGGACGGGGAGCGGTAGTGGGCGCCGAAGCGGCGGACGTCCATGTGCCAGACGTCCATGCCGGGCTCGCCGTCGACGATCCACTCGGCCATCACCCTGCCGATGCCGCCCGCGCCGGCGATGCCGTGGGCGCAGAACCCGGCGGCCACGTAGAAGCCGCCGACCTCGGTCTCGCCCAGGCAGAACTCGTTGTCCGGGGTGAACGCCTCCGGGCCGTTGATGAGCTTGCGGATGCCGACGTCGGCCATCGCGGGCACGCGGACGCGGGAGTTCTCCGAGATCTCCTCGAACCTCGGCCAGTCCTCCGCCAGCAGCCGCCCGTTGAAGCCGGCCGGGATCGCGTCGTAGGACGACTCCCCCGCCGTCCACGGCGCGCAGGTGCGCTCGTAGCCGCCCATGACGAGCCCGCCGACCTCCTGCCGGTAGTAGACGAGCAGGTCGGGGTCGCGCAGCGTGGGCAGCCCGGCGTGCTCGTGGAAGCCGTCGGTGACCACGTACTGGTGCGACATCGGCACGATCGGGACCCGCACCCCGGCCATCCGGCCGATCTCGGCGGCGAACATGCCGCCGCAGTTGACGACCACCTCGCAGTCGATGTCGCCCTGGTCGGTGCGCACCCGCGTGACCCGGCCGCGCTCGACGTCCAGGCCGAGGACCCGGACCTTGGTACGGATCCGCGCGCCGCCCTCCCTGGCCCCGGCCGCCAGCGCGTAGCACAGCCGTGACGGGTCGATCTGGCCGTCGGTCGGCAGGTAGGCGGCGCCGACGACGCCCTCGGTGCTCATCAGCGGGAACAGCTCGGCCGCCTCGGCGACGGAGATCTCCTCCAGCGGCAGGCCGAACGTGCGGGCCCAGCCGATCTGGCGGCGGATCTCGGCCATCCGCTCCGGGGTCGAGGCGAGCTTGATGCCGCCGCACTCCGTCCATCCGGCGTCGAGGGTGCGGTAGAGCTCGACGGAGTACTGGTTCATCCGGGTGAGCGTCGGATCGGCGCGGAGCTGGCCGACCAGGCCCGCCGAGTGGAAGGTCGAGCCGCTGGTGAGCTCGTCGCGCTCCAGCAGGACGACGTCCCGCTCGCCGAGCTTGGTGAGGTGGTAGGCGACGGAGGCGCCGCCGACGCCGCCCCCGATGATCACGATGCGCGCCGAGTCGCTCATGCCCGCGAGGCTAACCGGCGGGCCGTAAAAGGTCTAGACCGTTTAGCGGGGCGGAGCTAGCATCGACCATGGCCGTGCTCGAGATCCTCGACCGCATCCCCCTGCTGGCAGGCGTGCCGCGCTCCGTGGAGGAGCTGCCCGGCGGCCTGACCAACCACAACTACAAGGTCACCACCCCCGGCGGGGCGTACGTGGTGCGGGTGTGGGCCAGCGACGGGTCGCTGCTGGCCATCGACCGCGACGCCGAGCACGCCTCCTCGATCGCCGCCGCGCGGGCGGGCGTGGGCGCGCCGGTGCACGCCTACCTGCCGGGCGAGGGGGTGCTGGTGGTGGGGTTCATCCCGGGGCGCACGTTCACACAGGACGACGTGCGCGACTCGGCCAACCTGCCGCGGGTGGCCGAGGCGTGCCGGCGGCTGCACGCGGGGCCCCGGTTCGTGCGCGACTTCGACATGTTCGACGTGCAGCGGCGCTATCTGGCGATCGTGCGGGAGCGGGGCTTCCGGCTGCCGGACCGGTACCTGGAGTTCATGCCCGTTGTGGAGCAACTCCGTAAATGTCTGAAAATAAGGGCAGAAGGCACCGTTCCGTGTAACAACGACCTGTTGCCGGGCAACATCATCGACGACGGCCGGCGGCTGTGGCTCATCGACTACGAGTACGCCGGCAACAACGACGCCTGCTTCGAGCTGGGCAACGTGTGGAGCGAGTCGGACCTGTCGCTCGACCAGCTCGACGAGCTCGTCACCGCCTACTACGGCCGCCGCCTGCGCCACAAGATCGCCCGCGCCCGGCTGCTCGGCCTGATGGCCAAGTACGGCTGGACCCTGTGGGCCTCCATCCAGGACGGCGCCAACGACACGATCGACTTCGACTTCTGGTCGTGGGGCATGGAGAAGTACGAGCGCGCCGTGGCCGAGTTCACCGCTCACGGGCTCGGGCGCCTCATGGACGAGGCCGCCCGGGCAGACTAGGGGCATGCTCGCCGCACTGACCGGGCTCGGCCTGTCCACCGCCGCCGGGCTCAACGCCTACATCCCGCTGCTCGTCGTGGGCGTGCTGGCCAACCTGACCGACCGGGTGCGGCTGCCCGACGGCTACGCGTGGCTGTCCCACTGGGGCGTACTGGCGATCATCGCCGTGCTGCTGGCGGCGGAGATGGTGCTGGACAAGGTGCCCGCCGTCGACACGGTCAACGACCTGATCCAGACCGTCGTACGACCCGCGTCCGGCGGCGTCGTCTTCAGCGCCACCAGCGCCGCCGCCGAGCTCGACCGCTCCACCTGGATGACCGAGAACCCGTGGGCGTCCTGGCTGCTCGGCATCGTGGTCGCGCTGGCCGTGCACGCCCTCAAGACGGCGGCCAGGCCCGTGGTCAACGCCGGCACCGCCGGGGCCGGGGCGCCGGTGGCGAGCGTGGCCGAGGACACGGGCGCGCTCGGCATGAGCCTGGTCGCGATCTTCCTGCCGCTGCTGGTGATCGTCCTGCTGGCGCTGTTCGCGCTGGCCGCCTGGTGGACGATCGGCAAGGTGCGCCGCTACCGCGCCGGGCGCAGGCGGCAGCCCGGCTAGCGTCCTGCCGGATCATCCCCCGGGCTGACCCGTCATCCCCCTCGGGGCTGATCCGCCCGCGCCCGCCCGTCCCGTACCGTCCGATGACGTGCGGACTCGTCGTGGCCCCCGCCCGCGCCCGCACACGGGCCCGGCGGCGCACCCGCGCCGCCGGGCTCCCCGGCCCGTCACCACAGCGGTACGGGCCTCAGGACCGGGATCGCTCCCGTCGCCGGGCCGCGGCGGCCACGTTGACCGGCATCCGGCCGAAGATCAGGCCGTGGAAGGGCGAGATCGCCCACCAGTAGAGGTGGCCGAGCAGCCCGTGCGGGTGGAAGATCGCCCGCTGGGTGTAGACCGTCCGGCCGCCGGAGCGGGTGACGCCGAGCTCCAGCCAGGCCAGGCCGGGCAGCCGCATCTCGGCCCGCAGCCGCAGCAGCCGGCCGGGAAGCACCTCCTCCACCCGCCAGAAGTCGATCGTGTCGCCCACCCGCAGCCGCGCCGGATCGCGCCGGCCGCGCCGCAACCCGACGCCGCCGACGAGCCGGTCGGCCAGCCCCCTGAGCTTCCAGGCGACCGGCAGCGAGTACCAGCCGTTGCGGCCGCCGATGCCCTCGATCACCTGCCACAGCGCCTCCGGGCTCGACGGCACGGCCAGGCTGCGGTCGTCGACGAAGAGGCTGCCTCCCGCCCAGTCGGGGTCGGTGGGCAGCGGGTCGCTGGGCGCGCCGGGCGTGGACGCCGAGGACCAGCGCGTGGCGACGTCGGCCTCCCTGATCTTCATCAGCGCCAGCGACACCGCCCGGCGGAAGCCGATCAGCCCGCCCTCGGGGTCGGGCACGTGGCGGGCGATGTCGTGCTCGCCGCACACGGCCTCGTTGCGCAGCGACTCCACCAGCGGGCGGGCGATGCTCGCCGGGACCGGCGTGACGAGCCCCACCCAGAGGCTCGACAGCCGGGGGCTGAGCAGCGGCACCGGGAGGATCAGCCGGGGCGGCAGCCCGGCCACGGCGGCGTACTCCTGCATCATGTCGGCATAAGTCAGGACATCGGGCCCGCCTATGTCGAACCCTCGGTTGACCGTCCCCGGCACCTCCGCCCACGCGACCAGATACCGCAGCACGTCCCGTACCGCGATCGGCTGGGTGCGGCTCCGCACCCAGCGCGGTGTGGTCATCACCGGCAGCCGCTCGGTCAGGTAGCGCAGCATCTCGAACGACGCCGACCCCGACCCGATGATCATCGCGGCGCGCAGGACCACCGCCGGCACCACTCCCCCCAGGAAGATCTCCCCCACCTCGGCCCGCGACCGCAGATGCGGCGAGAGCGCCTCGCCGGCGGCCGGACCGCCCAGGTAGACGATCCGCCGCACCCCTGCCTCGGCCGCCGCCGCCGCGAACGTCCGCGCCGCCAGGCGGTCCCGCTCGGCGAACCGGCCGCTCGCCCCCATCGTGTGGATCAGGTAGTACGCCACCTCCACCCCGTCCAGCGCCCGCCGCGTCCGCCCGGCGTCCGTGGCGTCGGCCTCGGCCACCTCCGTACGCGCCGCCCACGGCAGGTCGCGCAGCCGCCCAGCCGAACGCACCATGCACCGCACGTCATGACCGGCGGCCAGCAGCTCGGGGGCCAGCCGCCCGCCGATATAGCCGGTCGCCCCTGTGACCAGGCACAACGGCATGCCACGCCTGTTCCCCCGGCACCGCCCGTCATGCGTGGGGGCGCGGATCGCGGGCAGCCGTGGGGCATGTCCGGGGAGCGCGCGTGGGGCCGGCCACGGGTGGCGGTGCCGAGCCGCCTGCTCGGCGAGCCCGTACGGCGCGACGGCGGCGACGGCCGCGCCCGCTTCCTCCACGACCTGGGACCGTACGTCGACTGGCTGCCGATCCGCTCCGGGAGCGGGATCGGCCCGGCCGCCGACGGGTACGTCCTCACCGGGTCCAGCGCCCGCCGCCCAGCCGCCGACGCGGTGATCGAGGACGAGGCCGGGCTCGACGACGCCGTCCTGCGCGAGGCGTTCACCGAGCGGATCTTCGCGCACGCCCGTCTGCGCGAGCTGCTGCGAGGCGACTGGCAGCCTCGCGACCTGGTGGCCTTCCAGGCGCGGCACAAGATGCAGCTGCTCGCCCACTCGCCCACGGGCTACCGCGAGACCGGCCGCCTGGTGGCCGAGGCGGGCACCAGGCCGCGTGCGGAGCTCGCCGCCGCGTACGGCGCCGCCTTCCGCACCGCGATGGCGGCCAGGACGTCGGCCGGGCGCAACGTCAACGTCCTGCAGCACTGCCTGGGCATGCTCGGCGACGACCTCGACCCGGCCGACCGCGCCGGCCTGGCCGAGGCCATCGCCTCCTACCAGGAGGGCAGAGTGGCGCTCGGCGTGCCGCTGGCCCTGCTGCGCCACCTCGCCCAGGGCGAGGCCGCCGGCTACGTACGGGACCAGACGTTCCTCTCCCCGTATCCGGACGAGCTCGGCCTGAGGTGATCAACGGCGGCGGGAACCCGGAGCGGCCGCCCGCGCGTTGGTCCGTGCGTTGGTGCGTGCCCTCGGCACGGCTATTCTCAAGGCGAGAACTCAACAGGAGGTGGCCACGATCAGCGAAATCGTCCTCATCGTGCTGGTGATCCTGGCGTTCCTCCTGCTGCTGGCCGGGGTCGGCGTCTACCTCCTGGTCAAGCTCGGCAGGAAGGCCGCCACCAAGGCCAAGCAGGCCACGACCCGGCTGACCACGCACGTCAACGCGATGGGCACCGGCGACGCCGCCGAGGTCGAGCGCCTCCGCCTCGACCTGCGCCGCGAGGTGTCGCTCACCCGCCAGGCCGTCGAGCAGGCGCAGGCCCAGGGCTGGGGCCTGGGCGACCTGCCCCGCCTGCTGGCCGACCTGACCGCCCAGGCCGACGTGCACGACGGCCAGCTCGGCATGTACGCCCAGCAGCGCCGCCTCTCCCCGTACGTCGACCACGCCACGCTCGACCGGCTGCGCCAGCACCAGGCAAGGCTGACGGCCATGTGCGCCCGCATCCGCGCCGACCTGCTCAGCGACCAGGTCCACCATTCGGCCACGGGCATCGACGACCTCGACACGCGCACCAACCTGGAGATCGAGTCCCGCCGCCCCGCCCCCGACCCCCTCGACGAGATCGACGACCTCTACCGCAAGACCATGCAGGAACGCCGCGACCCCTCCTGACGACTACGGATCGTGGCATAATTGCATCAGAGGGTCACCGTTCAGGAGGCGCATCGATGAGCACGGCCTTGCCGGAATGGTTCTATCCCGGCCCTCCCGGCGGCTGGACCGCCGACATGCTCGACCGTCTCCCTCCCGACGCGCCCAGGCACGTCGAGCTGATCGATGGATCCCTCATCATGATGTCCCCCCAGACGTTGTTCCACATGCTCGCGCTCAGGTTGTTCGAACGGGAGCTCACGCCTCCCGAGCATCTGGTCGTCGTCCGCGAGATGACCGTCACCCTGGGGCTGCGGCAGCGTCCCGAGCCGGACATCCTCCTGGTGAAGGACACCGCGGCCCAGCGGGTCGGCCTGACCAGCTTCAAGCCTGAGGACGTCCACCTCATCGTCGAGGTGGTGTCGGAGGAGTCCCGCGACAGGGATCGAACGACCAAGCCCAGCAAGTATTCGAGCGCGGGGATCACGTACTTCTGGCGTGTCGAGCTGGAGGACGAACGGCCCGTCGTCTACACGTTCGAGCTGGAGCCCGCCGTCAAGGCGTACGTCCCCACCGGCATCCACCGCGGCCGCCTGCGCACCGACATCGGCTTCCCGGTGGACATCGACCTCGATCTGGACAAAGTCAGACGCTGAGCCCGCTGGGGCGTGGGTTCTTCCCGTGCGGGGCGCCGGGCGCGAGACTGTGAGGGTGATTCGCGGACTGCATCTGCTGTTCCACAGCCGGGATCCGGAGGCGGACCGGGCGTTCCTGCGTGACGTGCTCGAATGGCCGTACGTGGAGGACGCGGCGTCCGGGGCCGGGTGGCTCATCTTCAGGACGCCGCCGGCCGAGCTGGGCGTCCATCCGACCGACGCCGATCCGGTGGTGACGCTGCACCTGATGTGCGACGACGTCGCCGGGACCGTCGCCGGTCTCGCCGCGCGGGGCGTGGCCGCCGGTCCCGTCACCGACGAGGGGTACGGCCTGGCGACGACGCTGACGCTGCCCAGCGGCGCCACGATCGGCCTGTACGAGCCGCGTCACGCCAGCCCGCTCGGCTGAGCGAGCGTCATGCGCGGGCCGGGAACCGTACAACAGTCCTTGACCGGGTGATATACCAGCACATTCCGGGCAGTCGTCCCCGCATGAACGGGGAGACCAAGCGCAACAAGATCATCGGCGCCACGCTGGCGAGCGCCGCACTGCTGACCGGCGCGGGCTGCGGCCCGGCCGCGCCGGGCGAGACCGGGACCGCTCAGGCGGCCGGGTCGCCGGCCCCCGCGCCGACCGGCACGGAGGACATGCCCGTCGACCCGGGGAGCCCGCCCGTGGACCCGGAGGACTCGCCGACGGACCCCGAGGCCTCGCCCACGGGCACGGACGCGACGCCCTCCCCCACCGACGGCAGCCCCTCGCCGGGCGCCACCACGGCAGGCGTCGCCGATCTCAAGAAGGCCGCCGAGGCCGCACTCGCCGCGGTCCCGAACTCCACGCTCATCTCCATCGAGAGCGAGGAGGGCGGCAAGCTCTGGGAGGTCCAGGTCGTCGACAACACCGGCGCCGAGCAGCAGATGGACGTCGACGGCGCCAGCGGCCAGGTGGTGAACGGCCCCACCGCCGAGGAGTCGGACGCCGAGGACAAGCAGAAGCACCTGGAGCGGGTCAAGGCCGCCAAGCTCACCTACGCCCAGGCCGCCGACAAGATCGCCGCCTCGGTCCCGCAGGGGCGCATCACCGAGCTGAACCTGGACAGCAGCAACGGCAAGACCGTCTGGGAGTCGGACGTCGTCACCCCCAACGGCACCAAGCACGAGGTGACGGTCGACGCGGCCACCGGCGACGTCACCAAGAACAGCTCCACCAGCTGACCCCGCCCACCCGTCCGTCAAGGGCCCACGCCACCACGCGGCGCGGGCCCTCCCTCATGCCCGGGGCTCCAGGGCGCCGCCGAAGCTGAGCTCGTTGCCTTCCGGGTCGCGGTAGGTGACCTTGGTGACGCCGCCCTCGTACGTCTCGCGGCGGGCGGGCTCCAGGCCGCGGGCGGCCAGGCCGGCGACCCGGGCGTCCAGGTCGTCGACGAACGCCAGCACCAGCGCGTTGCCCGCCCGCTCGGGCGCCTGCACGATGTAGACGTGGCGGCCGGGGGCCACCTCCCACACCGCCTCGATCTCGTTGGGCAGGAACGACGGCGGCCCGCCGAACAGCCGCTCGTACCACGGCAGCGCGGCGGCGTAGTCGGTGACGGGGACGCCTGCGAACAGGTCGAGCGACACGTCGTCCTCCAGAGGGTTAACTGATGCCGGCCTCGCGCATGTCGCGAAGCTCGCGCTTGAGCTCCTTGATCTCGTCGCGGAGCCGGGCGGCGACCTCGAACTGGAGGTCGGCCGCCGCCTGGTGCATCTGCTCGGTGAGCGACTCGATCAGCGACTCCATCTGCGCCCTCGGCATCTCGCCGGCGATGGCCTTGGCGTGCTGGCCGGCCTTGGCGGCGGCGAACCCGGGGACGGGGGCCTTGCCCCGGGACTGGCTGCGCCCGCCGCCCATGAGCTGCTGGGTGTCGGCGTCCTCGCGCTGCAGCGAGTCGAGGATGTCGGCGATCTTCTTGCGCAGCGGCTGCGGGTCGATGCCGTTGGCCTCGTTGTAGGCGACCTGCTTGGCCCGGCGCCGGTTGGTCTCGTCGATGGCCCGCTCCATGGACGGCGTGACCTTGTCGGCGTACATGTGGACCTGGCCGGAGACGTTTCGGGCGGCGCGGCCGATGGTCTGGATGAGCGACGTCTCGGAGCGCAGGAAGCCCTCCTTGTCGGCGTCGAGGATGGCCACCAGCGACACCTCGGGCAGGTCGAGGCCCTCGCGCAGCAGGTTGATGCCGACGAGCACGTCGTACTCGCCGACGCGCAGCTCGCGCAGCAGCTCGATGCGGCGCAGCGTGTCGACCTCGCTGTGCAGGTAGCGGACCCGGATGCCGAGCTCCAGCAGGTAGTCGGTGAGGTCCTCGGCCATCTTCTTGGTCAGCGTGGTGACCAGGACGCGCTCGTCGCGGTCGGCTCGCTCGCGGATCTCGTGCACCAGGTCGTCGATCTGGCCCTTGGTGGGCTTGACGACGACCTCCGGGTCGACCAGGCCGGTGGGCCGGATGACCTGCTCGACGACGTCGCCCTTGACGCGGCCGAGCTCGTACGGGCCGGGCGTGGCCGATAGGTAGACGGTCTGGCCGATCCGCTCCAGGAACTCCTCCCACTTCAGCGGCCGGTTGTCCATCGCGGACGGCAGCCGGAAGCCGTGGTCGACGAGCGTGCGCTTGCGGGAGGCGTCGCCTTCGTACATGGCGCCGATCTGCGGCACGGTCTGGTGGGACTCGTCGAGCACCAGGACGAAGTCCTCGGGGAAGTAGTCGAGCAGCGTGTTGGGGGCGCTGCCGGCGGGGCGGCCGTCCATGTGGCGGGAGTAGTTCTCGATGCCGGAGCAGGTGCCGATCTGGCGCATCATCTCGATGTCGTAGGTGGTGCGCATGCGCAGCCGCTGGGCCTCCAGCAGCTTGCCCTGGCGCTCCAGCTCGGCCAGCCGGTCGGTCAGCTCGGCCTCGATCCCGGCGACGGCGGCGGCCATGCGCTCCTCGCCGGCGACGTAGTGGGAGGCGGGGAAGATGTAGAGCTCTTCGTCCTCGGTGATGACCTCGCCGGTCAGCGGGTGCATCGTGGACAGCTTCTCGATCTCGTCGCCGAACATCTCGATGCGCACGGCGAGCTCTTCGTACTTGGGGATGATCTCGATCGTGTCGCCGCGCACCCGGAACGTGCCCCGGGTGAAGGCCAGGTCGTTGCGGGTGTACTGCATGTCGACGAGGCGGCGCAGGAGCTGGTCGCGGTCGACGTCCATGCCGACGCGCAGCCGGGCCATGCGGTCGACGTACTCCTGCGGGGTGCCCAGGCCGTAGATGCAGGAGACGGAGGCGACGACGATGGTGTCGCGGCGGGTGAGCAGCGAGTTGGTGGCCGAGTGGCGCAGCCGCTCGACCTCGTCGTTGATCGAGGAGTCCTTCTCGATGTAGGTGTCGCTCTGCGGGACGTACGCCTCGGGCTGGTAGTAGTCGTAGTAGGAGACGAAGTATTCGACCGCGTTGTTGGGCAGCATCTCGCGCAGCTCGTTGGCGAACTGGGCGGCGAGGGTCTTGTTGGGCTGCATGACGAGCGCGGGCCGCTGCAGCCGCTCGATGAGCCACGCGATGGTGGCGGTCTTGCCGGTGCCGGTGGCGCCGAGCAGCACGCTGTCCTTGGCGCCGGCCTTGACGCGGCGCTCCAGCTCGGCGATGGCCGTCGGCTGGTCGCCCGAGGGAGTCATCTCGGTGACGACCTCGAACGGCGCCACCTTCCGCTGCAAATCTGTGACCGGTCGCATGCTGCCCACTTTAGGCGGCCCGACCGACAGAATCGGTCAGGCCGTCCGCTCCCCGATGCGGGGGAAAGGCGCGGTGGAGAAGACGACCTCCACCGGCACCTCGAAGTATTCGGCTATCCGCAGCGCCAGGTAGAGGCTGGGGCTGTATTCGCCCCGCTCCAGGTAGCCGACGGTCTGGTAGTGGACCCCCAGGGCGTCGGCCAGCTGCCTGCGGCTGACGCCCCGCTCGGCGCGGAGCAGGGCGATGCGGTTGTAGACGGTCTCGCTCATCGTCGCCCATCTTCTCAGCCGATGCGCTGCAGTGCCCGATCGCGCCGCGACTGCATGAGGGAGCCCGACTCGCGGCGGGCCATCCGGCGCAGGATCGGCGGCGCGAGCAGGAGCCCGGCCACGGTCCAGGCCAGCAGCACGCCGATCGTGGGCAGGGTGCGCCAGGAGCCGCCCAGCTCGGCGGCGGCCGCCGCGTTCGGCAGCAGGGCCGAGCGCATGCCGAGCCCCAGCCAGTAGATCGGGAACGCCTGGGCCAGGCCCTGCAGCCAGCCGGCGAGCGCGGTGATCGGGTAGAAGATGCCGGAGATGGCGGTGAGCGCGCCGAAGCAGAGCATCGACAGCCCGGCGGCGGTCTGCGGGTTGGCGCTCAGCGAGCCGATGACGGCGCCCCACGGCAGCATGGCGGTCAGCCCGAGCACCGCCACCCAGAGCACGGTGAGCCAGCCGCCCGCTCCGGCGGCGGCGAGCTCGGGCACCAGGATCAGCCCGGCGACGGACACGAGCAGGAGGCTGCCGAGCGCGGAGAGCGAGACCGACACGACGCGGCCGACCAGGTAGCCGAGCATGCCCTGCGGCAGCGCCTTGGCCCGCAGCAGCGTGCCGTCCTCGCGTTCGACGGACAGGGAGCCGACGGCGCCCATGAGCCCGTTGAAGGCCATGCCGAGGCCGAGGATGCCGGGCATCGTGGCGGCGGCGAGCGACAGGTCGGTGCCGGGCACGGTCGCGCCGCGCTGGAAGTAGAGCACGGTGACGAACGCGGCCGTGGTGACGAGCGTGAAGCCGATGTCCTGGGGGTTGGCGAGGGCGTGCCGGAACTCGATCCACCCTCTGGCCAGGCCGAGCCGGGCGGCGTGCGCGGTGGGGTTCATCCTTCCTCCTTCTTGAGGATGGCCATGTAGGTGTCCTCCAGCGTGGCGCGCCGGACCTCCAGGTCGCCGATCTGGTCGCCGTACTGCTGGAACAGGCCGCGTACGAAGCCGGTGGCGTCCTCGGTGGCGTGCACGAAGTGCTCGCCGTCGCGGCTCCAGCGGACCTGGGCGTCGCGGGAGGCCTCGCGTGACAGCTTGTCGGCGCTGCCGTCGGCGACGATCCGGCCGCCGGCCAGGATGAGGATGCGGTCGGCGAGCTTCTCGGCCTCGTCCAGGTCGTGCGTGGTGAGCAGGATGGTGGTGTCGTCCAGGTCGGACAGCCGGTGCACCAGGTCGTGGAAGTCGCGGCGGGCCTGCGGGTCGAAGCCGGCGGTCGGCTCGTCGAGGAAGAGCACCTCGGGGCGGCCGACGATGCCGATGGCCACGTCGAGGCGGCGGCGCTGGCCGCCGGACAGCCGGCTGACGCGCTGCCCGGCGTGCCCGGTCAGGCCGACGGCCTCGATGAGCTCGGCGGTGGGCGTCGGGCGCCGCCGGCCGGGGGCGGAGTAGGGCGCGTAGTAGCGACCCAGGTGGTCGAGGAGGCCGTGGACGGTCCAGCGGCCGTGGTCGCGCCAAGACTGCAGGACGACGCCGAGGCGGGCCCGCCAGCGTTCGTCGCCCTTGACGGGCTCGGTGCCGAGCACCCGCACGTGGCCGCCCGACGGGGCGCGGAAGCCTTCGAGGATCTCGATCGTGGTGGTCTTGCCCGCGCCGTTGGGGCCGAGCAGCGTGACCACCTCGCCGGGGGCCACCCGGAAGTCGACGCCGCGCAGCACCTCGTGGGTCCCGTAGCTCATGCGCAGGTCGCGGACCTCGATGGCGGAGGCGGCTTTCATCACAGTGATGTCTCCATCCAGTGTCGTAGCAGCGCCCATGACCCCCTCCATATAGTAGGTGTACTACATTGATAGCACACATACTATTGATCGCAATACTCCTATGACATTCGATTGCAAGCGATCTTTAAGTCGCACCCGATACGGTCGAATCCGCCTGTAGCGGAAGAGGAAGGTGCGATGTCACGACCCAGAGAGGCCTTGATCCAGGCAGGCCAGGGCGTAGCCCAAGCGGTCGCCCAAGGAGGAAACGTACGCCAGGCCATGAGCCAGGCGGTCGGGCAGGTCGCCCAGCAGGCGGGCCAGCTCGGCGGGCAGGGTCAGGGCTTCGCCCTCAACCCGCACGACTTCGCCGCCGCCCGTGACGGCGGCGTGTCGATCGGCACGCAGATCGAGGCGCGCACCGCGTCGCTCAACGAGGCCGGCGAGATCGTCAACCGCAGCTTCGCCGAGAACGGCATGCACGTCATCTCCCCGGTGGTGATCCCCAAGGGCAACACCGCCAAGGTGATCGTGCCGCTGGGCATCCTCATCGTTCTCGGCCTGATCGGCGCCCTCGGCAACGTCATCCCCAACACCGAGCTGTTCTTCGGCCCCCACTACTGGGTCGTGCTGGTGCTGGCGGCCGTGTTCCTGTGGTGGCGGCGCAGCGTGGTCATGGTGCCCGAGGGCTGCAAGGCCCTGATCACCAAGTTCGGCAAGCTCGTGCACATCGCCGACCCGGGCCGCGTGACGCTGCTCAACCCCTGGAAGCGGGTCAGCTACATCGTCAACACCACCCGCGAATACCCCTTCAACGCGCCCATCAGCGAGGCGCCCACCCAGCAGGGCGTCAAGGCCAGCGTCGACCTGTTCCTGCAGTTCAGGATCGAGAACCCGGCCGAGTTCATCTTCGTGCTCGGCTCGGTGAGCGGCTTCCAGTCCAAGCTGCAGAACGCCATCAGCGAGGTCACCCGGTCGCTGATCTACGCCCAGCGCGCCGAGGACATCTACGACCTGGTGGGCGAGAGCACGGTCGGCATGCTCGACAACCTCAACCAGCAGTTCCTGCCCGCCGTGCGCCTGACCGACGTGAACATCACGCACGCCGAGCCGTCCAGCCAGGAATACCGCATGGACCTGGCCGCCCCCGAGATGGTCCGCGTGGCCAAGGAGGCGTACACCTACGAGTACGAGCTCCAGCTCCGCAAGGAGCAGAACGAGGGCGACCTGATCAAGGAGCTGGCCGGGCTGCAGGAGACGCTGAGCGCCATCCAGGCCGAGATCGCCGGCTACCAGGCCCGCATGGACACCGCGCTGGAGCGGGCCACCCACCAGGCGACCGCGCAGGCCAGGCAGCGCCTGGTCGAGGCCGAGTCGTCCGCCAAGGCCAACTCGGCGCTGCTGGAGGCGCAGGCGCTCGACATCCGGGCGCTCAGCGCGGCCGAGGCCCCCGAGATCCTCGACTACCGCTTCCAGCAGGACCTGCTGGACAAGCTGGAGACGGTCTCCGGCCGGCTGCCCCAGGTCGTGCACGTCGGCGAGAACAGCGACATCGACTTCCTGGAGCTGGCCCAGCAGCTCGTCGGCAGCAAGGCCGCGGTGCTGTTCACGCCCGAGGACATGGCCGCCATCCGCTCCCGCCTGGCCGAGATCGGCAGGCGCGTCTCCGGCCGCGAGGCCGAGATCGGCGCCCTGCTCAAGAAGGTCGAGGACGAGGTCACCGAGGCGCCCGACCCGGACCTCGCCGTCCTGGGCTCCCCCGAGGGCCGCCATCAGGCCGCCCCCGAAGGCGCCGTCCCCCAGAGCATCGAGGGTGAGGTCCGATGAGCCGCGAGTTCTCGAAGATCAAGGAGTCGCTGGCGTCCTGGTCGGAGATCCGCCAGCTGCTGCGCGGCGGCGAGCAGGGCCAGCTCGTCCCCGTCGTGATCCCCAAGGACCGGCGCGGCTTCTCCTGGATGGCGCTGGTGTTCATCGCGGTCTACTTCGCCGGGATGGCGGTGCTGACCGACTGGACCGTCATGGCCGCGCTGGCCGCGCTGTTCTTCCTGCTCGTGGCGCTGCTGACGGTGTGGCGCCGGGCCATCATCGAGATCGAGGAGGGCACCACCGGGGTGCGCAGCCACTGGGGCGCCATCACCGGCACGCTGCCCCCTGGCCGCCACTACCTGTGGCTGCCGTGGGACCGGGTCGACGCGGTCGTCGACACCTCCACCGAGATCCCGTACTCGGCGCCGATCGTGGCCTGCCCGACCGCCGAGAACGTGCCGCTGAAGTCGATCGAGTTCTTCCTGAAGTTCCGCATCGTCGACCCGGTGGCGTTCGTCCGCACGATCGGCGCCGGCAACTTCGACCTGGTGCTGTCCAGCGCCGTCCAGGACGCCATCCGGCAGCGCAGCCGCAGGGTCAACACCGAGCGGGCCTACGACCTGCGCGGCTCCGACGTCGGCGACATGCAGGACGCGCTCAACCGCCAGCTCGGCCGCTACGGGGTGCGCGTCACCGGCGCCAACATCCCCGACGTGCAGCTGCCCGACCAGTACCAGCAGCACCTGTCCACCCGCGAGAAGGTCGCCAAGGAGCTGTCGGCCTACGAGCGCGAATGGGAGCTGACCCGCAAGCGCCGCATCGACACGCTGCTGATGGAGATCGAGCGGTCCAAGAAGACCCGCGACGCCCGCGTGGTCGAGGTCAAGGCCGCCCACAACAAGGCGCGCAAGGACGTGGCGCGCATGCTGGAGGAGCAGGAGACCGAGGCGCAGCGGGTGCGCTGGGAGATCGAGGCGCGCGGCCGGGCCGAGCTGACCGCCGCCGAGAACGAGGCCAAGGCGCTGCGCCGGCTGGCCGAGTCCTACCGTGACAACCGGGCCGTGCTGCAGTACGAGCTGGCCCGCAAGCGCCTCGACGTGGGCGCCAAACTGGCGGAGAACGCCCCGCAGCCGCTGGTGGTCCGCACCCAGCAGGGCGGCGGCGACTCCGCGCTGTCCACCCTGCTGCTGGCCCAGCTTCTCCCCCGCTTCTCGGCCAACGGCAAGGACCAGGCGCCGACCCCCTAAGGAGGACTCATGGTGTTCCGCAAGCTGATGGCCGCGTTCGGCGCGGGCGTCGAAGTAGACACGGTGCTGACCAACGCCACCGTGCGCCCCGGCGAGCCGCTGCGCGGGGTGGTCAACTTCCGCGGCGGCGGCTCCGACTACAAGGTGGAGGGCATCTACCTGGACCTGACCGCCGTGGTCGAGGTCGAGTCGGGCGACAACGAGTACAAGACGACCTACAGCTTCCTGCGCCAGGCGGTCGCCGGGCCGTTCCAGCTCGCCGCCAGGGCCGAGCACGGGCAGCCGTTCGAGATCCCGGTGCCGTGGGAGACGCCGATCAGCGCGATCGGCGGCCACGCGCTGCCCGGCATGCGGCTGGGCGTGCGCACCGAGCTCGCGCTGGCCGGAGCCCTGGACAAGGGCGACCTCGACCCGCTGTTCGTCACCCCGATGCCGGCGCAGGAGCACGTCATCCGCGCCCTGGACCGGCTCGGCTTCCAGTTCAAGAAGGCCGACCTGGAGCGGGGCACGCTGCACGGCTCGACGATGCCGTTCTTCCAGGAGATCGAGTACTACGCGGGCGGCCAGTGGCGGCGTCACTTCAACGAGCTGGAGCTGACGTTCATCGCCGGGCCGAGGCAGATGGAGGTCATCCTGGAGGCCGACCAGCGCGGCGGCTTCCTGACCTCCGGTCACGACTCCTACAACCGCTTCACCGTCCGCTACGGCGACGCCCCGGAGGCCGTCGACCAGGCGCTCCAGCACGGGCTGGAGCAGATGGCGCGCCGGCGCGGCTGGTTCTAGCCGGCCCGGCGACGGGAGGGCGGCGTCCGCGCCGCCCTCCCGTCCTTCATGGAGAGGTACGCCTTCCGCGCCTGGCAGGGACCTGACGCGCTCGTTACCATGACCCCGGGACTGACTGATCGTCGGGATGCGGGGCGAGCGATGGCACGGTTCGTGGGGGCGTTGCGGCGGATCGCCCCTTGGGCGGCCCAGAACGCGGACGTGGCGATCGCCTTGGCGCTGGCCATCGTGGTCGGCGTGCTGGGCATCATGCCCGACGACATCGTCCCGCCCAGCGTCCAGGCGCAGCTCGTCAGCGCCGCGACGCTGGTGATCCTGGCCCTGGTGGCGACCGCGCTGCTGCGCGACCGGGCGCGCCAGGCCCCCGTCGAGGAGACCATCACCTCCGGCGCGCTCGCCCAGCTCCCCGTCCGGCTGGAGCGGCTGGAGCAGATCGAGAACCTGGTGCAGGGCACCCGCAAGGCGCTCGACGCCCTCCAGCTCGTCCGGGTGCTCGGCAGCTCCCAGGAGATCGCCCAGGCGCACGCCGACGCACGCCGCGACACCTCCCGGTGGAGCTTCAAGGGCGGCACCGGCACCTACCTGCGCGCCGTCACGCTGCCCGTGTGCGTGGCCGCCGCCCGCCGCGACAAGCGCCACCTCACCGTACGGATCGAGATCATCGACCCTACCGACGCCGAGGTGTGCGAGACGTACGCCCACTACCGCCGCTCGCTGTCGGACCTGCCCGACGGCACCGGCGAGACGTGGACCACCGACCGGGCCAGGAAGGAGTCGTACGCGACGATCCTGGCCGCGTTCTGGCACCGGCAGCGCTACGGGCTGCTCGACATCGGCGTGGGCCTGTCGGCCACGATGACGACGTTCCGCTGGGACCTGTCCAGCAGCCGCCTCATCATGACCGTCGAGGACCCGAACATGGCGATGACGGCGCTGGCCGACACCTTCTACTACGAGAACGGCGACACCGAGCTGCGTCTGAGCTTCGAGCAGGCGCGCCGGGTTCCGCTGGAGATGTACAAGCGGGTGCCGCTCAGCGACGAGCCCACGATCGAGGAGGTGCAGGACCTGTTCGAGCGCATCGGGATGCCGCTCCCCAAGTCCTACGACGGGCGCGACGTGGTCGACATCGCGCGCAAGGCGCTGCGCGCCGTCGACCCGTACGGCGAGCCGGCGCGCGGGCACGGGTCATGAGCTACGCGGGCGTCTACGAGCAGGTCGTTCAGGGCCGGGCCAGGGCGTGGGCGCTGGAGGCGGTCTCCGGCGAGGTCCGGGCCGTGCGGCACCCCCTGGGATTCGTCTGCCTCCCGCTGGAGCGGGACGGCGGCGAGGGGGTATGCATCCATCTGTGGTCCGATTCGCTCGCGCCGGCGACCAGCACCACCTCGCAGATCCACTGCCACAGCTGGGACCTGGTCAGCCACGTGCTCTACGGCCAGGTGCGCAACGTGCACGCGGTGCTCGACGACGCGGGCCCGAACGCGACGCACCGGGTGTTCGAGGTGGTCAGCGCCGCAGACGGCGACCGCATCTCACCCACCCCGCGCACGGTCCGGCACCGCACCGGCCTGGTGGAGTCGTTCGGGCCGGGCGACACCTACACGCTGCCGGCCGGCCGCTTCCACAGCAGCGTCGTGCCGGAGGGCGGCGAGGCCGCCACGGTCGCGCTCGGGCGGGGCCGCCCGGGCAGCCGCGACCTGTCGCTCGGCCCGCTCGGGGCGGGCGACCACCACGTGTCGAGGCAGCCGCTCGACGCCCGGGAGACGGCGCTCGCCGTACGCCTGATCACCGCCCGCCTGAGCTGAGGGGTGCCGATGGACCTGGACCGCGCGCGAACGCTGGCCGTCGAGGCGGCCGAGGCCGCCGGGCGGCTGCTGGTGGACGGCGCCGCGGGCGCGGTGGGGGTGCGGGCCAAGGGCGGCTCCGGCGACGTGGTGACCGATCTGGACCTGGCGTCGGAGAAGCTGCTGCTGGAGCGGATCCTCACCGCCTACCCGTCGCACGCGGTCATCGCCGAGGAGTCGGGGCTGCTGGGCGTCTCGGGCAGTGAGTGGACGTGGCTGGTGGACCCGCTCGACGGGACCAACAACGTGGCGATCGGGCTGCCCGCGTACGTGGTCGGGCTGGCGCTGTGCCACGGCGGGCGGCCGGTGCTCGGGGTGGTGCACGACCCGGTGACGTCCCGTACGTGGTCGGCGGTGCGCGACGGCGGCACGCTGGACTCCTCGGGCGCCCGGATGTCCCTTCCGCACCGGTCCGCACCACATGGGCCGCTACTGGCTTGGACCCAGGGGTATGCTGTGACCAGGCACGACGCTGCGGCGCGAGCGCTGCGCACGAGGCTGGAGCTGGCTGCCAGGCGGGTGCTGCAGTTGTGGGCCCCGCTGCTGACGTGGGCGATGCTGGCGCGCGGCGACATCGACGCGATCATCGGCTACCGCGCTGAGCTGATCGACCTGCCGGCGGGCGTGCTGATCGCACGGGAGGCGGGCGCCGAGATCCGGGCGCTCGACGGCGGGCCGTTCGACGAGAGCATCGAGGGCACGGCCGACCGCAGCTTCGTGGCGGCCCACCCGAAGGCCATGCCGGGGCTGCTGTCGCTCCTGGCGTGACGATCTTGAATTCGTAAAAATCTTGAAGGTCCGGCGCGGAATGTCGATAACTTTCCGCGCCTTTCGACGTCTCACTAACAGGTGCGCGTTCCGGCGGCACCGGTGGAGAGGAGAACCCCATGGCGACCATGCTGACCCGGCTGAGCGTGACGGAGCTCGCGCAGGTGCTCTTCGCCTCCGCCGTGCAGCCGTCCGACACCGCGTCCGGCGCCGTGTCCGCGAGGGAGATCCGGGCGGCGATCGACCGGAGGCTGTGCGCGTGCGGCGGCCACGCCGGATGCGCCGCCTACGTGGCGCAGGAGGCGGGCGACCACCCGGACGCCTTCGTCACCCGCATGCGCTGGGCGCTGGAGGCCGTGGCGGGCGCCTATCCCGGTCCACGGGCGGCGGCATGAGCGGCGACGAGCGCAGGGAGTGGGCGCATCCGTGGTTCGCGGCCGTGGTCGGGCCGCGGCCGTCGGAGGAGAGGCCGGACAGGCCGGCCGAGGAGGACGAGCGCCGCGTCAGGCGCCGCGCTCGCCGCGTCGCGACGGTGCGCCGCCGCACTACTTGAGGAGATACTTGCACAGGCCCTTGGCGGTGACGACCCGCTCGCCGTCGACGGTGATGCGGCAGGGCGCGGGCCTGAACTGGCCGTTCTTGTCACGCACGGAGCCGGCCACGATGGAGACCAGCCGGCCGACCTCCTGCTCGGCGCCGGTCAGCTCGATGTCGGCCGTCCTCGACCAGGGCAGGGTGGCCGTGGTCTCGGTGCCGCTCTCGTCTGCGTTGTAGGCGATCGGCTGGACGGCCTCGCCCTTGCCGAGCACCTCCAGCTTGACCTTGCGCACCACCTTCTGCGGGGTTTCGGAGCTCGCCGGGCTCTGGGAGGGCGTGGACGCCGAGCTGGAGGGGGTGGGCACCGAGGCGGCGGAGCCGGACGTGCCGCAGCCGGTCAACGCTGCCGCCGCCACCAGGGCAAGACCGAAACATCTGATCAGAGGTGATTTGGCCATGGCGACCATTGTCCCCGACTTCCCCCGCCCCCGGTCCCTCAGCCGAAGGCCACCAGCGCCCACGTGGTCGCCAGCACCCCGGTGACGGCCAGCCCGGCGCCGGTCAGCAGGAAGCGGCGCATGGGCACCCGGACGTCGTGGCGGCGGCACGACTCGAACCACAGCAGCGTGGCCAGCGACGCCCACGGGGTGACGACGGTGCCCACGTTGGTGCCGACGAGCAGCGCGAACAGCTGTCCCCGGTCGCCTGCCGGGATGACGCCTTCGAGCGCCTTGTAGGCGGGCAGGTTGTTGACCACGTTGGCCAGGCCCGCGCCGACGGCCGCCGTCCGGTACGGGTCGCGCTCGTCGCCGAGCATCCAGTGCATGAGGTCGTCCAGGCCGTAGCGGCTGAGCGTGGGCACGACCAGGAACAACCCGGTGACGAAGATCAGCAGTTGCCAGGGCACGAGCCGCCAGGTCAGCCGCTTGCGGTCGCGCACCGCGAACGCCACCACGACGACGAGCCCCGCCGCCGTGGCCGCGGCCCACACCTCGACCCTGGCCAGCAGCGCGACGATGAACAGCACGCAGGCCGCCGACGCGGCGGTGAACAGCGCCCGGTCGGCGATCGGCTCCAGCAGCGGCGGGGTGTAGCGCAGGTCGCGCCGCCGCCCGCGCCGCCAGAAGTACGCCCACAGGAACGCCATCGTGATCGCGATCGCGACCGCCTGCGGCGCCCACATGAAGGAGGCGAACTCCAGCGGGCTCAGCTCGATGCGGTGCATGGCCAGCAGGTTCGTCAGGTTGGAGACCGGGAACAGCAGGCTGGCAGTGTTGGCGAACCAGATCGTGGTCATGGCCAGCGGCAGCGCCGCGATGCGCGCCTTGGGGGCCAGGGCCAGCATCACCGGCGTGAGCAACACCGCAGTCGTATCAAGATTGAGAAATATCGTAATAAATGACGCAAAGACCGTACAAAGCAAGAAAAGGGCGAAATAGTTGCCGCGCCCGAGAACCGCCATTCTTGCCGCGATCGCGTCGAAGACCTGAGCCTCCTTGGTGAGCTCGGCCAGCACGATGACGCCCACCAGGAACACCAGCAGCGGCCCGATCTCGGTCAGGCTCGCCGTGGCCTCGGCCAGCGGCAGCAGCCCGGTCGCCACGAAGAGCAGGCCGAGCGCGAGCAACCCGACCCGGATCCAGTCGAGCACGCCAAGACGCCGCAACACCCGACGATGATCGCACACGTGCTGGGAAACTCCGATCCTCCGGGCGATACTGGGGGGATGGCACGTGACGGCAGGCCGACCCAGATCTTCGTCAGCTATTCCCCCGCCGACACGGCCTGGGCGACCTGGATCGCCTGGGAACTTGAGGCGGCCGGATATCGCACGATGATCCAGGCGTGGGACTTCGTGCCCGGCACCAACTTCATCGACTTCATGGACCGCGGCGTCAGCGAGGCGCAGCTCGTCGTGGCGGTGCTGTCGCGCAACTACCTGAGCTCGCGCTACGGCCGCCTGGAGTGGCAGGCCGCGCTGCGCGCCGACCCCGACAACCCCTCCAACAAGCTCGTCACGATCCGGCTGGAGGACGTGCAGCTCGAAGGGCTGCTGTCCACGATCACCTGGGTCGACCTGCTGGGCGTCACCGACCCGGGGCAGGCCAGGGCGGCGCTGCTGGGCCGGGTCGGCGAGGCGCTGGCCGGCCGGGCCAAGCCGCAGGCCGCGCCCGCGTTCCCCACCGCCGGGGCGCCGCCCGCCGCGGTGCCGACGCTGCCGCCGCCCGCCGACCCGGCCCGCGCCCGGCGCACGCCGGTCTCCGCGCCGAAGTTCCCGCCCGCCACCGGGCCCCGGGAGCGCCGCGAATCGCTCGCCGTGCTGCACATCGCCGGACCGCGCTTCGGCCGGGCGCTGCCCGAGCCGGGCGAGCCGTTCACGCCCGAGGACCTCCAGGCGCGGATCTGGGCCGACCTGACCGCCATGTACGACCGGGGCATGCCGCGGCCCGACCTGATGGTGGTCAGCGGCGACCTGACCGAGTCGGGCAGCCTCGGCCAGTTCGGCCAGGCGACCCAGTTCGTCACCGACTTACGGCTGCTCATCGGGCTGGAGCCGCACCGGCTGGTGATCGTGCCGGGCCCGCGCGACGTCACCAAGGCCGCCGCGAGCGCCTACTTCCTGACGTGCGAGGCCGACGACGTCACCCCGCAGCCCCCCTACTGGCCCAAGTGGCGGCACTTCGCGGGCCTGTTCGGCGAGGTCTACCAGGGGCTGGACGACCGGGTGTTCGACGGCGGACAGCCGTGGACGCTGTTCGAGGTGCCCGACCTCCAGGTGGTCGTGGCCGGGCTCAACTCCACGATGGCGATGAGCCACCTGGAGCGCGACGCCTACCCGCTGATCGGCGAGGCGCAGGCTGCCTGGTTCGCCGAGCGGCTGCGGCCCTACGAGGAGCGGGCGTGGCTGCGGCTGGGCGTGATGGGCCACCCGCCGGCCGCGCTGCACGACGCGCCCGCCTTCGACCGGCTGCTGGCCCACCGGCTCAACCTGCTGTTCCACGGCCCCGGCCAGGCCGGTGAGGCGGCGATCGCCGCGCCGCGCGCCGGCCGCCACCACGTCGTCGAGCTCACCCCCGCCGAGACGCGCGTGTGGCTGCCCGACGGCGGCGCGCCGGAACGTTCCCGGCGCACCTGGCGGGCCGCCCGCGCCACCTTCACCGGCGAGACCCCCGGCACGCCGCCTCCCGCGCTGGCCGCGAGCTCGGGCGAGCGCGAGCCGAGCCCCGTCGACCTGCTGCTCGACCGCATCACCGAGGTGTGCGAGGCCCGCCACGAGCGGGCCCGCATCCGCCGCCTGCCCGGCCACCTGGTGGTCACCCACCCAGAGGACGGGTTCGTCCGCCAGCTCATGATCGGCGCGCACGTGGGCGAGCTCACGCCCGCCGACGCGGCCGACTTCGTCCGGCGCGCGCACGCGGCGGAGCTGGCCGCCGAGCTCGTCTACCAGGGGCCGCCCCCGGCCCGCGCGCTGCGCGAGGACCTCATGCGGCGCGGCGTGCGGCTGCGCAGCTTCACCGAGTTCCAGGGGCTGCTCGACCTGTCGGGCTACGTCGGCGAGCAGACCGCCAGGCTCGCCGCCGACCACCGCTACCCGCCCGAGCTGTACGTGCCGCAGCGCTACCGCGAGCTCGACCGGCCCGGCCAGCACGTCAAGGACGGCCTGACCGACGAGCTGATGCGGCTGCTGTCGGCCGACCACGGCCGGTTCCTGCTGCTGCTCGGCGACTTCGGCCACGGCAAGACGTTCGCGCTGCGCGAGCTGGCCCGGCGCATCCCGGTCGAGCTGCCGCACCTGACGCCGATCTTCATCGAGCTGCGCGCCCTGGACAAGGCCCACTCCGTCGACGGGCTGGTGGCCGCCCACCTGGCCAACCACGGTGAGGAGTTCATCGACCTCAAGGCGTTCCGCTACCTGCTGCGCCAGGGCCGGATCGTGCTGCTGTTCGACGGGTTCGACGAGCTCGTCACCCGGCTCACCTACGACAGGGCAGCCGACCACCTGGCGACGCTGCTGGCCGCCGCCGAGGACAAGGCCAAGATCGTGGTCGCCAGCCGCACCCAGCACTTCAAGTCGCACAGCCAGGTGCTGACGTCGCTGGGCGAGATGGTGGGCGTGCTGCCGCAGCGGCGGGTGCTCGGCGTCGAGGACTTCACCCACGACCAGATCCGCTCCTACCTGGCCAACCGGTTCGACGACGGCGACGAGGCCGGCGCCCGCATGTCGCTCATGGAGGGCATCAAGGACCTGCTGGCGCTGGCGCAGAACCCGCGGATGCTGAGCTTCATCGCCGACCTCGACACCGACCGGCTGCGCATGGTGGCCGGCGCCCGCCACACGATCAGCCCGGCGCTGCTGTACGAGGAGATCCTGCAGTCGTGGCTGGCCTTCGAGGAGCGCCGGGCCAAGGTGCCCGGCTCGCCCGCCTCGCTGACCAGGGACGAGCTGCTGCGGGCGGTGACGGCGCTGGCGCTGCGGCTGTGGGACTCCGGCGAGTCGCTGCTGGGCCTGGACGAGCTGACGGAGATCGCCGAGACGCTGGCCGACCTGGCCAGCGGCCAGCTCACGGTCGCCCACACCGCGCACGCCGTGGGGTCGGGCAGCCTGCTGGTGCGCACCGAGGAGGGCATGTTCGGGTTCATCCACACCTCGGTGATGGAGTGGCTGATCGCCCGGCACGTCGCGGCCACCCTCGGCTCCCCCGCCGCGCTGTCGCGCGGGCCGCTGTCGGCGCTGAGCATCGAGTTCCTGTGCGACCTGGCCGACGTGCCCACACTGCGCGCCTGGGTGGCCGACCCGCCCGCCGACGACGTGGCCCGCGCGAACGCCGTCAAGATCGCGGCCAGGCTGCGCACCCCGGCCAAGGCCGACCTGCGCGGCGCCAACCTCAAGGGCGAGGACCTGTCGGCGCGCGACCTTCAGGAGGTCGACCTGACGGGCGCCGACCTGAGCGGGGCCACGCTCGCGGGCACCAACCTGACCAGGGCCGTCCTGCGTGACGCGAAGCTGACCGGGGCCCGGCTCGACGGGGCCGTGCTGGCGGGGGCCGACCTGCGCGGCGCCGACCTGTCGGGGGCCCGGCTGGCCCGCTCCGACCTGAGCGACGCCTCGGTCGAGGGCGCCCGCTGGCACCGGGCCGCGCTCATCAACGTGACGGGCACGCTGCCCCACCTGCCGGGCGCGGCCGTGGCCCCCGGCCAGCCGGTGGAGATCCAGCTCGCCCCGGCCGCGATCGGCGTCCCGTACGGCTATCACTTCCAGACCAGCCGACTGCCGGAGCCGATCGCCTACAGCCCCGACGGCTCCACGATCGCCATCGGCAACGAGGACGGCGACGTGCTGCTGTGCGCGGGCGGGCTGCCGGTGCGCACGCTGCACGGCCACGGCGGCCGCGTCTACGCGGTCGCGTTCGCCGGCGAGCTGCTGGCCACCGGCGCGAGCGACGGCACCGTACGGCTGTGGGACTCGGCCACCGGTGAGCCGCTGCGGCAGCTCACCGGGCACGCCGACGGCGTGTGGCCGCTGCGGCTGAGCCCGTCGGGCGAGCTGGTCGCGGCGGGCGGCGGCGACGGCGTGGTGCGGGTCTGGGAGACCGCCACCGGCGACCTGGTGCACGAGCTGGCCGGGCACCAGGCGCCCGTCTACACGGCCTCGTTCGGCGGCTCGACGCTGGTGACCGGCGACTCGGCGGGCGTGGTGCGGGTGTGGAGCCTGGCCGGCGGCGAGCTGACCGGCACCCTCGACGGCCACCGCGGCTCGGTGTTCCGGGCCGTGCACAGCCCCGACGGCACGCTGCTGGCCACCGGCGACGAGGCGGGCACGCTGCGGGTGTGGGAGACGCGTACGTGGACGTCGCGGGCGGCGCTCACCGGCCACCGCGGCAGCCTCTACTGCGTGACGTTCTCCCCCGACGGGTCGCTGCTGGCCACCGGCGACACCTCCGGCGACGTGCGGCTGTGGGACCCGGAGGGAGAGTTCCGCGGCCTGCACACCACCCACGCCGCCGCCGTCTACCAGGTGGCGTTCTCGCCCGACGGCCACACGCTGGCCACCGGCGACGCGGGCGGCGTGGTGCGGCTGCAGCCGGTCGGCTCGCCGCACCGGGTGGAACTGACCGGGCACCGCAGCTCGGTGTGGCCGTTCGCCTGGCGGCCCGACGGCGAGCAGCTCGCCACCAGCAGCAACGACGGCACCGTGCGGCTGTGGGACCCGGTGTCGGGGCAGTGCCAGCGGGTGCTGCGCGGCCACGGCAGGCGGATCACCTCGGTGCGCTTCAGCGCCGACGGCTCGATGCTGGCCACCAGCGGCAACGACGGCGTCGTGCGGGTGTGGGAGCCGCGCGCCGGGCGGCTGCTGCGGGAGGTGCCCGGCCGCGCCGACCGGCTGGTGTCGGCGCTGTTCTCGCCGGCCGGGCCGGTGCTGGCCGCCTCCAGCAACGACGGCGGCGTGCACTTCTGGAACGCCGCCACCGGCGACTACGAGCGCGAGCTCAACGTCGAGACCGACCACGTGTGGGCCGAGGCGTTCAGCCCCGACGGCAACATGCTGGCCACGGCCAACGACGACGACAGCGTGCGGATCTGGTGGCGCTCGACCGGCCGCATGGTCACCAACCTCGGCGACCACCGCGGCCGGGTCCGCTCGATCGCCTTCAGCCCCGACGGCCGCTACGTGGCCACCGGCTGCGACGACCGGCTGGTACGGCTGTGGCACGTGGAGTCGGGCGGCCGGGTGGCGACCCTCGAAGGGCACACCGACCGCGTCTACTCGGTGGCGTTCTCGCCCTCCGGCCGCCGGCTGGCGAGCGGGGGCAACGACGGGCTGGCCATGCTGTGGGAGCTGCGTCCCGGCCAGCCGTGGCAGCCGGCGCTGCGCCACACGATGCGGGCGAGCGCGGGACGATTGTGGAGCGTCAGCTTCGACGCCTCGGGCGAGCGGCTGGCGACCGGCGGCGACGACCGCGCCGTGCGCGTGTGGGACGCCGCCACCGGGCGGCTGCTGCACACGCTGCCGGGACACTCCAGGCGCGTCTGGTCGGTCGCCTACAGCCCTGTCTCCGACCTGCTGGCCAGTGCGGGCGACGACGGCGTGGTCATCCTCTGGGAGGGCGCTGAGCGCCGTACGACGCTGCTGGGGCTGCCCGAGGGGTGGGCGGCGCTGGCTCCGGACGGGCGTTACAAGGTGCACGGGGACACGGCCGGGCAGTTCTGGCACGTGCTCGGCATGGCCCGCTTCGAGCTCGGCGAGCTGGACGCGCACCTGCCCGGGGTCCGCCAGGTGCCGCTCGACGCGCCCTTCTGACCGCGCCCTCCTGACCGCGGCGCCCCGACGACGCGGCCGGTCAGGCGCGGGCGGCGCGCTTGACGAGGTCGTCCCACACCTCGGCGACGCGCGCCTCCAGCTCGTCCAGGCCCGCCTCGTTGGGGATCACCACGTCGGCCACGGCCAGGCGCTCGTCACGGGTGGCCTGGGCGGCGATGCGGGCCCTGGCGTCGTGCTCGGCCATGCCGCGGTGCTCGGCCAGCCGGGCGACCCGTACGTCGTCGGCCGCGTCGACCACGATGACGACGTCGTACATGGGGGCGAGCTTGTTCTCCGCCAGGAGCGGCACGTCGTAGACGACGATGGCGTCGTCGTCGGCCTCGCCCTGCAGCCGGGCGACCCGCTCCCCCACCAGCGGGTGGACGATGGCGTTGAGCGCGGCGAGCCGGTCGGGGTCGGCGAAGACGATGCCGCCGAGCTTCTCCCGGTCGAGCGAGCCGTCGGCCCGCAGCACGCCGTCGCCGAACTCCGCCACCACCCGGGCCAGGCCGGGCGTGCCCGGCTCGACGACCTCGCGGGCGATCCGGTCGGCGTCGATGACCACGGCGCCCCTGGCGGCCAGCCGCCTGGCCACCTCGCTCTTGCCCGACCCGATGCCGCCGGTGAGTCCGATCTTCAGCACGCCCGCAGCCTACCCGCGCCGCAGGTGGACCAGCGTCAGGTGGTCGTCCATCCGCTCGCGGTGCGTCTCGCGGTAGCCCAGGCGGCGGTAGAGCCTCAGGTTGGACTCCGACAGGTGGCCGGTGAACAGGTCGAACGCCTCGGCCTCCGGCACCCGCTCGTGCAGCGCGGTCAGCAGCGCGGTGCCCAGGCCCCTGCCCTGCCGGTCGGGGGCGACCACGAGCCGCCCGACCAGGCACGTGGCCCCGGCCAGGGTGCCGCGCACCGACCCGACGACGCGGCCGGACTCGACGGCCTTGAGCACGACCCCCGCCTCGATGGCCTTGCGGACCTGCTCGACGGACTCCACCAGCGGCGGGATGTACGGGTCGCCGTAGAGCTGGGCCTCGCTCACGTACGCGGCCCGCTGGAGGGTGAGGATCTCGCCCGCGTCCGCGCCCGCCGCCCGCTGGATGTCCATCCGAGCACCCTACTTCAGCGGCAGGCTCCCGAAGAAGGCGCGGAGGTCGGCCACCACGTCGCCGGGGACGGCCATGGCGACCATGTGGCTGGGGCTGTGGCGTCCGCCCCAGTGGGTGAGCGTGTTCTTGCGCCCGGCGATCCGCGCGAAGGCGGCCGGGCCGCCGTGCGACACGCCGGTGGGCACGGCCGTCTGGTCGACGGGCAGGCCGGCGGCGCCCTCGTAGTAGGTCCACGACGACGAGCCGCCGGTGCCGGTCAGCCAGTAGAGGGAGGCGTTGGTGAGCAGCAGGTCGCGCGGGATCGGCTCGGCGGGGATCTCCTCCGGCCAGCCGTCGAACTCCTTGTACCGCTCGACCAGGTAGGCGAGCTGGGCCACGGGCGAGTCGGCGAAGCCGTGCGCGAGCGTCTGCGGGCGGGCCGCCAGGTAGGGGCCGTAGCCGCTGCCCTGGCCCATCCAGGCGGTCGCCGCCTCCAGCTCGGCGCGTTCCTCCTCGGTCGCGCCGGCGAGCTCGGCCGGGTCGCCGGTGGGGATGCCGAGGCCGGCGGTGATGTGCGCGCCGGCTACGTGCTCGCTGTCGAGCGCGGCGAGCTGCGGCGTGACCAGGGCGCCGGCGTCGTTGCCGTGCGCACCGTAGCGCTCGTAGCCGAGCCGGGCCATCAGCTCGGCCCAGACGCGGGCCACCCGGGCGACGGACCAGGGCCGCTCGTCGGCGGGCTCGGGGAACGGCGAGAAGCCGAAGCCGGGCAGCGAGGGCGCCACCACGTGGAAGGCCACCGCCGGGTCGAGGCCGTGCGCGCGCGGGTCGGCGAGCGGCCCGGCCAGCTCCAGGAACTCGGCGACCGAGCTGGGCCAGCTGTGCGTGAGGATCAGCGGCAGCGCGCCGGGCTCGGGCGAGCGCACGTGCAGGAAGTGCACCCGCTGCCCGTCGATCTCGGTGGTGAACTGCGGGAACGCGTTCAGCCTGGCTTCCTGCGCCCGCCAGTCGAACCCGTCGGCCCAGTACGCGGCCAGCTCCCGCAGGTAGTCCACCGGGACGCCGCGCCGCCATCCGCCACCGGGAAGCTGCCGCGCCCAGCGGGTGCGGCGCAGGCGGTCACGCAGGTCGTCAAGGTCGGCTTGGGGGATGTCAACGCGGAAGGGCGTGATGTCGTTCATGGGGCCCACGATGTCGCCCCATGCGGAAAGGATGCTTCCGCATATGGGCATTTCGGGAGGCCCGTTTTCCGGCGTGGGTGGTCCGGTTCCGGGATGACGAAAGGCCCCGTACGGAGATCCGTACGGGGCCTTCGTTCAGCGATCAGCTAGCTCAGCTCTGGCCGCCCGCGAGCTTCTCGCGCAGAGCCGCGAGAGCCTCGTCGGAGGCGAGAGCGCCGGCCGCCGGAGCGGACGAGGAGCTGCTCGACTGGGGCTGCGACTCACCGCTGTAGGACGAAGGAGCGGCTTCGCCGGCCTCGGCCTCGGCCTTGCGGGCCTCTTCGATCTGCTTGCGGTGGGCCTCGTAGCGCTGCTGGGCCTCGGCGTACTGCCGCTCCCACTCCTCACGCTGCTTGTCGAAGCCCTCGAGCCACTCCCCGGTCTCCGGGTCGAAGCCCTCGGGGTAGATGTAGTTGCCCTGGTCGTCGTAGGTCGCCGCCATGCCGTAGAGCGTCGGGTCGAACTCGACCTCGGTGCCCACGCCCTCGTTGGCCTGCTTGAGGGACAGGCTGATCCGGCGACGGTCGAGGTCGATGTCGATGATCTTCACGAAGATCTCGTCGCCGACCTGGACGACCTGCTCCGGGATCTCCACGTGGCGCTCGGCCAGCTCGGAGATGTGGACCAGGCCCTCGATGCCCTCCTCGACCCGGACGAACGCGCCGAACGGCACCAGCTTGGTGACGCGGCCCGGCACGACCTGGCCGATCTGGTGGGTGCGGGCGAACTGCTGCCACGGGTCTTCCTGGGTGGCCTTGAGCGACAGGGAGACGCGCTCGCGCTCCATGTCGACGTCGAGGACCTCGACCGTGACCTCCTGGCCGACCTCGACAACCTCGGAGGGGTGGTCGATGTGCTTCCAGGACAGCTCCGACACGTGGACCAGACCGTCGACGCCACCCAGGTCCACGAAGGCACCGAAGTTGACGATCGAGGACACGACGCCCTTGCGGACCTGGCCCTTCTGGAGGGTGTTGAGGAAGGTCTGGCGAACTTCCGACTGCGTCTGCTCAAGCCAGGCACGGCGCGACAGAACCACGTTGTTGCGGTTCTTGTCGAGCTCGATGATCTTGGCTTCGAGCTCGCGGCCGACGTACGGCTGCAGGTCGCGGACACGGCGCATCTCGACCAGGGACGCCGGGAGGAAGCCACGGAGGCCGATGTCGAGGATGAGACCACCCTTGACGACCTCGATGACGGTGCCGGTGACGATGCCGTCCTCGTCCTTGATCTTCTCGATCGTGCCCCAGGCGCGCTCGTACTGAGCACGCTTCTTGGACAGGATCAGGCGGCCCTCCTTGTCCTCCTTCTGGAGAACCAGGGCCTCGACGTGCTCGCCGACCTCCACGACGTCAGCAGGGTCGACATCGTGCTTGATCGAAAGCTCGCGCGAGGGGATGACACCCTCGGTCTTGTAGCCGATGTCGAGAAGAACCTCGTCTCGATCGACCTTGACGACGGTGCCCTCGACGATGTCGCCGTCGTTGAAGTACTTGATGGTCTCGTCGATCGCGGCGAGGAAGGCTTCCTCGGACCCGATGTCGTTGACCGCTACCTGCGGGGTGCTCGAGGTGGCCTCAGTGCTGGACGTCATGTGTGGAATTGCTCCGAACGCGGACAGATGTCGATGTGGCGATGCGCGGCAGGCCCTCTTCCGCATCAAGCCGAGGAGTTACGACATCGACGTGACCGAGCGCGAGCCCGCTCCGTCTGAGGCGCGCGCGAGCCCACAGCGCAGCGATCAGCATATGAGACCATCGCCACGGGGTCAATCCAACCGGCACATCCACCGCGGCTAGTAAGCGTTGACCCGGGGCCTGTGCTTTGCCTCGATATTACCCCGAAGCCGACGAGGGATGGAGACGCGCTCCGGGTCGCCGTCGGACACATAACGCTCGCCCGGGTGCTTGTCCAGCCATTCCAGCCAGTACTGCGAGCACCACTTGCGGCATTCGCCCTTCTTGCCGTTGCTCTGGATCCGCTGGATCGCACCCCTGTCGAATTTTTTCGCGTACGGCGAAACGGACGGCTCGGCCCCGGCCAGGAACACCCCGTCGTAGTCGTAACGCGTGCCCTCCCACGCCCCCTGCCGGGCCGCCTTCTTCGAACGCGGCATCGACCCGTACGGCAGCGCCAGCGTCGTCACCTTGTCCACGCCCAGCCGGCCCAGCATCCGGTCGAGCCTGGCGATCTGCTTGCGCACCTTCTTCGTGCCGAGCGAGCGCAGGTCCGGATGGGACCAGGTGTGGTTGGCCACCTCGAACCCGTTGCCGGTCAGCCAGCGCACCGCCGCCTCCTGCTCCCGCTCGCTCCGCAGCCCGAACGGCGTCTGGTTGACCCAGAACGTGGCCACCGGCCGGAAACCCGGATGGCGCGCGGCCACGTCCAGCAGGATGCCCACCGCCGTGTCCCGGGCGGGCTTCCCGGCGGCGTCCAGCGCGAAATGGCTGGGATGGCCGTCGTCGAACGTGAGCACGACCGGGAACTTCCCGGCCGGCACCCGGATGTCGCCCGCCGCGAACTCCGCCGCGCTGATCGGCACGTACCCCTTCCTGGCGAGCTTCTCCAGCTCCTGCCTGAACTGGGCCGGCGTGCGGTCGATCGACGAGCGCCGCTTGCCGACCAGCCGGTGGTACATCAGCACCGGGACCTTGCCGAGCTCGTTGGCCTTGACCTGCTTGGCGAACTCGGGGGTCGCCACGACGCCCGGCGGCTCGGCCACCTCGCCGACCGCCGGGCCCGTCGGCGCGGCCGTGGTGGACCGTTCCTGGGCCCTTGCGGGCGGGGCCGCCACGGGGCGGTCGCCGGGCACCAGCCACAGCCCGACGATCGCCGTGACCACGACCAGGACGTTCGTCACGCCGATGATCCGCGTAAGGGACTGCACAAAACTCCTGTGCCACTCGGGGAAAGCTTTCCTCAGCGTAATCCAAAGGATCACGAAAAAAGTGCCATGCCCCGCCGAACCAGGACGAAACCCGCCCCTCCGCAACCCACCCAGGACCCCGGCACCACCTGCCCCGACGCCCTCACGTGAGGCAAGCACCCCCGCAAGCGCGCCCCCGAGGGCCCCCACCGCGCCGAGGCCCCGACCACCCCGAGGGGCCCGCCGTACGGGGAGGCGGCACGACGGGAAGAGCCTCCCCCGCCCGGGGGCCACACGCCAGCCGGAGGACCCGACCAGCCGGGGATAGGGCCTGGAAGGGGCGCGCGCCACCCGGGGGCCGCGCCAGGCGGCCACCCAGAGCGCCCACGCCGTGCCGGGGCCGGGGCGCGCGGGCGCCCGCCCACCCGGACGGGGTCTGCACCGTGCGGAAGGCGCGCCCCGGGCGGAGGGCCCGCGCCGGGCGGGCCCTCCCGCTGGGTGCGGGTTAGTGGCCGGCGTCTTCCCAGGTGCGGCCGATGCCGACGGAGACCTCCAGGGGGACCCGGAGCTGGTAGGCGGCGTTCATCTGGTCGCTCACGAGCTGCCGCAGCATCTCCAGCTCGCCCGGGGCCACCTCGAAGACGAGCTCGTCGTGCACCTGGAGGAGCATGCGCGAGCCCAGCCCCTCCTCGGCCAGCGCCTGGCGGACGTGCAGCATGGCGACCTTGATGATGTCGGCCGCCGACCCCTGGATGGGGGCGTTGAGCGCCATCCGCTCGGCCATCTCGCGGCGCTGGCGGTTGTCGCTGGTGAGGTCGGGCAGGTAGCGGCGGCGGCCCATCATGGTCTCGGTGTAGCCATTGGTGCGCGCCTGGCGGACGATGTCGTGCAGGAAGTCACGCACGCCGCCGAACTCCTCGAAGTATTCCTCCTTCAGGGCCCGCGCCTCGGCGACCGGGATGTTGAGCTGGCCCGCCAGCCCGAAGTCGGACAATCCGTAGGCGAGGCCGTAGTTCATCGCCTTGATGCGGGCCCGCAGCTCGCCGTCGATCTGCTCGGGCGGCAGGTCGAAGACGCGGGCGGCGGTGGCCTGGTGGAAGTCGTGGCCCGACTCGAACGCGGCGATCAGCGACTCGTCGCCCGACAGGTGGGCCATGATGCGCAGCTCGATCTGGCTGTAGTCGGCGGTGAGCAGCGTCTCGTAGCCCTCGCCCACGACGAAGCCCTGCCGGATGCGGCGGCCTTCGGCGGTGCGGATGGGGATGTTCTGCAGGTTGGGCTTCTCCGACGACAGGCGGCCGGTGGCGGCGATGATCTGGTTGAAGGTGGTGTGGATGCGGCCGTCGTCGCCGATCTCCTTGATCAGGCCCTCGACCGTGGTGCGCAGCTTGGTCTGGTCGCGGTGGCGCAGCATGATCGTCGGCAGCTCGTGCTCGGTCTGGGTGACGAGCCAGGCGAGCTGGTCGGCGTCGGTGCTGTAGCCGGTCTTGATCTTCTTGGTCTTGGGCAGGCCGAGCTTGACGAACAGCACCTCCTGCAGCTGCTTGGGCGAGCCGAGGTTGAACTGCTCGCCGACGGAGCGGTGGGCCTCCTCGACCGCGTGCTTGACGGCGGCGCCGAACTCGGCCTCCAGGCCGGCGAAGTATTCGCTGTCGACGGCGATGCCGGCGCGCTCCATCTCGGCCAGCACGGTCAGCAGCGGCAGCTCGACGTCGCTGAGGAGCTGGGTGCCGCCGCGCCCGGCGAGGAAGCCCTCCAGGGCGTCGGCCAGCTCGCGCACCGCGTGGGCGCGCAGGGCCAGGTCCTTGGCGGGGGCGTCCTCGTCGTCGCCGAACAGGGCGGCCTGGCCGTCGGACTCCTCCTCGGCGCGCAGGTCGCGGTTGAGGTAGCGGCGGGCGAGGTCCTCGAGCGCGAACGTGCGCTGCCCCGGCATCGCCAGGTAGGCCGCCAGCGCGGTGTCGCACGACAGGCCGCGCAGCTCCATGCCCTGCGCCCACAGCGCCAGGATGGGGCCCTTGGCGTCGTGGACGGCCTTGGGCCTGCCGGGGTCGGCCAGGTAGGCGCGCAGCGCGGCCTCGTCGGCCTCGGTCAGCTTGACCGGGTCGATGTGCGCGGCGGTGCCGTCGGGGGAGGCGATGGCGATGGCGTCGACGCGGCCGGTGCCGCTGCCGTAGACGCCCTTGAACGCCACGCCGGCGCGGCCCTCGGGCAGCGCCGACAGCCAGCCGGCCACCCGGTCGGGGCCGAGGATCACGGTCTCGACCTCGAAGCCCTGGTCGGGCTCCTGCTCGCCGGTGCCGAGGGTCTTGAAGACGCGCTCGCGCAGCTCGCCGCGGATCTGCAGGGTGTCGAACAGCTTGTTGACCTCTTCGCGCTCCCAGGCGCCCTGCTTGAGGTCGGACAGCTCGGCCTCCAGGGGGACGTCGCGCAGCAGCTCGGTGAGCCGCCGGTTCATCAGCACCTGGGCGACGTGCTCGCGCAGCTTGTCGCCGACCTTGCCCTTGACCTCGTCGACCCGGTCGACGAGCTCGGTCAGCGAGCCGAACTCGCGCACCCACTTGGCGGCGGTCTTCTCACCGACGCCGGGGATGCTGAGCAGGTTGTCGGACGGGTCGCCGCGCAGCGCCGCGAAGTCGGGATACTGCACCGGGGTGAGGCCGTACTTCTCCTGGACGGCCTCCGGCGTGAAGCGCGTCATGTCGCTGATGCCGCGGCGGGTCATGAGCACGGTGACGTCGTCGTTGACGAGCTGCAGCGCGTCGCGGTCGCCGGTGACGATGAGCACGCTCATGCCCTCGGCGCCGGCGCGGGTGGCCAGCGTGGCGATCAGGTCGTCGGCCTCGAAGCCGGCCTTGGACAGGCGCGGGATGCGCAGCGTGTCGAGCAGCTCGTAGATGAGCTGCATCTGGCCGCGGAAGTCTTCGGGCGTCTCGCTGCGGTTGGCCTTGTAATCGGAGTATTCCTCGTGCCGGAACGTCGGCTCCGATCGGTCGAAGGCCACCGCCACGTGCGTGGGCTGCTCGTCACGCAGGATGTTGGTCAGCATCGAGGTGAACCCGTAGACCGCCTCGGTGTGCTGACCGTCGGTGGTCATCAGGTTGGCGTCTTTCAGCGCGTAGAACGCGCGATAAGCCAGGGAATGCCCGTCAAGCAGCAGCAGGCAGGGTCGGCTGGGGGTCACTTCACTCTTCGGCACACAGGCAGCCTAGTCTCCAACTGCGACAGAAAACCCGAGCTCGAAAGACTGGAGGCGTCCCCTTGACGCAGATCGACCCGGCCTCCTTCACCGCCGTGCACGAGGGCACGCTGGCCGACCGGATGGGCATCGAGTTCCTGGAGGCGAACGCCGAGCGCGTGGTGGCGCGGATGCCGGTGGCGGGCAACACGCAGCCGTACGGCCTGCTGCACGGCGGCGCCTCGGTGGTGCTGGCCGAGACGCTCGGCTCGACGGGGGCCGCCCTCTTCGCCGGCCCCGGCAGGATCGCGGTGGGGATCGAGATCAACGCCACCCACCACCGTCCGGCGACCTCCGGGCACGTGACGGGGGTGGCGACCCGGCTGCACGGCGGCCGCACGCTGGCCACGTACGACATCGAGATCTCCGACGAGCAGGGGCGGCGGGTGTGCACCTCCCGCCTCACCTGCATGCTGCGCGACGCCTGATCGCACCAGCCCCTTTGCGCACAGGGCCCGGGGATCGCTACGGTTGTCCCCAGCGGAGCCCGCGGGGAGGCCGAGTAGACAACGGGTGAGGCCGGGGAAGCCTCATACGGCACCAAAGGTCTCCCCCGGGCTCGTTTTTATGAATTCCGCTTGTATCGTTAGGGATTCGTTAGTCACCGCGCCAGGCGTGTCCGCTCATTTAGCCCCTGACCTGCCGCGTTGTTTGCTCACACAAGTGACACACGCATGTCACTAATTGGTGACGAACCATACTGAACCGGGCGTACCCGGAATAAGCTCCCGCCACAGCATCCCAGTCGTGCCTGCGATGCCCGCGTGTCGAGATGGAGGGGCACAACCCCGCCTTGACCTATCTGAGGGAGCACCATTGCGCAGAGCCGTGATCGCGTTCACGGCCTTCCTGGGTGGACTCATTCTCCTGCTCGCCGTTCCTGCCCATGCGGCGGATCCGGAACAGAGCCTGAGGGGAACACTCCAACACCAAGGCCAGCCAGTGAACGGCGTGAAGATCGTCGTGACCACCGAGAGCGGACAACCCGTTCAGGAGGTCACCAGTGACGCCAAGGGCACATGGGAGGTGCCGGTCGACAAGCCCGGCAAGTTCAAGGTCACGCTGGATGTCAGCACCCTCCCCGCGGACCTGCAGATCGTCGGCGGAAAGAACGTCCGCACGCCGACCGTCTACGAGGGCAACCCGGCGAGCGTGCTGTTCGCCCTGCAGCCCAAGACCGCCGCGGGCGAGGAGCCCGCGCAGCCCGGCAGCGGGGGCAGCGCCTTCTGGGAACGGGCCGCGCAGCTCACCTTCGAGGGTCTCAACCTGGGGCTGATCATCGCCCTGGCGGCGCTCGGCCTGTCGCTCATCTACGGCACCACCGGCCTGACCAACTTCGCCCACGGTGAGCTGGTCACGCTCGGCGCACTGCTCGCCTACGCCTTCAACACCGGCATCGGCCTGCACCTCATCCCCGCCGCGATCATCGCGGTCATCCTCGCGGGCGGGCTCGGCTACGCGCAGGACAGGTTCTTCTGGGGCCAGCTGCGCCGCCGCGGCACCGGCATCATCGCCATGATGATCGTCTCGATCGGTGTGGCGATCTTCCTGCGCTACCTCTTCCTCATCCTGTTCGGCGGCCAGAGCGAGGCGTTCGCCCAGTACAACGCCCAGCCCGGCATCCAGGTCGGCCCGATCTCGGCGGCGCCGAAGAACTTCGTCGCCATGGGCATCGAGCTGATCGTCCTGGTCGTCGTCGGCGTCGCCCTGCTGCGCACCCGCACCGGCAAGGCCGCCCGTGCCGTGGCCGACAACCCGGCGCTCGCCGCCTCCTCCGGCATCAACGTCGACCGGGTCATCCGCATCATCTGGACCATGGGCGGCGCCATCGCCGCGCTGGCCGGCATCATGCTCGGCCTGTCGCAGAACCTGAAGTTCACCATGGGCCAGGACATCCTGCTGCTCATCTTCGCCGGCGTCACGCTCGGCGGGCTCGGCACGGCGTTCGGCGCGCTGGTCGGCTCCATCATCGTCGGCCTGTTCATCCAGGTCTCCACGCTGTGGGTGCCGCCGGAGCTCAAGAGCGTCGGCGCGCTGGCCGTGCTCATCATCGTGCTCCTCTTCCGGCCGCAGGGCATCCTCGGCCGCCGCGAGCGGATCGGCTGACGGGGGGAACCATGGACTGGATCACGATCATCTCCACCACCGTCAAGGCCGCCATCGGCGTCGAGACGGTCTGGTACGCGCTCGCCGCGATCGGCATCAACATCCACTTCGGCTACACCGGCCTGCTCAACTTCGGGCAGTCGGCGTTCCTCGCGGTCGCCGGCTACGGCCTGGCGGTCACCGTCACCGTGCTCGGCCTGCCGTTCTGGATCGGCATCGGGGTCGGCCTGCTGTCGGCCGTCCTGCTGGCGCTCGTGCTGGGCATCCCCACGCTGCGGCTGCGCGCCGACTACCTGGCCATCGTCACCATCGCGGCGGCCGAGATCGTCCGATTGGTGTTCCGCTCGGTGGCGTTCAAGGACGTCTTCGGCGGCTCCGACGGCCGGCGCGGCTTCTCCGACGGCTTCTACGCGCTCAACCCCTTCCCCGAGGGGGAGTACGGGTTCGGCTGGCTGCTGTTCGGCGAGCGGACGCTGTGGGTGCTCGTCGTCGGCTGGATCCTCGTCGCCCTCTCCTGCGCCATCGTCTTCCTGCTCATGAAGAGCCCGTGGGGCCGCGTGCTCAAGGCGATCCGCGAGGACGAGGACGCCGTGCGCAGCCTCGGCAAGAACGTCTTCTCGTACAAGATGCAGTCGCTCATCCTGGGCGGCGTCATCGGCTGCCTCGGCGGCTTCATCTACGGCCTGGCCTACGCCTCGGTGCAGCCGGACATCTTCGGCACCGAGACCACCTTCTTCGCCTACACGATCGTCATCCTCGGCGGCGCGGCCCGCGTGTTCGGCCCGGTCGTCGGCTCGGCGATCTTCTGGGTGCTGCTGGTGCTGGTCAACGGCGTGCTCAGCGGTGCGGTCGAGTCGGGCGCGATCACCTTCCTGGACTCCACCCAGGTGGGCCCGTTCCGCTTCCTCCTCGTCGGGCTGGGACTCATCCTCTTGCTCGTCTTCCGGCCACAGGGCATCTTCGGTGACAAGAGGGAGATAGCAATCGATGCACGCTGAAACCGCCACCGACCGCAAGGCCGCCGCCCTGGCCGCCTTCAAGGACCTCGCCCACGACCCCGGGGTGGCCAAGCCGGACCCGATCCTCGTCGTGGACAACGTGGTGCGCCGCTTCGGCGGCCTGACCGCCGTCGACGTCAAGCACGTCGAGGTGCAGCGCGGCTCCATCACCGCGCTGATCGGCCCCAACGGCGCCGGCAAGACCACGTTCTTCAACCAGCTGACCGGCTTCGACACCGCCGACTCCGGCCAGTGGACGTTCAACGGCCGCAACATGAACGGCGTGCCCGCCCACAAGGTGGCCCGCGCCGGCATGGTGCGCACGTTCCAGCTCACCAAGGCGCTGTCGAAGCTCACCGTGCTGGAGAACATGCGCCTGGGCGCGCAGAAGCAGCGCGGCGAGAACTTCTGGCGGGCGCTCGTGCCGGCGATCTGGCGCGGCCAGGAGGACGAGATCACCGAGCGGGCCGAGGAGCTGCTGGTCCGCTTCAAGCTCGACGCCAAGCGCGACGACTTCGCCGGGTCGCTGTCCGGCGGCCAGCGCAAGCTGCTGGAGATGGCCCGCGCGCTCATGGTCCAGCCGGAGCTGGTCATGCTCGACGAGCCGATGGCGGGCGTCAACCCGGCCCTCACCCAGTCGCTGCTCGGGCACGTCAAGGACCTGCGCGAGCAGGGCATGACCGTGCTGTTCGTCGAGCACGACATGGACATGGTCCGCGACATCAGCGACTGGGTCGTCGTCATGGCCCAGGGCGCCGTCATCGCCGAGGGCCCGCCCGACACGATCATGTCGGACGAGCGGGTCATCGACGCCTACCTGGGCGCCCACCACGACGCCCCGCTCGACGAGAGCGAGCTCGCCGAACAGCTCCACGAGGCCGAGCAGGCGCTCGAGGCCGAGTTCGAAGAGGAGACGAAGAAGTGAACGCCGTCCCCGAGTCCACGTCGGCGGTCACCGACCGCAGCGCGCACGTGGCCGGCGCCGAGAACGCCGTCCTGCGCTGCGACGAGCTGATCGCCGGCTACCTGCCGGGCGTCAACATCCTCAACGGCTCCGACCTCTACGTGGGCGACGGCGAGCTGATCGGCATCATCGGCCCCAACGGCGCCGGCAAGTCGACCCTGCTCAAGGCCATGTTCGGGCTGGTCAACATCCGCAGCGGCAGCGTCACGCTCAAGGGTGAGAACATCACGAACATGAAGGCGCACGAGCTGGTCGCGCGGGGCGTCGGGTACGTCCCGCAGACCAACAACGTCTTCCCCAGCCTCACCATCGAGGAGAACCTCGAGATGGGCGCCTTCCAGGTGCCCGGCAAGTTCAAGGAGCGCTTCGAGTTCGTCGCCGAGCTGTTCCCGGCGCTCAAGGAGCGGCGCAAGCAGCGGGCCGGCTCCCTGTCGGGCGGCGAGCGGCAGATGGTGGCGATGGCCAGGGCGCTCATGACCGAGCCGTCGGTGCTGCTGCTCGACGAGCCGTCGGCCGGTCTGTCACCCAAGCTGCAGGACCTGGTGTTCATCCAGGCCCAGCAGATCAACAAGGCCGGCGTGACCGTGATCATGGTGGAGCAGAACGCCCGGCGCTGCCTGCAGATCTGCCACCGCGGCTACGTGCTCGACCAGGGCCGCAACGCCTACACCGGCACCGGGCGCCAGCTCGCCCGCGACCCCAAGGTCATCGAGCTCTACCTGGGCACGCTCGCCAAGGCGTGAGGCACGGACGATCAGGCACGGGAAGGGGCTCCTGCGGGGGCCCCTTCTCCGTTGGCGGCCGACGGTCTTCAATGGGCGGTGTGAAACGTCTCGCGGCCTCGGCGCTCCTCGTCCTCCTGACCGCCGCCTGCGGTCCCTCACCCTCCACCGGCACCTACAGCACCGGCGGCGACCCCGACGACGACCCGTGCGCGCGCGTGGTCTCCGCCATCGGCTACGCGGGCCTGCTGCTCGAACCCGCGGGCCACGAGGACGAGCAGGACTTCCAGGACGCCGTCATCGGCCGGCTGGCCGAGGTGCACGGCATCACCCGCCAGTTCGGCCCCCGCCTGCCGGACTCCCTCGGCACGGCGGTGCGTACGGTCGAGTCCACGACCGCGGACCTGTCGAAGTCGCGCACGCCGCGCGAGCGGCAGGTGGCGCTGCTCAAGCGCTATCGCGCGGCGGCCGGGCAGATCGAGGCGGGCTGCCGCTGAGCATGCCGAAGGGCCCGGTCTCAGGGGGGAAGACCGGGCCCTTCACACTTGGGGCGGGGATCAGCCCTCGATGTTGCCCGTGCGGTACTCCAGCGCCTTCACGGGGTACTTGTTGTCGTCGCCGTACTGGTAGATGCCGATGGTGGCGACGGCCGGGTCACCGGCGTCGTTGAACTCGACCGGACCGCTCACGCCGTCGTAGTCGAAGTCCTTGCCCGCCTTCAGCAGCTCCGAGCAGGTCTTGAAGTTGGTGCACTTCTCGCCGCCCTTGCTGACCTCGGCCAGCTTGGCCGCGATGTCGGCGCCCACGTCGCTCTTGGCGACCTCGGCGGCCAGCGCGATCAGGTTGGCGGCGTCGTAGGACTCGGGGGCGTAGGTGAAGTCCTCGAGCTTGGGGTCGACCGCCATCAGGCTCTGCCGGAACTCGTCGGGCGAGGCGGCGCCGGGGTAGGTGCCCTTGACGCCCTTGAGCGTGCCCTTGGGCATCTTGATGTAGTTGGTGTTCGACATGTTGCCGTCGACCATGTACCACTTGACCTTGTCGGCCGGCATGCCCTGCTTGATCAGCTCGCCGATGACCTTGGCGGTCTCCTCGAAGCCGATCAGCACGACGGCCTGCGGGCTCTTGGCCTTGATCTTGGCCACGTCGGCGGAGAAGTCGGCCGCCTTCGGGTCGTAGTCGACCCGCTCGACGACCTGGCCGCCGCCGTCCTGGACCGTCTTGGCCACCTGGTCGGCCAGGCCGGTGCCGTAGGAGTCCTGCATCGCCATGATGGCGATGGAGGCGTTGCCGTCGGAGATGATCAGGTCACCCAGCACGCGGCCCTGGAGCTGGTCCGGCGGCGCGGTGCGGAAGTACAGGCCCTTGTCCTCGATCGTGGTGAACTTGTCGGAGGTGTTGGCCGGGGAGAAGTGGACCACACCGGCGCCCGTGATCTTGTCGATGACCGACTCCGACACCGACGAGGACGCGGCGCCGATGATGGCGTCGGCGTTCTGCGTCAGGAGCTTGTCGACCGACTGTGAGGCGATGTTCGTGGTGGTGTCGCCGGAGTCGGTGTGGATCTTGTTCACCGGCTTGCCCAGGACGCCACCGGCCTCGTTGATCTCCTTGACCGCCAGGTCGACGCCGGCGAACTCGGGCGGGCCGAGGAAGGCGAGCGATCCGGTCTGCGGCAGCAGCGTGCCCAGGGTCAGCGTGCCGTCGCCCTTCGCCGCGGGGGCCGCGGAGGATGGGGCGGCCGAGGGGGATTCAGGCGTGGCGGTGTTGCTGCCGCCACCGCAAGCTGTCAGGGCGAGGCTGGTGGCAGCCGCGACAGCCAGCACCCGTCCCACGGGAGCAATGCGGATCATGAAGTAATCTCCTTCATTTCCAGGCCGGGATCCGTCAGCACCGCCGAGCGTTCCCGATCGAATGACGGAAACGTACAAAATGCCTGGACATCGGGGCCAGATGCGCAGATGAACTGTCGGCACTTGGATGCGGAGTCGTAATCAGTCCTCAACTTACGACTGGGCCCGGGGTGTGCCTAATGTGAAGGACGTGAAGCGCATTTGGACCATCGGCATGCTGTGCGTCCTCGCCGCCGGGTGCAGCTCGCCTCCGCCTCCCGCGCCGTCCGCCGAGCCGCCCGCGGGCGTGTCGGTCACGCTGGGACAATGGCGTTCGGACGAGGCCGCGCACCGGTTACAGGTGGCCGTACGGAATACGAGCGACACCCCGGTGTATTTCGCGGATCTTCAACTCGTGACACCGTCATTGACCACGGTTCCCGTACAAAAGACTGATTCCACCATCAAACGGACGGCGAGGACTGATCTCCCCATTCCATATGGGAAGGCCGTCTGCCCCGCTCAGGGGCTGCCCGAGGTGCGGCCCGCCACCGTCGTGGCCCACGTGCGCACCGGCTCCGAGCAGAAGCTGCGCCGCGTCGTCTTCCCGGTGCCCCACCCCGACCCGGTGCTCGCCAGGCTCGTGCGCGACGAGTGCTCGGAACACCTCATCAGGCAGGCCGCCGACCTCGCCTTCGGCCCCGAGTGGAAGCAGCACGGCGACGCCATGCGCACCACGCTCACGCTCACCCGCCGCGGCCCCGGCGCCGTCACCGTGCACTCCGTCGGCGGCACCACGCACTACCTCGTCACCGGCGGGGAGAGCCTGCGGGCCACGCTGGACGCCTCCGCGCAGCGGGCCGAGGTGCCGTTCGAGATCACCCCGGCCCGTTGCGACGCGCACGCGTTCGCCGAGGCCAAGAAGGCGTTCATGTTCCCCGCCCGCGCCAGCGTCGACGGGGGCGAGGAACGCGTCGTCATCCTCACGCCGCCCGAGCAGGTGCAGAAACGCCTCATCCGCTACGCGGCCGACGTCTGCGACCTGGGCGGCGGCTAACCGGCGATGTTGCCGGTGCGGTACTCCAGCGCCTTGGCGGCGTACTTGTTGTCCTTGCCGTACTGGTAGACGCCGATCGTGGCGACCGCCGGGTCACCGGCGTCGTCGAACTCGATCGGGCCGCTGACGCCGTCGTAGTCGATGTCCTTGCCGGCCTTGAGCAGGTCGGCGCAGGTCTTGAAGTCCTTGCACTTCTCGCCGCCCTTGCTGACCTCGGCCAGCTTGCCCGCGATCGACTTGCCGCTGTCGTCCTTGGCCGCCTCGGCGGCCAGCGCGATCAGGATGGCCGCGTCGTACGACTCCGCCGCGTAGGTGAAGTCGTCCAGGTCGGGGTCGGTCTTCATGAGCTTCTCGCGGAAGGCCGTCGGCGCCTCGGCGCCCGGGATCGTGCCCTTCACGCCGTCCAGCGTGCCCTTGGGCATGTCCAGGTAGTTGGTGTTCGACATGTTGCCGTCGACCAGGTACCACTTGACCTTGTCCGTCGACAGGCCCTGCTTGACCAGCTCCTGGATGACCTTGGCGCCCTCCTCGAAGCCGATCAGCACGATCGCCTTCGGGCTCTTGGCCTTGACCTTGGCCACGTCGGCGGAGAAGTCGGCGGCCTTCGGGTCGTAGTCGACCCGCTCGACCACCTGCGCGCCGGCCGCCTCGGCCGTCGCCGTCACCTGGTCGGCCAGGCCGGAGCCGTAGGAGTCCTGCATCGCCATGATGCCGATGCTGTCGTTGCCGTCGGCCACGATCAGGTCGCCCAGCACGCGGCCCTGGAGCTTGTCCGGCGGGGCGGTGCGGAAGTAGAGGCCGTCGTCCTCGATGGTGGTGAACTTGTCGGAGGTGTTGGCCGGCGAGAACTGCACCAGACCGGCGCCGGTGATCTTGTCGACGACCGACTCCGACACCGACGAGGACGCGGCGCCGATGATCGCGTCGGCCTTCTGCGAGATCAGCTTGTCGACCGACTGCGCGGCGATGTTCGTCGTCGTGTCACCCGAGTCGGTGTGGATCTTGTTCACCGGCTTGCCGAGCACGCCGCCGGCCTCGTTGATCTCCTTGACCGCCTGGTCGACGCCGGCGAACTCGGGCGGGCCGAGGAACGCCAGCGACCCCGTCTGCGGCAGCAGCGTGCCCAGGGTCAGCGTGCCGTCGCCCTTGGCCGCGGGCGCCGCGGACGAGGCCGCGTCGGAGGCCGCTGCGGACGGGCTCTCCTGCGCGGTGGTGTCGCCGCCCCCACAGGCCGTCAGGGCCAGGCTCGCGGCGGCCGCGAGAGCCAGCATGCGTCCGGCCGGAGCAATGCGGATCATCAAGAAACTCCCCTTGTCCCAGCGGCGGAACTCTCCCGCCGCTGCGTTTTCCGACTTCAGCATGACGGCGAACGACGGAAAAGGGAGGTTGTTGTGCGAACTTTATGCTAATTCGTGATGTCCGAAACGCCCGCCCCGAGCACGGACGTTTCGGACATCAGGTCCGTGCCGATCAGCCGGCGATGTTTCCCTTGCGGTATTCGGTCGCCTTGCCCGCGTCGAACTTGTTGTCCGGCCCGTACTGATACACCCCGATGGTCGCCACCGACGGATCACCCTCGTCCGTGAAATCCACCGGACCGCTCACCCCGTCGTAATCGACGTCCTTGCCCGCCTTCAGCAGCGCCGCGCAGCTCGCGAAGTCCTGGCACTTCTCGCCACCCCTGCTCACCTCGACCAGCTTCGCCGCCGCCGGCCGCCCCGCGTCGTCGCCCGCCGCCAGCGCCGCCAGCGCGATCAGGTTCGCCGCGTCGTACGACTCCGCCGCGTACGTGAACTCCGTCAGGTCCGGGTCCACCGCCAGCAGCCGCTTCTGGAACGCCTCCGGGGCCGACGCCCCCGGGATCGTGCCCTTGACCCCCTCCAGGGTCCCCCGGGGCGCCCGCAGGAAGTTCGTGTTCGACATGTTGCCGTCGACCATGTACCACTGGTGCCGATCCGCCGTCAGCCCCTGCTTGACCAGCTCCTGCACCACCTTGGCCGTCTCCTGGAAGCCGATCAGCACGATCGCCTGCGGGCTCTTGGCCTTGATCTTCGCCACGTCCGCCGCGAAGTCCGCCGCCTTCGGGTCGTAGTCCACCCGCTCCACCACCTGGCCGCCCGCCTCCTCGGCCGTCCTGGTGAACTGGTCGGCCAGACCGGAGCCGTACGAGTCCTGCATCGCCAGGATGCCCACCGTCGCGTGCCCGTCCGACACCACCAGATCGGCCAGCACCCGCCCCTGCAGCTTGTCCGGCGGGGCCGTGCGGAAGTACAGGCCGTCGTCCTTGATCGTGGTGAACTTGTCGGACGTGTTCGCCGGCGAGAACTGGATGACCCCGGCGCGGGTGATCTTGTCGACGATCGACTCCGACACCGACGACGACGCCGCCCCGATGATCGCGTCCACCTTCTGCCCCAGCAGCTTGTCCGCCGACTGCGCGGCGATGTTCGTCGTCGTGTCGCCCGAGTCGGTGTGGATCTTCTCCACCGGCCTGCCCAGCACGCCGCCGGCCTCGTTGATCTCCTTGACCGCCAGGTCGACCCCGGCGAACTCCGGCGGGCCCAGGTACGCCAGCGTGCCCGTCTGCGGCAGCACCGTGCCGATCGTCAGCGTCCCGTCACCCTGACGGCTCGGGGCCTGGGACTGCGCCCCGGCGCCCGGTCCGGGGGTCGTGCCGCCGCCGCAGGCCGCCAGCGCCAGGCACGCCGCGGTGACGGCGGCGGGCGCGCGAAGAATGCGGATCATCGCAAGCGTCTCCGTTCGTGATGAGGGGAGCTTCCGTCCGCCCATCAGAAGTGCCGGGACACCTCACGCGATAGCCGCCGAGGCCGGTTGGATGCCCATCCGTGACCGCATCACAACCCATGCCGCGAAATATCCTGATATGCGCCCTACTGCGAGCGCTCGGCCGCGTCGTCTATAACGATCTGGGCAACCTCACGCATGCTCAACCGGCGATCCATCGACGCCTTCTGGATCCACCGGAACGCCTGCGGCTCGGTCCACCCGTGCTGGGCCATCAGCTGCCCCTTGGCCCGCTCGACCAGCTTGCGCGTCTCCAGCCGCTCCGACAGGCTCGACACCTCGGCGGTCAGCGCCACCATCTCCTCGTGCCGGCTCACCGCCATCTCGATCGCCGGCACCAGGTCCGCCTTGGTGAACGGCTTGACCAGATAGGCCATCGCCCCCGCGTCCCTGGCCCGCTCGACCAGGTCACGCTGCGAGAACGCGGTGAGGATCAGGCAGGGCGCGATCCGCTCCGCCACGATCCGCTCGGCCGCCGAGATGCCGTCGAGCACCGGCATCTTGACGTCCAGGATCACCAGGTCCGGCCGCAGATCCGTGGCCAGCTGGATCGCCTGCTCCCCGTCACCGGCCTCCCCCACGACGACGTAGCCGTCCTCCTGGAGCATCTCCTTGAGATCGAGGCGGATCAGCGCCTCGTCTTCCGCGATCACCACTCGCCGCTGCGTACTCACGAGCAGAAGAGTACCGATGTCCGGTAGATTAGATCCACGCCGGTGCTCTCCTGCGGCGACACCCTGCGGGAACTGAACCGGACACATGCCGCCCCGATAGACCAACCGGCAGAGTCGATGGCCTCAAAATCCATTCAGTGTGGGTTCGAATCCCACTCGGGGCACCTGCCTGCGGCTTTCTGTCGCACCCCGCTGCCACACTCTCCGCATGTACGACCTCACCGTGCGTCGGCGAGCGTTGGCCATGCTCGCCTCCGGCCTCAGCGTCAGCGAGGTCAGCCGCCGGACGGGAGCCAACCGGTCGACGATCCGCGCCTGGCGCGACCGGCCGGCCGCGGGCCTCTCGACCACCGGAACCTGCCCTCGCTGCGCCGAGACGCCCCACTCGCCCTCCCCCGCCGGCAGCTACGCCTACCTGCTGGGCCTCTACCTGGGTGACGGCTGCATCAGCCCGGCCGGCGACCCGGCCAAGGCCGTCTGGTCGATGCGCATCTTCTGCGCCGACGCCTGGCCCGGCCTCCGGCGCGAGTGCGTGGCCGCCCTGCGCGCCGTCCGCCCCACCGACAAGGTGCGGATCGTGCCGAAGCAGGGCTGCACTGAGGTCAACTCCTACTCCAAGCACTGGCCGCATCTGTTCCCCCAGCACGGGCCGGGGCTGAAGCACCAGCGTCCGATCACGCTCGAGGGCTGGCAGCAGGAGATCGTCGACGCGCATCCCGGGCTGTTCGTGCGGGGGCTGATGCACTCCGACGGCTACCGGGGCGTCAACCGGGTGCGCCACGGGGAGCGCTGCTACGCCTATCCGCGCTACCTGTTCAGGAACGAGTCGCGCGACATCCTGGCTCTCTGCGGCCGGGCGCTCGACGTGCTGGGGGTGGCGTGGCGTCACAACAAGCGCAACGAGCTGTCGGTGGCCCGGCGGGAGGCGGTCGCGCTGCTCGATCTGCATGTGGGGCCCAAGCACTGAGCCCGGGGTCAAGGATCGGTAAAGACTGCGGGGGCGACGTCGGTTATGGGACGTTTGACCGGGGACGGCGGGGAATACCAAGGTTGATCTTGAGTGTGACCGTGGAGGTGGGTCTGGTGGGGTTGAGCGCGCAGGAGCGGGAGAAGTTCCTGGCCGAGTCGCACATCGCGGGTGTGGCCGTCGACGCCGGGCCGGGGCGGGCTCCGCTGAACGTGCCGGTCTGGTACGACTACGAGCCGGGCGGGGCGGTGGAGTTCCTGACGGGGGCCGATTCGGTCAAGGCCCGGCTGATCGCGAAGGCGGGCCGGTTCACGTTGCTGGTGCAGCGGACGAGCCCCACCTATCGGTACGTGTCGGTGGAGGGGCCGGTCGTGGCGCAGGGGCCGACGACGCTGGCGCAGCTGACCCGGATCGCGGCCCGCTACCTGCCGGCGGAGGCCGTGGCGGGCTATGTGGAGGGCTCGGACCTGAACGCGCTGGTGACGTTCCGGATGCGCCCCGAGCACTGGCTGTCGGCGGATCTGGGCGCGCTCTGAGCGGTCGCGGCCCGGCGCGCTGGGGCGGGGCCGGGCCGCGGATCGCGGTATTTTGTGGCACGTGACTGCTATCGATCCCACCGTGACCGGCGCGTACGGCGTCGGGCTGGCCACCGTCGCCTCCGACGGCACCGTACTCGACACCTGGTTCCCCGCTCCCGAGCTGGGCGAGCCGCCCGTCACCGGCACCGAGCGGCTGCCCGCCGGCGAGGCGGGCGAGCTGGCCGCGCTGGTCGGCCCGGACGAGGCGCGCGGGGTCGAGGTGGTGGCGGTGCGCACCGGCATCGCCAAGCTGTCCGAGCCGCCCGCCGACGCGCATGACGCCTATCTGCGGCTGCATCTGCTGTCGCACCGGCTGGTGCGGCCGCACGGGCTGAGCCTGGAGGGGGTGTTCGGCAAGCTCGCCAACGTGGTGTGGACGAACTTCGGGCCGTGCGCCGTGGAGGGGTTCGAGCGGACGCGGCTGCGGCTGCGGGCGCGGGGCGTGGTGACGGTCTACGGGGTGGACAAGTTCCCGAGGATGGTCGACTACGTGGTGCCTTCGGGGGTGCGGATCGCCGACGCCGACCGGGTGCGGCTGGGCGCGCACCTGGCGAGCGGCACGACGGTGATGCACGAGGGGTTCGTGAACTTCAACGCGGGCACGCTGGGCACGGCCATGGTGGAGGGCCGGATCTCGGCCGGGGTGGTCGTGGGCGCGGACTCCGACGTGGGCGGCGGCGCGTCGATCATGGGCACGCTGTCGGGCGGCGGCAAGCAGGTGATCTCGGTGGGCGAGCGCTGCCTGGTGGGCGCCAACGCGGGCCTGGGCATCTCGCTGGGTGACGACTGCGTGGTGGAGGCCGGTCTTTACGTGACGGCGGGCACGCGGGTGACGCTGCCCGACGGGCGCGTGGTGAAGGCGATGGAGCTGTCGGGCTCCGCCGGGGTGCTGCTGCGCCGCAACTCGCAGTCGGGCGCGGTGGAGGCGCTGCCGCGCAAGGGCGGCGGCGTGGAGCTGAACGCGGCCCTGCACGCGAACTAGCCCGGCGACCGGGCACGGGCGAGCAGGGACGAGACGGATGAAGGCGGAAAGGGCTGGTGGCTCTTTCCGCCTTCTCGTGCCGGCTCGGGCGGTCAGTGGGTGTGGGACACCGCGGAGCCGATGGTGTGGACGCGCAGGGCGTTGGTGGAGCCGGGGGTGCCGGGAGGCGAGCCGGCGACGATGACGACCTTGTCGCCCTTCTCCAGCCGGCCGAGCGACAGCAGCGACGCCTCGACCTGGCGGACCATGTCGTCGGTGTGGTGCACGAACGGCACCTGGAAGGTCTCGACGCCCCAGGTGAGCGAGAGCTGGCCGCGCACGTGGGCGGCGGAGGTGAAGGCGAGCAGCGGGATCGGGGAGCGGTAGCGGGCCAGGCGGCGCGCGGTCTCGCCCGACATGGTGAAGGCGACCAGCGCCTTGGCGCCGACGATGGCGCCGACCTCGGCCGCGGCGCGGGCGATGGCCCCGCCGGTGGTCTCGGGCATGCGCTCCAGGGTGTGGGTGGCGTGCAGCGAGGACTTCTCGGCGGCGCAGGCGATGCGGTCCATGGTGGAGACCGCCTCGATCGGGTAGTTGCCCACGGAGGTCTCGCCGGAGAGCATGACGGCGTCGGCGCCGTCCATGACGGCGTAGGCGACGTCGGAGGCCTCGGCGCGGGTGGGGCGCGGCGCGTTCATCATCGAGTCGAGCATCTGGGTGGCGACGATGACCGGGCGGGCCTTCTCGCGGCACAGCTCGATGATGCGGCGCTGGACGATCGGGACCTGCTCCAGGGGCAGCTCGACGCCGAGGTCGCCGCGGGCGACCATGATGCCGTCGAAGGCCTCGACGATCTCGGGGAGGCGCTCGACGGCCTGCGGCTTCTCGATCTTGGCGAGCAGCGGGAGGCGGACGGCCTCCTGCTCCATGATGTTGCGCACCACGTCGGCGTCGGAGGGACGGCGGACGAACGACAGGGCGATCATGTCGAAGCCGGTGCGCAGCGCCCAGCGCAGGTCGGCCTCGTCCTTGTCGGTGAGCGCGGGGGCGCTGACGTTGATGCCGGGGAGGTTGAGGCCCTTGTTGTCGGAGATCATGCCGCCGATGACGACGCGGGTGATGACCCGCTCGCCGTCGACGCGGGTGGCCTCCAGGACGAGGCGGCCGTCGTCGACGAGGATGGTGTCGCCGGGGCGCACGTCGCCCGGCAGCCCCTTGTAGGTGGTCGACACCTGGTCGCGGTCGCCGGGCACGTCCTCGGCGGTGATGGTGAAGACGTCGCCGAAGCCGAGGCGGACCGGGCCCTCCTCGAACCTGCCGACGCGGATCTTGGGGCCTTGCAGGTCGGCGAGCAGGCCTACGCCGCGGCCGAGTTCGGCCGCCACCTCCCTGACCCGGTCGTAGACCTCTCTGTGCATGTCATGATTGCCATGGCTGAGGTTGAACCGTGCCACGTCCATGCCGGCGGCGATGAGCTCGCGCAGGCGTTCGGGAGAGGATGTGGCGGGGCCTAGGGTGCAGACGATTTTCGCGCGACGAGTCACGAGTCCTACCTTAATTGGTACAGACCACTTGGCAGTCACTGACGACGGAGAACGTACCCGACATAGGAGAACAGGACGGCAACGGCGACCAGCAGGCGTGCCAAGTTCGTGTATTCCTCCGGATAGATGACGCCCTCGATGTAGTGGTCGATGAAGCCGCTCGCGGGCAGCCCGGCGAGCCCGGCGTTGCGCCGCCCCCAGTCCTCGACCAGGGTGAGCGGGCATTCGACGCCGGTGACGACCGACAGCAGCCCCCAGCCGGCGACGGCGAGGTGCACCCAGATGGTACGCCTCCAGCGCCAGGCCAGGAACCCGCCCACCACCATGTAGACGAGGAAGGCGAAGTGCGCCACCATCGCCAGTTCCGCGACGAGGCGGTAGATCATGGCTCGAAGGTCGCCGCCTCCCACGCGTTGACGATGCCCCTGCCGAAGAACCCGTTGTGCGCGGTGTCGCCCTCGCACACGTGGGTGGTGCTCTCGCCGTACACCTTGTAGACGTACGCGCGCGGCGTCGGGCAGGGCTTGTCCGTGGCGGTCTCGTACAGGTAGCGCTCGACGGTGCCGGGCGCCAGCGTGAGGCCGCCGGGGCCGGGCTTGCCGAAGCGGCTGATGAGGATGGCGGCGACGCCGGTGGCGTGCGGCGCGGCCATGGAGGTGCCGTCGAGATACTGGTAGTAGGAGCAGGGGCGCCGGGTGCAGTCGCGGACGACGTCGGTGCCGCGGGGCTTGCCGTTCCTGTCGATGCGGCCCTTGGCGCGCAGCATCGCCTCGGGCGCAGCGGCGAGGATGGAGCGGGTGGGCGAGGCGTCCTTGCCGTCGAGCGTGTCGCCGCCGGGGGCGGCCACGTCGGCCTGCTCGACGCCGTAGTCGCTGTAGATGGCCTTGCGGCCCGACGGGCCGACGGCGGCGACGGAGATGACGCCTTCGGACTCGGCGGGCACGTTGAGGCAGGAGTTGTCGACCTCGCGGACGCGTTCGCCGCCGCGCGGGTAGCCGGGGCTGACCTTGTCGGTCTTGGGCCGGCCGAGGTCGGTGGAGCCGTTGCCGAGCGCGGAGATCAGCGTGACGCCCTTGCCGCGGGCGTAGTCGAGGGCGCGCTGCATGCCGGTGATGATGGCGCGCTGTTCGAGGCGTTCCTTCTCGCTGTCGGAGGGGTTGTCGCGGCAGTTGAACAGCCACGGGTCGACGTAGTAGCTCATGTTGACGACGTCGACGCCGATGTCGCCGGCGTAGGTGAGGGCGTCGAGGCTGGGCTTGAGGAAGAAGAAGCCGGAGTCCTGGCCGGCGCGGATGTTGACGAGCTGCACGCGCGGGGCGACGCCGATGACGCCGATGCCGTTGGCCGGGGAGGCGATGGTGCTGGCGACGTGGGTGCCGTGGCCGTCGTCGTCGCGGTCGACGGGGTCCTTGCAGCCGTCGGCCTCGCAGGGGCCGTCGAGCGTCTCGCCGTTCTCGTCCTCGGGCTTGTCGGTGACGAAGTTGCGGCTGAGCTCGCGGTTGAAGTTGGCGGCGATGTCGGGGTGGCTGCCGTCGATGCCGGTGTCGATGACGCCGACGAGGACCTTGTCGCTGCCGGGGGCCTTGGCGCGGGCGCGGTCGGCGCCGATCATCATCATGTCCCACTGGCGGGGGGAGAGCGGGTCGCCGGCGCTCTCGCCGTCGCCGGTGAAGGCGGAGGCGTCGGGGAATGCCTTCTTGGCAGGGCCTTTCACGGCGACGGCCGACGGGGCGTGGCCGATGCGGCGGTCGGCGGAGACGCCGACGACGGCCGGGTCCGCTCCGACGCTTTCGGCGAACCGCGCTCCGGAGGCGCGGGCGAGCACGTACCCGAGCTTGGGTTCGGTGAGGACGGCGGTGCCTCCGGCGGCGCCGATGCGGTCGAGCGCGCCGGCCTGCCCGCCCTCGGCGTAGAAGACGAGGTAGTCGGTGGCGGGTCCCGCGGCGGCGCCCGTGGGTGAGCAGCCGGCCAGCGCCGTCACCGTGGCCAGGGCCGCGAAGCCGGAGGCGATTCTTCGCATATTTCCTCCATCCCCCGCACTCCCCCAGAAACTGCATCTTCCCGACACTGACCGGGTGATGCAACTCGACGCCGAACGCCCGCCCCCGATGGGGACGGGCGTTCGCGGAACGAGCTACACCAGCGGGCGGGCCGTCGGCAGGATCGGGTACGGCAGCGCCGTCTCGCCGGTGAGGTAGCGGTCGACGCCGCTGGCGGCGGCGCGCCCCTCGGCGATCGCCCACACGATCAGCGACTGCCCCCGCCCCATGTCACCGGCCACGAACACGCCGTCGACCTTGGACATGTACGTCCTGTCCCGCGCGACGTTGCCACGGGCGTCGTAGAAGCCGTCGCCGGCCAGCTCGGCCAGGTCCTGGAGCAGCGCGCCCTTCTCCGGGCCGAGGAAGCCCATCGACAGCGTGACCAGCTCGGCGGGGATCTCCCGCTCGGTGCCCGGGATCGGCTTGAAGCCGTTCTGCGGGCCCTCGACCTCGACCAGGCGCAGCCCGCGCACGTTGCCGTCGGCGTCGCCGGTGAACTCGGTGGTGGAGACCGCGTACACGCGCTCGCCACCGGCGTCGGCCAGCTCCTCGTGCGCGCTCTCCACCTTGAACAGCAGGGGGAACGTCGGCCACGGCTGGCTGCCGGGCCGCGAGGCCGGCGGCCTCGGCATGATCTCCAGCTGGGTGACGGAGGCCGCGCCCTGCCGGATCGCCGTGCCGATGCAGTCGGCGCCGGTGTCGCCGCCGCCGATCACCACGACGTGCTTGCCCTCGGCCGAGACGGGCGAGACCGCGTAGTCGCCCTCCTGGACCTTGTTGGACAGCGGCAGGTACTCCATCGCCTGGTAGACGCCCTTGAGGTCGCGCCCGGCCACCGGCAGGTCACGCCAGGCCGTGGCGCCGCCCGACAGCACCACCGCGTCGTACTGCTCGCGCAGCTCCGCGGCCGTGATGTCGACGCCCACGTCCACGCCGGTGCGGAACTCGGTGCCCTCGGCCCGCATCTGGGCCAGGCGCCGGTCGATGTGCCGCTTCTCCATCTTGAACTCGGGGATGCCGTAGCGCAGCAGCCCGCCGATGCGGTCGGCCCGCTCGTACACCACCACGTCGTGGCCGGCGCGGGTGAGCTGCTGGGCGGCGGCCAGCCCGGCCGGGCCGGAGCCGACGACCGCGACCCTCTTGCCGGTGCGCGTCGACGGGGGCTGCGGGACGACCCAGCCCTCGTCGAACGCCCGGTCGATGATCTCGACCTCGACCCGCTTGATCGTCACCGGGTCGGAGTTGATGCCGAGCACGCACGCCGCCTCGCACGGAGCCGGGCAGAGCCTGCCGGTGAACTCCGGGAAGTTGTTCGTGGCGTGCAGCCGCTCGATCGCCTCCCGCCAGTCGGTGCGGTGGACGAGGTCGTTCCACTCCGGGATGAGGTTGCCCAGCGGGCAGCCGTTGTGGCAGAACGGGATGCCGCAGTCCATGCAGCGCGACGCCTGCTTGGTCAGCTTCTCCTGCGGAAAGTCCTGGTAGACCTCCTGCCAGTCGCCGATGCGGACGTCCACGGGGCGGCGCACCGGCAGCTCGCGGTCGTGCGTGAGGAAACCCTTGGGGTCGGCCATGCGGTACGCCTCCTTAACCCTGGACCGCGGCCGCCATGACGGCCTCGTCGATGTCCCTGCCTTCGATGCGGGCGGCCTCGGCGGCCTGCATGACCCGCTTGTAGTCGGTCGGCATGATCTTGCCGAACCTGCCGAGCGCGGCGTCCCAGTCGGCCAGCAGCTGCTTGGCCACCGGGGAGCCGGTCTCGGCGAAGTGCTGCTCCACCGTCTCCTTGAGGAAGTCGGCGTCCTCGGCGGTGAGCGCCTCGACGGCCACCATCTCCCGGTTGACGCGCTCCGGCCGCAGGTCGAGCAGGTAGGCGACGCCGCCCGACATGCCCGCCGCGAAGTTGCGCCCGGTGGGGCCGAGGACGACCGCCCGGCCGCCCGTCATGTACTCGCAGCCGTGGTCGCCGACGCCCTCGACGACCGCGGTCGCGCCCGAGTTGCGGACGCAGAACCGCTCGCCGACGACGCCTCGGATGAACACCTCGCCGGACGTGGCCCCGTACAGGGCGACGTTGCCGGCGATGATGTGGCCGTCCAGCGGGGCCGACTCGTGCGGCCGGAGCGTGATCCGCCCGCCCGACAGGCCCTTGCCGAGATAGTCGTTGGCGTCGCCGGTCAGCCGCAGCGTGATGCCGCGCGGCACGAACGCGCCGAACGAGTTGCCCGCCGACCCGGTGAAGGAGATGTCGATCGTGTTGTCGGGCAGCCCGGCGCCGCCGTAGCGCTTGGTGACCTGGTAGCCGAGCATGGTGCCGACGGTCCGGTTCACGTTGCGGATCGGCAGCTCCAGCGTGACCGGGGTGCCGTCGTTGAGCGCGCCCTCGGCGAGCTGGATGAGCGTGTTGTCCAGCGCGTGCCGCAGGCCGTGGTCCTGCTCGACCGTGCGCCGCAGCGGGGTGCCCTCGGGCAGCTCCGGGCGGTGCAGGATCGGCGACAGGTCCAGGCCGCCGGCCTTCCAGTGGTGCTCGGCCGCGCTCACGTCGAGCATCTCGACGTGCCCGATGGCCTCGTCCAGCGAGCGGAAGCCCAGCTCGGCCAGGTACTCGCGGATCTCCTCGGCGATGAACTCGAAGAAGTTGACCACGAACTCCGGCTTGCCGGCGAAGCGCTTGCGCAGCTCCGGGTTCTGCGTGGCGACGCCGACCGGGCAGGTGTCGAGGTGGCACACGCGCATCATCACGCAGCCGGACACGACCAGCGGCGCGGTGGCGAACCCGTACTCCTCGGCCCCCAGCAGCGCGGCGATGACCACGTCGCGGCCGGTCTTGAGCTGGCCGTCGACCTGCACGACGATGCGGTCGCGCAGGTTGTTCAGCAGCAGCGTCTGCTGGGTCTCGGCCAGGCCGAGCTCCCACGGCGCGCCGGCGTGCTTGAGGCTCGTCAGCGGGGAGGCGCCGGTGCCGCCATCGTGGCCGGAGATGAGCACCACGTCGGCGTGCGCCTTGGACACGCCCGCCGCGACCGTGCCGACCCCGACCTCGGCCACGAGCTTGACGTGCACGCGGGCGGCCGGGTTGGAGTTCTTCAGGTCGTGGATGAGCTGGGCGAGGTCCTCGATCGAGTAGATGTCGTGGTGCGGCGGCGGCGAGATGAGGCCGACGCCGGGCGTGGAGTGGCGGGTCTTGGCGATCCACGGGTAAACCTTGTGGCCGGGGAGCTGGCCGCCCTCGCCGGGCTTGGCGCCCTGCGCCATCTTGATCTGCAGGTCGGCCGCGTTGACCAGGTACTCGGAGGTGACGCCGAACCTCCCGGAGGCCACCTGCTTGATCGCCGACCGGCGCGTGGCGTCGTACAGGCGCTCGGGGTCCTCGCCGCCCTCGCCGGTGTTGGACTTGCCGCCCAGCCGGTTCATCGCGATCGCGAGCGTCTCGTGCGCCTCGACCGAGATCGAGCCGTACGACATCGCGCCCGTGGAGAACCGCTTGACGATCTCCGAGACCGGCTCGACCTCGTCGATCGGGATCGGGTTGCCCTTGCGCAGCTTGAACAGGCCGCGCAGCGTCATCAGCCGCTCGGCCTGGGAGTCCACCATCTCGGTGTACTCCTTGAAGATCTCGTAGCGCCGGGTGCGGGTGGCGTGCTGCAGCTTGAAGACGGTCTCGGGGTTGAACAGGTGCGGCTCGCCCTCGCGCCGCCACTGGTACTCGCCGCCGACCTGCAGCCTGCGGTGCGCGTTGGCGGCCCTCGGGTACGCGTGCCGGTGCCGCTCGGCCGTCTCGCGGGCCAGCACGTCGAAGCCGACGCCGCCCAGGCGCGAGGTGGTGCCGGTGAAGCAGGAGTCGATGACCTGCCGGCTGAGCCCGAGCGCCTCGAAGATCTGCGCGCCGGTGTAGGAGGCCACGGTGGACACGCCCATCTTGGACATGACCTTGATGACGCCCTTGCCGTACGCCTTGATCAGGTTGCGCACGGCCTTGCGCTTGTCGAGCTCCAGCACCCCGGTCTCGACCAGGTCCTCGACGGTCTCGATCGCGAGATACGGGTTGACCGCGCCGGCGCCGTAGCCGATGAGCAGCGCCATGTGGTGGCACTCGCGGGCCTCGCCGGTCTCGATGACCAGGCCGATCTTGGTACGGGTCTTCTCCTGGATCAGGTGGTGGTGCACGGCCCCGGTCAGCAGCAGCGACGGGATCGGCGCCAGGCTGTCGGAGGAGCCCCGGTCGGACAGCACGATGATCCGGGCGCCGTCGGCGATGGCCTGCGACACCTCGGCCTTGATCTCCTCCAGCCGCGACAGCAGCGCCTGGCCGCCGCCCGCCACCTGGTAGAGGCCGGAGACCACATGCGGGTGGAACCCGGGCAGGTCGTGCTCGTCGTTGATGTGAATGATCTTGGCGAGCTCGTCGTTGTCGATCACCGGGTAGGGCAGCACGAGCTGCCGGCAGGAGGCCGGGCCCGGGTCGAGCAGGTTGCCCTCGGGGCCGAGCACGCTGGCCAGGCTGGTGACCAGCTCCTCCCGGATGGCGTCCAGCGGCGGGTTCGTGACCTGCGCGAACAGCTGCGTGAAGTAGTCGAACAGCAGCCTGGGCTTCTCGCTCAGCACCGCCACGGGCGTGTCGGTGCCCATCGAGCCGATCGGCTCGGCGCCGGTGCGGGCCATCGGCGACAGGATGATCCGCAGCTCCTCCTCGGTGTAGCCGAAGGTCTGCTGCCTCCTGACCAGCGCCTCGTGGGTGGGGATCTCCCGCTGCCGCGCGGGCAGCTCCTCGAAGCGGACCAGCCCGGCGTGCAGCCAGTCGGCGTACGGCAGCGCGGCGGCGAGCTCGGCCTTGATCTCGTCGTCCTCGATGATCTTGCCGCGGGCGGTGTCGATGAGGAACATGCGGCCGGGCTGCAGGCGGCCCTTGCGGACCACGTCCTCCGGCGCGAAGTCCAGCACGCCCGCCTCGGAGGCGAGCACGACCAGGCCGTCGGCGGTCACCCAGAACCGGCCGGGACGCAGGCCGTTGCGGTCGAGCACGGCGCCGGCCAGCGTGCCGTCGGTGAACGTGATCGACGCCGGGCCGTCCCACGCCTCCATCATCGAGGAGTGGAACTCGTAGAAGGCCCGGCGCGCCGGGTCCATCTCGGTGTGGTTCTCCCACGCCTCCGGGATCATCATGAGCACCGCGTGCGGCAGGCTGCGCCCGCCGATGTGCAGCAGCTCCAGGACCTCGTCGAAGGAGGCGGTGTCGCTGGCGTCCGGGTCGCAGATCGGGAAGAGCCGCTGCAGGTCGCCGGGGATGAGCCCCGACTCCAGCATGGCCTCGCGGGCCCGCATCCAGTTGCGGTTGCCCCGTACCGTGTTGATCTCGCCGTTGTGCGCGATGTAGCGGTAGGGGTGGGCCAGCGGCCAGCTCGGGAACGTGTTGGTCGAGAAGCGCGAGTGCACCAGCGCGATCGCGGTGGCGTAACGCTCGTCCGACAGGTCGGGGAAGAACGGCTCGACCTGGTCGGGCGTGAGCATCCCCTTGTAGACCACCGTACGGGCCGACAGCGAGGGGAAGTAGACGTCGACCTCGTGCTCGGCCCGCTTGCGCAGGCAGAACGCCAGCCGGTCCAGGTCGATCCCGGCCTCGCCGCCGGGCGCGGCCACGAACAGCTGGCCGAAGTGCGGCATGACCGCCCTGGCGCTCGGGCCGGGCAGGTCGCGGTCGACCGGCACGTCGCGCCAGCCGAGCACGGTCAGGCCCTCCTCGGCGGCGATCTCCTCGATCATGCCGGTGGCGATCCGGCGCGCCTCGGGGTCGATCGGCAGGAAGGCCACGCCCGTGGCGTAGCGGCCCGCCTCCGGCAGCGCGAACGGCACCACCGCGCGGTAGAGCTCATCGGGGATCTGCGTCAGGATGCCGGCTCCGTCGCCGGTGTCCGGCTCGCTACCCTTGGCCCCCCGGTGATCGAGATTGCACAGCGCCGTCAGCGCCTTGACCACGATCCCGTGCTCCCGGCGGCCGTGCACGTCGGCCACCATGGCGACGCCGCAGGCATCGTGCTCGTTGGCGGGGTGGTAGAGGCCCTGGGGCTCGGGGAACCCGAGGTGGGCAGCAGGCATTGAATCCCTCCCGTCGTCTTCGTCTGTCTTGGACTGCTCCACAGGCGGGGACGACGTTGGCCCTGCTGCATATCGTGGATAGAGGTTACCGCACGCTGCCCGAATGGTGCCCACCGCATCCACAGTGCGAACATTCATGACATCCCGGCATGCGAGCGGAGATGTCCCAAACCCCGGAACAGCAGGGGCTTCCCGCTCCCCCGCATTCCGGACACGGCCCCGCCGGATTAGTGCCGCCGGGCTGGTGTCGCCGGACACGGGGCAGCCCCTCGATAGGGTTGCCCGCATGGAACGCGACGGGGTGGAACGGCTGCTGGCCGAGGCGGGCGTCGACGGCAGGCGGCTCAGGCACGCGCTGGCGTCGCTCTGCGACGGCCGGTGGTGGACCCTCGCCACGCTGGTCAGGCACACCGCGACCTCACGGCGGACGATCGAGTCGCTGCTCGGCGTCCTGGACCTGGAGCGCTCCGGCGACCGCTTCCGCGTGGCCGAGACGCACCGGCCCGCCTTCCAGGACCTGCTGGCCGTCGCGCCGCCGCCCGAGGACCCGGTCGGCCACCTGGTTCCGCACTACGAGGCCGTGCTGGAACGGCTGCGCGAGCTGGTCGCCGGCGCGCCGCGCGCCCGCCACACGCTCGACCACGTCGCCGCCACGCCCGACACGATCCTGCGCCGGGCCCTGCTGCTCGGGGCCCGCTTCTGGCTGCCGGGCGCCCGCCTGCTCTGCGTCGGCGACCACGACCTGACCTCGCTCGCCGTCAAGCTCGTGCACCCCGAGACGGACGTCACGGTCGCCGACGTCGACGACCGCATCCTGGCCTACATCGACGAGCAGGACCTCGGCGTCCGCACCCGCTGGGCCGACCTGCGCCTCACCCTGCCCGCCTCCGCCCGCGAGCACGACCTGGCCATCACCGACCCGCCCTACACGCCGGAGGGCATCGGCCTGTTCGTCGCCCGCGCCGTCGAGGGCGTCAAGGACGACGGGCGCGTCCTGCTCGCGTACGGGGCCAGCGAGCGGACCCCGGCGCTGGCCCTCAAGGTGCAGAACGCGCTGTCGGCGCTCAACCTCGCCTACGAGGCCATCTATCCCGACTTCAACCGCTATTTCGGCGCCGAGGCCATCGGGTCCGCCGCCGACCTGTACATCCTGCGGCCCACCACCCGCACCCGGCCCGCCGCCGCGGCCCGCCTCGACCGCGCCGCCACCGCCATCTACACCCAGGGCCCCCAGTCCGTCGAGTCCGCCCCCGCCGCCGACGCCCCCGCCCAGCCCGAGGGCCCCGCCGATCTCCTCGTCGGCGACTGGCCGGCCTCCCTGCCCCACACCCGGGTCAAGCTCTCCACCTGGCTCGCCAAGCCGTACGCCGCCGCCGTCGAGCGCGTCGCGATCGCCGTCCCGGCCGGGCTGGAGGCGGCGCTCCCCCGCCTCCTCCTCGCCACCCGCGCCGCCCACGTCGAGGTCCACCTCGCCGCCCCGCCCGCCGTCCCCGCCGCCCTCGCGCCGGTCTACGACTTCACCACCTCGGGCACCGTCCTGCACGCCACCCGCCGCCCCCTCCCCGCCGACCCCGAGGGGCTGCTCCTGCGGCGCATCCTGGACAACGGGCACGCCAAGCTCGCCAACTCCTGGCGCGAGGGCCTCATCGCCGCCGCCCGCGCCCAGGACGGCGCCCTCACCAAGAACGAGGCCCGCACCCTCATCCGCCAGACCGCCCCGTGGTCCGACGCCCTCTCCCCCGTCGAGGCCCCCCTCCACCGCCTCACCGCCCTCCCCACCCACATCGCCACCACCGTCACCCTCCTCCACACCCCCCTCTGACGGGACCCGCCACAGGCAGCGCGAACCGCCAAGGGACGCCGACCCCACCTGGTCGAGCCACCGCAGGGGCCGTGACGCCGGCGCAGGCCACAGACTGGCCCCGGTACGAGCGCCTGGAGGCCCCAGTGGCTCCTGCAGGACCACGGGCCGCTACGGGGGCCCGCCCCTCCCCGCGCGTACCAGCCGGAGGCGGTGGCACCCGGCGGAACCCGCACCGCCGAGCGGGCCCCGGCTACTTGCGTGGCAGGTGCCTCCCCACAGCGCGCCTGCCGAGAGCACGCTCATGGGTGCGCGCCTCCTATGGACGCAGAGGCCATAGGGGCCACACGGGCCGATGGGACTAAGTGGCGGCGAGGACGCGGGACTGGATGGCCTGGCCGAGGGAGTCGAGGGCGATGAGCGGCGGCACCAGGTCGGCGTCGGCCGTGCCCCGGGCTCCGACCCAGCTGACGGTCACGTAATGGCCCAGAGCGCGCACCTCGGCGCGGCTGCGCGCGGGGTCGAAGGGCACCGCCTGCCGGACGAACCCGTCGCGGCGCAGGGCCGTGACCAGGGCGTCGGCCGCGCGCCCGTCCGGCAGGTTGAAGATGACGAACTGCCCGGCGACCGCCCCGCCCGTGTAGGTGGCCCGCAGCGCCTGCGTGCATCCGGGCGCGGCGGCACCCCACAGCGCGTCGTCGCAGTCGGCCAGCTCCTCCACCTCGCCCCGGGCCAGCTCGCCGAGCGCCCCGGCGCGGAACAGCTCGCCCGTGGTGAGCGGCGCGGCGTCGTCGGCCCGGGAGTCGACCGGCGCGTACATGGCCGACGTCGGCGTCCCGTGGAAGGCGGCGGGCCGGGGCGCGTCGCGCCCGAGCCACAGCCAGGCCCCCGCCCCGAGCACCGCGACCCCGGCCACCACCAGCGCGATCACGACCCGCCCCGGCATCAGATCCCCCACCTCACGCCAACCCCCGTTCTCTCAAACCACACCATCGCCCCCGTACGCCCCATGCCACCACACAACCGCGCCCCGTCGCCATCCCCATGACGACGGGACCCGGTCGCCGCCCTGTCACCCGCCGGGGCCGGTGATGGCGACCACGCGCCGGTAGAGGGCCTTCTCGGCGCCTCTCAGGGTGAGGGCGAGCGAGACGTAGTCGTCCTTGGGCGTGGGCTCGGCGCCGTCGGCGCGGCCGAGCCAGACGAGGCCGACGTAGTGGCCGAGGGCGTAGCCGCCCGCCTCGGTGTAGCCGCCGGCCGGGTAGGCGGCCTGGGTGCTCTCCAGCGGGATGGTCCAGCCGCCTCGGTAGAGCGTCTTCAGCGCCTCGACGAGCTCGCCGGCCGCCTCGCCGTCACGCAGGTTGAGCAGCGTGTACTGGCCGACGTAGCGGCCGTCGGCGGTGGTGTAGAGGCCGCGGGCGGCCTGGGTGCAGCCGGCGTCGGCCACGCGGGCGAGCAGGTCGGCGCCCCACAGCGCGGCCGAGCAGTCGGCGTCGACCTGGCTGGCGACGAGTTTGAGCGAGAGCTTCTTGCCTCCGGGGAGCGTCTTCTGGCCGAAGACCTCCTTGGCGGTGAGCGGCTTGGGGTCCTTGGCCCGGTCGGCGACCGGCTGGAACAGCTTGGGCGAGGCCCAGCCGTGGAACACCTGCGGCAGCGCCGTGTCGCGTTCGGGGACGGAGCCGCCGGTGCGCGCCGGGGGCGTGTAGGAGCCGAGGGAGGCGATGACGGCGACCAGTGCGGCGACGGCCACGAGGGCGGCGGCCACGGTCGCGATGACGGCCAGCGTCCGCTGCTGTTCGGGCCGGAGCCCCCAGCGGGTCAGCAGCGAGAGCTCGAAGTCGGGCCGGGGAGCGCGGCCGGCGCGCGGCGTCTTGGGCGGGCGGGGGGCGGGGGCGGCGCGGCGCCTCTTGCGGGCCCTGGTCTCGGTCACAGCCCCGACGCCCCGATCAGGTTGCCGAGCCCGAACGTCAGCCCGGCCGCGACCACGCCGACGACGAGCTGGCGCAGCCCCGAGTACCACCAGCTCCGCGCGGTCACGGCGGACACGACGGCGCCCGCGGTGAACAGCGCCACGCACGACACGACGGCCGGCACCCACAGCTCGACCGCGCCGAACACGTACGGCAGCAGCGGCAGCGCCGCGCCCACGCTGAACGAGACGAACGACGAGACGGCGGCCAGGACGGGTGAGGGCAGCTTGCCGGGCTCGACGCCCAGCTCGTTGCGGGTGTGGACCTCCAGCGCCCGGCGGGGGTCGCGGGAGAGCTGCCTGGCGACCTCGGTGGCCAGGGCGGGCTCGACGCCCTGGTCGGTGAAGGACTGGGCGAGCTCGGCCAGCTCGTCCTCCGGGTGGCGGGCCAGCTCGCGGGCCTCGACCTGGATCTCGGCCTGGGCGAGCTCCTTCTGGCTGGCGACGGAGACGTACTCGCCGCCCGCCATGGAGAACGCGCCCGCGGCCAGCCCGGCGACGCCCGCCAGGCCGATGACCTTGGTGTTGGCGGTGCCGCCCGCGACGCCGGCGATGAGCGCGAAGTTGGACACCAGGCCGTCCATCGCGCCGAACACCGACGGCCTGAGCCAGCCGCCGTTGACGTCGCGATGCTGGTGGTGGATCTCCGCGCGGTCGTTCATCGCGCGTTCTTCTCCTCCGCGACGTCGCGTGGGGCCGCGTCGGACCCGTCGGACTTCCCGTCGTCGGAAGTGTCGCCGGGGGTGTCGTCGGCCTGGTCGGCCTCGTGGGCGGGGTCGGCCGGGTCGTCCCCGCCGCCGTCGCCCGAAGCCGGTACGGCGTCCGCGTCGGCCGTCGCGTCGGCCTCCGGGGAGACGACGACCTCGTCACCCGTCTTGTTACGGGTCGCCCAGAAGTAGACGAGCGCGCCGATGAACAGAGCGAGCGCGGTGTACTGGTTGATCCGCAGCCCGAACACCTCGACGGCGTGGTCGACCCCGCCCACCGGGTCGATGCGCAGCCCCTCGATCCAGAACCGCCCGAGCGTGTAACCCGCCACGTAGAGGGCGAACAGCCGCCCGTGGCGCAGCGTGAACCGCTTGCCCGCGTAGAGCAGCACGAAGCCGAGCACCAGGTTCCACAGCGACTCGTACAGGAACGTCGGATGGTAGAGGACGCCGGGCTCGCCGCCGTGTGCCTGGTCGATCTCCAGGCCCCACGGCAGCGTGGTCGGCGAGCCGTACAGCTCCTGGTTGAACCAGTTGCCCCAGCGGCCGATGGCCTGGGCGAACGCGATGCCGGGGGCGACCGTGTCGGCCACCGCGCTCAGCGACAGACCGCGCCGGCGGCAGGCGATCCACACGCCGACGCCGCCGAGCGCGATCGCGCCCCAGATGCCGAGACCGCCCTCCCAGATGAACAGCGCCTGGTAGGGCTCCTTGATCGCGCGCTCGCCGAAGTAGGTCTGCCAGTCGGTGATGACGTGGTAGAGGCGGCCGCCGATCAGACCGAAGATCACCGCCGGGACGGCGATGTCGATGATCGTGCCCTTCTGGCCCCCGCGGTCGCGCCAGCGGCGCTCGCTGAGCCAGACGGCGACGATCACGCCGAGCACGATGCACAGGGCATAGGCCCGGATCGGGATGATTCCGAGATACCAGACCCCCTCGGCGGGGCTGGGAATCGAGGCTAGGGGCATGTCAGGTGAGGGTAGCGGACGTCAGGCTACTTGGCGGCCTCGGTGACCGTATCGCGCAGATCCTTGGGGGTGAAGACCACACTGTTGTCGATCATCTGGCCGTCGACCTTGACCGTCGGGGTGCCTTCGAGGTTCTCCCGCTTGTTGATCTTGTCGCTGTAGTCGAGCTGCGCCTGGGCGTGCTTCTGCGACGTGACGCAGGTCTCGAAGCCGGGGTCGGTGACGCCCGCCTCCTTGCCCCATTCGATGAGCTGGTCGGTCTTGAAGCCCTCGACGCTCTCGCTCGGCTGGTTCTCGAACAGCAGGTCGTGGAAGGCCACCCACTGCTTGCCGTCGGGGACGCAGCGGGCCGCGGCCCCGGCGCGCACCGAGTTGCCCTTGGTGGGCTCCTGGCCGAAGATCGTGATCGGGTGGTAGACGACCTTGGCCAGGCCCTCGGCGGCCAGGTTCTTGAACGTCTGGCCGCTGACCCGCTCCAGCTCCTTGCACGCCGGGCACTGGAAGTCCTCGTAGATGTCGACGACCGGCTTGGTCACGCCGTCCTTGGCCATGATCACGCTGCCGTCGGCCTGGATGGTGACCGGCGCGAGATCGGCCCCGGCCTGCTCCGACTGGGACCTGCTCATCGTGTACCACATCCCGGCGCCGATGGCGGCGATGGCCACAGCGCCGGCCGTGACGTACGTGACGACCTTCTTGCGCTGCTCACGGGCACGCTCGGCGGCCTGCTGCTCCCGGATCTTCTCCCGCGCCGTCTTCGACCGCTCAGCCTTGCCCATCACTGTTCTCCTCATCGTCCAAGGGGTGCTCGGCACCCGCCAGCCCCAGCGGCCGGTCCAGCGCGAAGCGGCCCGGCGGGAAACGCACGACCCAGGCGCCCAGCAGCACGAGGCCGAAGTCGCGCACAATGTCGAGCAGGTAGGTCGGTTCCTGCCCGGCGCCGAGCTGGCCGCCGCCGCCGAAGCAGCCGCAGTCGATCCGCAGCCCGTTGGCCCACGCCCAGGCGATGCCGAACACGAACGCGAGCATGAGCAGCGCGGCCACGACGGCCGCCACCCTGGTCATGAGGCCCACGATCAGCAGCACCCCGACGACGACCTCCACGATCGGCAGGGCATAGCCCACGGTCGTGACCAGCGGCTCGGGCAGCAACTCGTACGCTCTGACCGCCACCACCGAGTCGGCCGGGTTGCCGATCTTGAGCCCTCCGGCCGCGATCAGCACTCCGCCCAGGACCAGCCGGGCGACGGTCGTCACCCAGGGTATCGCCGATCTCGCGGTGTGTGACGCCTGTGACGCGTTCACGAGCCATCTCCTCTTTCTCCGTGCGGAAGGCGCACAGTACCGGGACCTATCCGATCACGCTCGGGATAAGGGTCGGCTAAGTGCCGCCGTCCCGCGGTTCACCTGCGGCGAAACCCCGATTCCGCTGGGCGCGGAACTCGCTCTGCGGCTGCCCCGCGCGCCGGGTGAACAGCCGCGCGAAACAGGCGGCGTCGTCGTAGCCGACCCGGCGGGCGACGGCGGCCACCGGCAGGTCGGTGCCCCGGCGAGCAGGCCCTTGGCCCGGTTGAGCCGGATCGACAGCAGATGGTCCTCAGGGCTGCACCCGACCGGCCGCCGGACGGCCCGGCGCAGATCGGCCCGGCGCAGGTCGGTGAGCGGCATGCCGGGGCGTCTGGCGTGCTCGGCGACGGAGACGGGCAGGCAGGCGTCGCGGGCCGGCACGCACGGGCCATGCGGCCGATCGCGCGGGTGGCCGGCTCGGCGGTGGTGAGCGGCGTGACCGGGCCGGGCGGCGTCGACGCACCCGAGGTCCTGGCAGGCGGTCGCGGCGAAGGCGGCGAACCGCCAGGCGGGCGCCCCGGTGGTCAGACGCGGGAGCGGACGCCCTCGGCCATCGACCGGGCCAGCTCACCGATCGAGGCGAGACCGGCGGCCTCGTCGGGGGCGTCGAGGATGCGGCGGATGAACGCCGAGCCCACGATGACGCCGTCGGCGTAGCCGGCGACCTGCGCCGCCTGGGCGCCGGTGCCGACGCCGAGACCGACGCAGACCGGCAGGTCGGTGTGCTCGCGGGTGCGCTTGACCAGGTCCTCGGCCGCCACGTTGACCGTCTCCCGGGCGCCCGTGACGCCCATCAGCGAGGCCGCGTAGACGAAGCCGGTGCAGCAGGCGGCGACGGCCTTGATGCGCTCCTCGGTGGAGCTGGGCGCCACCAGGAACACCGTGTCGATCCCCGCCTCGGCGGAGGCGGTGCGCCACGGCTCCGACTCCTCCGGCGTGAGGTCGGGGGTGATCGTGCCGGTGCCGCCCGCCGAGGCGAGGTCGCGGGCGAAGCGGTCGGCGCCGTAGCGGTCGATCGGGTTCCAGTAGGTCATGACGAGCGTGGCCGCGCCGGTGGCCGCCACGCCCTCGACGGTGCGCAGGACGTCGGCGATGCGGGTGCCGTTGAGCAGCGAACGGTGCACGGCGTCCTGGATGGTGGGCCCGTCCATGAGCGGGTCGGAGTAGGGCAGGCCGATCTCGATGACGTCGCACCCGGCCTCGACCAGGGCCGCGGCGGCGGCGACGGCGCCGTCCTTGGTCGGGAAGCCCGCCGGCAGGTAGCCGATGAGCGCGGCCCGGTTGTCCGCCTTCGCCTTGGCGAACACCGTCTGGAGAGTCGTCATTGATGGTCCCGTTCTCAGGTCGTCGAGCCCCGCCCCGCTGCGGGTCGTCAGAGGTTGAAGTACTTCATGGCCGTGCCCATGTCCTTGTCGCCGCGGCCGGAGAGGTTGACCAGGATGGTCGCCTCCGGGCCGAGCTCGCGGCCGAGCTCCAGCGCGCCGGCGAGCGCGTGGGAGGACTCGATGGCCGGGATGATGCCCTCGGTGCGGGCCAGCAGCGAGAAGGCGGCCATCGCCTGGTCGTCGGTGACGCCGTGGTAGGTGGCGCGGCCGCTGTCCTTGAGCCAGGCGTGCTCGGGACCGACGCCCGGGTAGTCGAGGCCCGCCGAGATCGAGTGGGACTCGATGGTCTGGCCCTCGTCGTCCTGCAGCACGTACGTGCGCGAGCCGTGCAGCACGCCGACCGAGCCCGCGGTGAGGGTGAGCGCGTGCTCGCCGCTCTCCAGCCCGTGGCCGGCCGCCTCGTAGCCGTGGAGCTGGACGTCCTGGTCGCCGATGAAGGCGTGGAAGATGCCGATGGCGTTGCTGCCGCCGCCGACGGCCGCGCAGACCGCCGTGGGCAGCGCGCCGGTCAGCTCCAGCATCTGGCGGCGGGCCTCGACGCCGATGATGCGGGCGAAGTCGCGGACGATCTCCGGGAACGGGTGCGGCCCGGCGACGGTGCCGAACAGGTAGTGGGTGGTGTCGACGTTGGTCACCCAGTCGCGAAACGCCTCGTTGATGGCGTCCTTCAGCGTCTGGGAGCCGTTGGTCACCGGCACGACCTTGGCGCCGAGCAGCTTCATCCGCGCGACGTTGAGCGCCTGGCGCTCGCAGTCGACGGCGCCCATGTAGATGACGCACTCCAGGCCGAGCAGCGCGGCGGCGGTGGCGGTGGCGACGCCGTGCTGACCGGCGCCGGTCTCGGCGATCACCCGCTTCTTGCCCAGCCGCTTGGTCAGCAGCGCCTGGCCCAGCACGTTGTTGATCTTGTGCGCGCCGGTGTGGGTGAGGTCCTCACGCTTGAGCACGATCCGCGCCCCGCCGGCCTGCTCGCTGAAGCGCGGCACGTCGGTCAGCGTGGTCGGCCGTCCCGCGTACGTGCGCAGCAGGTGGTCGAACTCGCTCAGGAACTGCGCGTCGTTCTTGGCCTTGGCGTAGACGGCGGCGACCTCGTCGAGCGCCGGGATGAGCGCCTCGGGCACGTAGCGCCCGCCGAAGATGCCGAACTTGCCGTGCACGTCCGGGTCGTCGCCGTGGACGCCGTTGCCCGCCAGGTCGGCGGCCGTGAGGATGGAGCCTTCGTTTGCCACTGCTATCCCTCTGCTCCGTGGTCGGGGCGGGTCGCGGGGTGGGCGCCGGCGGTCACCAGCGCCTCCACGGCCCTGCGCGGATCCTTGCCGGTGACCAGGCTCTCCCCCACCAGCACGGCGTCTGCGCCCGACCTGGCGTAGGCGAGCAGGTCGTGCGGACCCCGCACTCCCGACTCAGCGATCTTGATCACATTATCGGGGATCTTCGGCGCCAGCTTCGCGAAGACATCCCGGTCGACCTCGAGTGTCTTCAGATTGCGGGCGTTGACCCCGATGACGCGGGCGCCGGCCGCGACCGCGCGGTCGAGCTCCTCCTCGGTGTGCACCTCGACGAGCGGCGTGAGCCCGATGGACTCGGCGCGCTCGATCAGCGACACCAGCGCGGGCTGCTCCAGGCAGACGACCATCAGCAGAGCCAGGTCGGCGCCGTGCGCCCGCGCCTCCCACAGCTGGTAGGAGGTGAGGATGAAGTCCTTGCGCAGGATGGGGATGTCGACGCGGGCCCGCACGGCGGCCAGGTCGTCCAGGCTGCCGCCGAACTTGCGCCGCTCGGTGAGCACGCTGATCACGTGCGCGCCGCCGGCCTCGTAGTCGGCCGCGAGCGCGGCCGGGTCGGCGATGGCGGCGAGCGCGCCCTTGGACGGGCTGGAGCGCTTCACCTCGGCGATCACCGAGACGCGGTCGCCGCCGAGCGCGGCGAGCGCGTCACGCGACGCGGGGGCCCGCTCGGCCCGCTGCTTGAGCTCGTCAAGCGGCACGGCCTGCTGACGTGTGGCGAGGTCGGCGCGCACCCCGTCGAGGATGTCGTCGAGGACACTCGGTCCTTCGGTCCGCTCACTCACGCGCTTGGGGTCCCTCCGGTCGGCAGTGGGGGTGGAGGCCGGGAGTTCGCTTCGCGTCCGCTCCCTGCCTTGTCTTGCGATGGTATCGGCCCGGCGGGCCCACATCGTCACAGGGCTCGCCTTACGGCGCCAGGAACGCCCCGAACGGAAGGTTGCGGACCACCCAGTAGACCAGCACGACCGCCAGGAACGCCCACAGCCAGGCGGGATGCGCCAGCGTGGTGCGTCTCGGCCTGCCCTGCCAGGAGCGCACCAGCCACCGCCCCCACCAGAACAGCAGGAACGGCACCATGGCCAGCGCGAGCGGGTTGAGCCCCGCCGCCGCCACCGGGTCGAGGTGCGCCAGCGCGTGGATCGTCCGCAGCGTCCCGCACCCCGGGCAGTACAGGCCGGTCGCCCACAGGAACGGGCAGGTCGGATAGTGCCCCGGTTCGTTGGGGTCGATCAGGCCCACGACGCCGAACACGGCTCCCGCCGCGGCCGCCACGCCGAGCGGCGCGAGCACCGACCTGAGCCGGTCGGTGCCGCGCCGCTCGATGTTCGCGTCAGGCATGGTCATCCGTAGTAGCTGCTGCTGGTGCTGGCAACGAGGACGACGAAGAACAGGACGTACGCCACCACGATGAGCACCTCGGCGATGAGGCCGAAGATCAGCGCGCGCTTCCACCACGTCTTGGCCTCCTCGGAGGCCTCCACCGCACCCTGGTAGTCGCCCGCCGCCCACTTCTGGTTGACCTGCGACGACTTGACGATCGAGACGATGCCGAGCGGGAGGCAGCAGAAGATGGTGGTCAGGATGGCCGCCACCAGGTGGTTGTCCGGCGGCGTCTGCGGCGCGCCGTAGCCGCCCGCGCCGTAGCCGCCACCGCTCGGGGGCTGCTGGCCGTAACCGCCGTAGCCGCCGCTGGGCGGCTGCTGGCCATAGCCACCGCCGCTCGGGGGCTGCTGACCGTAACCGCCGCCGCTCGGCGGCTGCTGGCCATAGCCACCGCCGCTCGGGGGCTGCTGGCCATAGCCGCCACCGCTCGGCGGCTGCTGACCGTAGCCGCCGCCCGGGGGCTGGGCGCCGTAACCGCCTTCGCCCTGATTTCCGTAACTCATCCTTAGAACTCCTCATGTCGTCATGTTCGCGGCGACTTGCGCGCGGCAGCCTAGCGACAAACCATCGGCGACATGCAACAACGTTCACCTTGCGGACAACTTGTAATCTGCCTGCATTCGTGGCGTTACCGCAAGTTATTCCAGGTCAGGCGGTCGTCAACTGGCGTAGGAGGCGGACGAGGCGAGCCCGAGGAACGCCAGCCACATCCCGCCGAAGAAGATCCACAGGATCAGCCACAGCACGATCGTGATGTAGGAGGTGATCAGGCCGGCCACCGCCATGCCCTGACCCTGCTCCCCGGTGCGCTTGATGCGCGCCATCGCGATGTGGCCGACGATGGCGCCCGGGATGCTCGTCAGGCCGCAGAAGAGCAGGCCCACGATGCCGAGCACCAGCGACGTGACCGCCATCCCGTTCGTCGGCCGCGGCGCGTACGGCGGCGGGTAGCCCGGGCCGGGCGGCGGCTGCTGGCCGTAGCCGTACGCACCGCTCGGGGGCTGCTGACCATAGCTGTACGGGCCGCCGCTGGGCGGCTGCTGACCGTATCCGCCGCTGTAGGGCTGCTGACCGTACCCGCCCCCGCTCGGCGGCTGCTGGCCGTATCCGCCCCCGCTGGGCGGCTGCTGACCGTAACCGCCTCCGCTGGGCGGCTGCTGGCCATAACCGCCGCCGCTCGGCGGCTGCTGGCCGTATCCGCCCCCGGTGGGGGGCTGCTGACCGTAACCACCGCCGGGCGGCTGAGCTCCGTAGCCGCTGCCCTGGTCCCCGTAGCTCATCCGTCCGACTCCTCGTGTGGTCGCCCCGCGGCGACGAATCCGACCATCAAACGAACGCAAACCTAGCGCGATTCGGTCGGATCGTCTCCACGGTCGAGCGCATCCCACAGAGCTCTGTCGCCGTCGGCAGCACGGGGCGCGCGGCCCGGGTCGCGCTCGTAGCGGGCGGACATCCCGGCCCACCGGCCGCCACGCACCACGACGGCCAGCCCGCCGGCGAGCACCAGCGCGGCGCCGAGCCCGCACAGCACCGGCCACACCACCACGTCGTCCCACGTCAGCCCGGCCGTCCCGGCGAGCACGTTGCGCTCCCGCAGCCAGTCCACCACCCCGTCGGCGCCCGTGGCCGCCCACGTCGCGGCGCCGGCGGCCAGCCCGCACAGCGCGAGCAGCGCGCCCATCAGGCGGCGGCCCGCCCCCTTCGTGGCCAGCACGGCCACCACGCCGGCCAGCCCGGCCAGCGCGAGCGGCGTCAACGCCGGCCCCAGGTCCCCGCCGGTCGGCGCCACGAGCTCCGCCGCCGCCCCGGCCTCCCGCACCCCTGCGGCCCACGGCCGGCTGGCGGCCAGCAGCACCAGCAGGCACCCGCCCGCCGCCACGGCCAGCCACACCCACCGCTCCCGGACGGCGCCACCCGTCACAGGGGACGCGGCCCGTACGGCGTCACCCGCCGCAGGGGACCCCGCCGGCACGCCCGGTCCCTCAGGGGACGGCGAGCTCGTGGGGGCGGAGGGGCGGTCCGGGGTGGGGTGGTCGGGGGTGGCCATCAGGTCGCCTGGGGCTCGGCGACGGGCAGGGGGGCGGCGTCGAAGCAGGTGCGGTCGCCCGTGTGGCAGGCGGCGCCGACCTGGTCGACCTGGAGCAGCACGGTGTCGCCGTCGCAGTCGAGGGCGGCGGACTTGACGTGCTGGACGTGGCCGGAGGTGTCGCCCTTGACCCAGTAGGCGGCGCGGCTGCGGGACCAGTAGGTGGCCCTGCCGGTGGTCAGGGTGCGGTGCAGCGCCTCGTCGTCCATCCAGGCGAGCATGAGCACCTCGCCGGTGTCGTACTGCTGGACGATCGCGGGCACCAGCCCGTCGCCGTTGCGCTTGAGCCGCGCGGCGATGGTGGGGTCAAGGGACATGCCCTCATTCAACCAGGCGTCCGCCGCGGTCCCGGCGGCGGTCAGGCGAGGGCCTGCGACAGCGTGTCGTAGATGGGGAACAGCGGCGCCAGGTTGGTGCGGCGCAGCCGGCGCAGCACCTGGCCGTCGGGGGCGACGAGCGCCATGGTGCCGTCGCGGTCGCGCAGGCTGGCGAGCTGGCGCACGAGGACGCCGAGCCCGGTGGTGTCGATGAAGGTGAGCTTGCTGAGGTCGACGACGAGGCGCGGCCCGTGGGTCCGGACGGCCTGGTCGAGGCATTCGCGCACCTCGGTCACGTTGTCGGCGTCGACCTCTCCGGCGAGGCTGACGACCACCATCTCGCCGTGCCGCCGACGGGTCATCTGCAGAATGTCCAACGCCATGCTCCTCACGCCCCGCCGTAAGGCGGCCCGCGATGAAGGTACACCTTACCGCGCGCCGTCACCGTGTGTTTTACACAGAACGCGGTACGTGATGACGCTCCGGAGAGTAGTTTCAGGGCGACCTACGGTAGGGGGTGCGCCATCGTGTCACCGGGCTCCGTTCTCGATCCCGAGCTGGGCGATCATGTGTGCCTGCCGTTGCGTGGTGAGGGCGAGCGGCGGGCGGCGGCCCGGCTGTTCACGCTCAACGGGCTGCGCCGCCGGGCGAAGGTGCTGCTGATCACGCATGCCGACTCGCCGGGGCTGACGCGGGAGTGGCTGGGGCCGCTGGTGCCGGGGTTCGCGGCGGCGGAGTCGTCGGGGCGGATCGAGATCCTGGACGGGGCGGGCACGCACTTCACCGACGGGCGGCTCGATCCGGGCAAGGCGCTGGGCGGGCTGGCGGCGGCGGTGGAGCTGGCGGGCAAGCAGGGCTGCCGGGGGCTCTACGCGCTGGTGGACGCGTCGTGGGGGGCCTGCGACCCGCCGGGGCAGGTGGCGCTGGAGTCGGCGGCCAACGCGCTGTTCGGGCGGCATCGGATGGCTCTGGTGTGCCAGTACGACCGGCGGGTGTTCACGCGGGAGGCGGTGGAGCGGGCGGCTTCGGCCCATCCGATCACGCCGGGGCAGGCGGCGCTGCGTTATGCGGCGCCGGGCGGGGCGGCGGCGCTGCGGCTGTGGGGCGACGTCGATCTGACGAACCGGCAGGCGTTCGCGTCGGTGCTGGAGCCGTTGCGGGAGGAGCCGGGTGAGGTGGTGATCGACGCGGCGGGGCTGGCGTTCGCCGACGCGGGCTCGGCGCGGCTTCTGGTGGCGATGGCGGTGCGCAGGCCGCCGGGGCGGACGGTGGTGGTGTGCGGGGCGCGGCTGGCCAGGCTGCTGCAGCTCATCAAGGGGGACGAGGTCGTCACTGTCCGCCGGGTCGGCGATGTGTAGACAGGTGCTGTGCGCCTCGTTCGCCCGGGGGCGCATCACAGCGCTGCGCCGCACGCTGGCCGAGCGGGTGGCGGGTGAGGGGCTGGGCGGGCGCCGCCTGGAGGACTTCGTGGTGGCGGTCAACGAGGTGATCACGAACGCGGTGCTGCACGGCGGGGGCGGCGGGACGGTGCGCGTGTGGTGGCAGCACGGGCGGCTGTGGTGCGAGGTGGCCGACGAGGGGCCGGGCATGGGCGGCTGGAGCAGCGCCCTGCCGCCGCCGTCGGGGTTCGAGGCGGGCGGCAGGGGGCTGTGGCTGGTGCGGCTGCTGTGCGAGCACGTGACGATCGTGTCGGGGCCGGTCGGCACGACAGTGACCTTCAGCGTCACGCGGGGGTGAGCCCGCGGGTCACGAGCGGGCGGCCGACACCCAGGAGGCGTGCAGGTCGGCGTAGACGCCGGGTTCGGTCACGAGCTCGGCGTGTGGGCCGCGCTGGACGAGCCGGCCGCCGTCGAACACGAACACCTCGTCGGCGTTCTCGGCCGTCGACAGGCGGTGCGCGATCGACACGGCGGTGCGCCCGCGCGTGACGCCTTCGAGGGCGCGGGCCAGCCGCACCTCGGTGGCGGGGTCGACGGCGGAGGTGGCCTCGTCGAGCAGCAGCAGGTCGGGGTCGGCCAGGTAGGCGCGGGCCAGCGCGACGAGCTGCCGCTCCCCCGCCGACAGCGACTCGCCGCGCTGCCCGACGGGCGTGTCGAGGCCGGCGGGCAGGCCGTCGAGCCAGTCGGCCAGGCCCAGCTCCGTCAGCGCGAGCAGGATCTCCTCACGGGTGGCGTCCGGCTTGCCGTACCGGATGTTGTCCTCCAGCGTGCCGTCGAACAGGAACCCGTCCTGCGGGACCATCACGATCCGCTCGCGCAGCGAGGAGAAGCGGATGTCGCGCAGGTCGTGGCCGTCGACGGTGACGCGCCCGCCGACGGGGTCCATGAGCCGGGTGAGGAGCTTGGCGAACGTGGTCTTGCCGGAGCCGGTCTCGCCGACGACGGCGACGCGCGAGCGCGGCGGGATCTCCACCGACAGCTCGCGCAGCACGGGCGGGCCGCCGGGGTAGGCGAAGTGGACGTCCTCGAAGGCGACGGAGATGGGGCCGCGCGGCAGCTCGACGCCGTTCTCGCCGGGGTCGGCGACGTCGGCGGGGGTGTCGATGACGCCGAGGATGCGCCGCCAGCCGGCGACGGCGTTCTGCGCCTCGTTGAGCACCTCGGTGGCGGTCTGCATGGGTGAGACGAACAGCGTGATGAGGAACAGGAACGCGATCAGCCGCCCCTGCGTGATGTCGCCGGACAGGCCGAGCCGGACGCCTAGGAGCACGATGCCGGCGATGGCCAGGGCGGCGACGATCTCGGTCAGCGGGAAGACGAACCCGACGATGGTCTGCGCCTTGACCTGGGCGGCGCGGTTGGCGTTCACGGCCTTGTCGATGCGCTCGGCGGTGCGCCGCTCGGTGGCGTACGCCCGGATGACGGCCGCGCCGACGACGGACTCGCTGACGGCGGCGAGCATGTCGCCGGTGCGCTCGCGGACGGTGGTGTACGCGCGCGACAGCCAGCGCTGGAAGCGCGGCAGCGCGATCATCAGCGGGACGAAGCACAGCCACACGAGCAGGGTGAGCTGCCAGGAGTAGACGAGCATGAGCACGCTGGCGACCAGGAGCTGGCCGAGCGCGACGATGATCATCAGCCCGCCCCACTGCATGAACGTGCTGATCTGGTCGATGTCGTTGGTGACGCGGGAGACGAGCGCGCCGCGCCGCTCCGTGTTCTGGGTGAGCACCGACAGGTCGTGGACGTGGCGGAAGCCGCGCACCCGCAGCGTCGCCAGCGACGCCTCGGTGGCCTTGTAGAGGCGGACGTTCATGATGTACGCGGCCAGCGCGGTCAGCAGCACGGCGGCGGCGCACAGGGCGACGGTCCGGTAGATGTAGGGCAGGTCGGGGACGCCGTCCTTGAGCCCGGTGTCGATCGTCTGCTGGACGGCGATCGGCACGATGATCTTGCCGATGGTGGCGACGACGGCGAGGGCGAGCGTGACCGCCAGCCCCTGGCGGAACTCGGGGGTGAGCGAGAGCCCCCGGCGGATGGTCGCCCAGGCGGAGCTGTCGGCGTTCGCGCCGATGCCCTGGCGCACGTTCTCGGCGGTCTCGGCGGTCACGCGCTGACCCCTTCCTCTTCGGCGTCGGTGCCGAGTTGAGTGCTGCCGTCGAGGTCGAGGGCGGCCCGTTCGGCCTCCTCGCGCTCGTAGGCCGTCACCAGGTTGCGGTAGCCCTCGCACCGCTTGATCAGTTCGTCGTGGGTCCCGCGGTCGGCGACGCGGCCGTGCTCCAGGAAGACGACCTCGTCGGCGAGGGCGATGGTGGCCATCCGGTAGGCGACGACCACGACGGTCGAGGCCTGTGCCCGGTCCCGGAGCCCGTACAGGATCTTGGCCTCGACCTGCGGGTCCACGCTGGAGGTGGCGTCGTCGAGGATGAGCAGGCGGGGGCGTCGGACGACGGCGCGGGCCAGCGCGAGGCGCTGGCGCTGGCCGCCGGACAGGGAGGCGCCGCGCTCGCCGACGCGGGTGTCGAGCCCGTCGCCGAGGCGGGTGACGAAGCCGTCGGCCTGGGCGACGCGCAGCGCGCCCCACACCTCGTCGTCGTCGAGGGGCAGGTCGAGCGCGACGTTGCCGCGTACGGAGTCGTCGAACAGGAACGTCTGCTGCGGCACCAGCGCGACCGACTCGGCGAGCTTGCCGTACGCGAGGTCGCGCAGGTCGACGCCGTCGAGCGCGACGCGGCCCGAGTCGGGGTCGACGAGGCGGACGAGCAGCTGGACGAGCGTGGACTTGCCGGAGCCTGTGGGGCCGACGAGCGCGACGGTGCGCCCGGCGGGCACGTCGAAGGTGACGTCGTGCAGCACCTCGGCGTCGCCGTAGGAGTAGGAGACACCGGAGACGGCCAGGGCGGCGGGCTCGTCGCGGTCGGCGGCGGCCTGGCCGTAGTCCATCGAGCCCTCGGCGTCGAGCACGGCCTGGACGCGGGTCCAGCCGACGACGCTGCGCGGCAGCTCGGCCAGCACCCAGCCGAGCGCCCGGATCGGGAACGACAGCAGCGTGAACAGGTAGGCGACCTGGACGAGCTGGCCGGCCTCGATGGAGCCGGTGGACAGCCGCAGCGCGCCGACGGCCAGGACGGCGAGCACGCCGAGCGTGGGCAGCGCCTCCAGCAGCGGGTCGAACAGGCCGCGCACCTTGCCGACGGCGATGTTGGCGTCGCGCAGCTCGTGGGCGCGGCGGCGGAAGCGGTCGGTCTCCAGGTCCTCGCGGCCGAGCGTCTTGACGACGAGGGCGCCGTCGAAGCTCTCGTGCGCGATCTCGCTGACCTCGGCGCGCAACTGCTGGGCCCGGGTGGCGAGCGGGCTGAGCCTGCGCTGGTAGACGAGGTTGAGCACGGCGATGGCCGGGAAGATGAGGAAGCCGACCAGGGCGAGCATGAGGTCGGTGAGCAGCATGCCGACGGCCGCGGTGAGCAGCATGACGACGACGCCGACGGCCATCGGCAGCGGCGCGAGCGGCGCCCAGGCGGCCTCGGCGTCGGCGCTGGCGTTGGACAGCAGCTGGCCGGTGGGGTGGCGGTGGTGCCAGGCGAGCGGCAGCCGCAGATACTGCTTGGTGACGTCGCGGCGGGAGCGGGCCTGCATCCGGTACTGGATGACACCGGCCAGGATGCGCCGCCCGGCCACGCCGATGGACTTGAGCAGGGCGGTGCCGAGGATGAGCAGCACGCCGGTCCACATCGCGCCCGCCGCGGTCTCGCCGGCGGTGAACGCGGGCATCACGACGTGCTCCGTGGCCCACCCGAGTGCCCATGCCGAGGCGACGGTCATGCCGCCGTAGAGCGCGCTCGCCACGACCGCGGCGGCGAACATCGCCTTCTCCGTACGAATGGCCACCCCAAGGACACGCAGCCCTTGACGCATGACGGCCGAGGTGACCTTGTTCGCCACTCCTGAAGCTTCCCTTCACTGCCCGCTATAACTACGTAAGTCAGTATCACGTCTGATCATCCCGTTATTCCCCTGGCGTAAGGTTGGCATGTGACTCATGCTCGTGACGAACGCGCGGCGCTCTGCGATCTGTTCGACCGGCTCGGCCCCGGCGCCCCGACGCTCTGCGCGGGATGGGACTCCTACGATCTGGCCGCCCACCTGGTGTTGCGCGAGCGCAGGCTCGACGCGCTGCCCGGCATCGCGATCCGGGCGCTGTCGGGCCGCACGGCCTCGGTGCAGCAGTCGCTGAAGGACCGCCACCCCTTCCCCGAGCTGGTCGCCCTCGTCCGGAAGCCCGGCGGCGTCTACGGGCTGGCGCCCTTCCTCGACTCGGCCGTCAACACGCTGGAGTACTTCGTCCACCACGAGGACGTGCGCCGCGCCCAGCCCTCCTGGGAGCCGCGCGAGCTGCCCGCGGACTTCGACGACCACATCTGGAAGCGGCTGTCGGCCATGGCCAAGCTGATGCTGCGCCGCGCCCCCGTGGGCGTGGTGCTGCACCGGCGCGGCTCCGGCGGGGCGCGCTCGGTGCTGCTCGGCGGCGCGGGCGAGGGCCCCAAGGTCGAGGTGACGGGCGACGCGGGCGAGCTGCTGCTGTTCTGCTTCGGCCGCCAGGCGCACGCCAGGGTCGACCTGACCGGCGACCCTGGCGCCGTCGAGCGGCTGCGCAGCGCCCGCCTGGGCGTCTAGCTCCCGTACGTCTAGCTACGTCTAGCTCTGGTACGTGTCCTCCGCCAGGCGGGCCTGGGCGAGCCTGCGCAGGGCGGCGATGAGCGTGTCGCCGAGCAGGGTGCCGAGCGCCACGACCTCGACCGCCCGCTCCCGGTCGGTCACGTCCCCCAGGATGCGCACGTCGGCCGAGGCCGCCGCCTCGGCAGCTCCGGCGTAGTCGTCCAGCCCCTCGAGCACGTCGTCGAGCCCCAGCTCCAGGAGGCTCGCCAGGACGCCGGTGAGCGTGGCCGCCGACGGATGATCCGCCAAGCCCTCCCAGCCCCTCCTGGCCAGCAGGGCGGCCACCTGGTCCCGCGCCCGCTCCGCCGCGGCGCCGGAGCCGGAGGCGGGGCCTGGCTCCTGGGGCGCGGCCACGGCGGGCTGCGCCTCGGCCAGCAGCTCGCCCGCGCTCACGCCGGGATCGTCCAGGTGGCGCACCAGCCCGGCGATCGCGGCGATGCTCAGCCCGCCGTAGTCGGCCAGCGCCCGGACCAGCTTCAGCCGCCGCACGTGCGCGGGCCCGTACTCGGCCTGGTTGCGGGCCAGCGGCCGGCCGGGCGGCAGCAGTCCCTCCCTCAGGTAGTACTTGATCGTCGGCACCGGCACTCCGGTGGCGGCGCTCAGACCGGCCATGCGCACGCTCGCGGCTCCCTTCTCGCGGATTGCGGAAAGTCTAGCCATTGGAGAGTGTCGCTATCCATCCAGGGTCTGTCGCTCCCGTCACATCACCGAACCACCGGCCCGTATGGCGCCCCCGCCACGCCCGCAGGCCGTACGATGACACAGGAAACAAGCCCCCCGGTTAGGATCATGAACATCTTCACAGAAGATGCCTAGTGACCGCCCAGATCCGGGTATATACGGCTGGGAATGGACTGCAGGAGGCCCCCCATGCAGGTCAAGAAGGTGATCACGTACGTGGCCGTCGCGTTCGTGATCTTCTACCTGTTCACCCGGCCGGCCGAAGCCGCCGCCGCGGTCAACGGTGTGTTCGATGGGATCGTCCAAGGAGCCAATCAACTGGCTGTCTTCTTCAGCAGTGTTTTGACCTGAAGCGCGGTCCTGTCTGCGTCAATTGGCTTCCCCGCGCTGCCAAGTCGTGTTACGCAGACAGGATGAGAGATCGCCCAGCCGTTGCCAAGCCCGTCCAGCCTGACCCCGCGGTCAGGCGGATCCTCGAGCGCACCGAGCTCGAGGGCGTCGAGCTGATCCGGTTCCTGTACGCCGACCACGGCGGCGTCATCCGGGGCATGGCCGCCTCGCGGTCGCGCCTCGCGGAACGGCTCAACACGGGCATCGGGCACACGGTGGCCATGATGGCGATGAACATGCTCGACCAGTTGCAGGAGGTCGAGCACCTGGGTCCGGTGGGCGAGGTCCGCATCGTCCCCGACCCCTCGACGTACGTCCCGCTCCCCCACGCGCCGGGGGCCGCGGCCATGCTGTCGGATCTGCGCCTTCCCGACGGCTCGCCCTGGGCGGCCTGCCCGCGCACCTTCCTCAAGGACGCGATCGCGCTGCTCGCCGGCGAGGGCTACACGCTGCTGGCCGCGTTCGAGCCGGAGTTCACGCTGGGGCGGCGGCTGCCCGACCCGTCCGGCGGGCCCGACCGGCTGGTGCCGCTCGACGACTCGCTGTGCTACGCCGGTCACGGCTTCGACACCGCCCACGACTACACGATCAAGCTGGTCCGCGCCCTGGAGACGCAGGGGCTGCGGGTCGAGCACTACCATCCGGAGCTCGGCCCCGGCCAGCAGGAGCTGACCGTGCGGCACGCGCCCGCGCTGCGGGCCGCCGACAACCACGTCCTCTACCGCGAGACCGTGCGCGGCGTGGCGCTGCGCATGTCCATGTGGGCGTCGCTGGCCCCCAAGCCGCTGGCCGACCAGGCGGGCAACGGCGCGCACCTGCACCTGTCCCTGTGGCGCGAATCCCGTAACCTCTTCGACGGTGACAGTGGCGGCGAGGGAGCTGTGCGTGACTGGTTCGTCGGCGGGCTGCTCGCCCACCTGCCCGCGCTGACCGCGCTCACCTGCGGCAGCGTCAACAGCTTCCGCCGCCTGGCGCCGCGCATGTGGGCCGGCGCCTACGCCGTGCACGGCCCCGACAACCGCGAGGCCGCCGTACGGATCTGCTCCCCGCTCGGCGAGAGCGGCGAGCCCAACCTGGAGCTGAAGCCCTCCGACTCCTCGGCCAACCCCTACCTGGCCCTCGGCGCGGTCATCCACGCCGGGCTCGACGGCGTCCGCCGCAGGCTCGACCCGGGCGAGGCCGTGGACGTCGACCCCGACACCCGGCCCGGCCGCTACCCGCGGCTGCCGTCGTCGCTGACCGAGGCCCTCGACGCGCTGGAGGCCGACCCGGTGCTCATGGAGGCGCTCGGGCCGCTGCGCGCCTCCGCCTACCTGGCCGTCAAACGGTCCGAGGCGGCGGCGTTCGCCGCCCGCGACGCCTCCTACGAGCTGTTCCAGCACATGCGGGTCTTCTAGCGGACCGGGTGGCCCGCCGTCCGCAGCGTCTCCTTCACCTCGCCGATCTTCAGCGTGCCGAAGTGGAAGACGCTGGCCGCCAGCACCGCGTCGGCGCCCGCGGCGACGGCCGGCGGGAAGTCCTCCAGCCGCCCCGCGCCACCGCTGGCGATCACCGGCACCCGCACGGCGGCCCGCACCGCGCGCAGCATCTCCAGGTCGTAGCCGTCGAGCGTGCCGTCGCCGTCCATGGAGTTGAGCAGGATCTCGCCCACGCCCAGCTCCTCGCCCCGGGCGGCCCACTCCACCGCGTCGATGCCGGTGCCGCGCCGGCCACCGTGGGTGGTCACCTCGAAGCCGCTCGCCGTGCCCGGCGCCCGCCGCGCGTCGACCGACAGCACCACGCACTGCGCGCCGAAGCGCCGCGACGCCTCGGTCAGCAGCTCCGGCCTGGCGATCGCGGCGGTGTTGAGCGACACCTTGTCGGCCCCGGCCCGCAGCAGCCGGTTGACGTCGTCGACCGAACGCACCCCGCCGCCGACGGTCAGCGGGATGAACACCTGCTCGGCGGTGCGGCGCACCACGTCGAGCATGGTCTCGCGCTCGCCCGACGAGGCGGTGATGTCGAGGAAGGTGAGCTCGTCGGCGCCCTCCTCGTCATAGCGCCTGGCCAGCTCGACCGGGTCGCCCGCGTCACGCAGGTTGGCGAAGTTGACGCCCTTGACGACCCTGCCGGCGTCGACGTCCAGGCAGGGGATCACCCTCACGGCTACGGTCATGCTCGGTGTGCCTCTATCTCGATCTCGACAAGCATCCGCGGGTCCACCAGCCCGGCCACCCGCACCCCGGTGCAGGCGGGCCGCACGTCGCCGAACGACTCCGCGATGGCCTGGCCGGCCAGGTCGAAGTGACGGTGCTCGACCACGTAGTAGCGGACCATGACGACGTCCTGGCGGGACAGCCCGCCCATCTCCACGGCCTCCAGCGCGATCTGGATCGCGGTGCGGCTCTGCCGGTAGGCGTCGCCGACGTGACGGACCTCGCCGTCGACGGTGGAGGTGCAGCCCGAGACGATGACCCGGTTGCCCACGACCACCGCGCGCGCGTAACCGTACTTCTCCTCCCAGACGCCTCCGGAGAACACCCGCATGCCGGTGCTTTCCATGCTCATGGTGCCCATCACGCCCCCTCCCGGCGTCACTACTCGCCCACCGCGGCCAGCGCGCTTTCCAGCGTGAACGCCCGGGCGTACAGGGCCCTGCCCACGATGGCACCTTCCACGCCGACGGGAACGAGAGAAGACAGTGCCACCAGATCGTCGAGAGACGAGACTCCGCCGCTGGCCACGACGGGTTTGTCGGTGCGCGAGCACACCTCCCGCAGCAGGTCGAGGTTGGGGCCGCGCAGGGTGCCGTCCTTGGTGACGTCGGTGACCACGTAGCGCTGGCAGCCGTCGGCCTCCAGCCGCTCCAGCACCTCCCACAGGTCGCCGGCGTCCTCGGTCCAGCCCCGGGCGGCGAGCGTGGTGCCGCGCACGTCCAGGCCGACCGCGATCTTGTCGCCGTGCTCGGCGATGATCCGGCGGCACCACTCGGGGTTCTCCAGCGCGGCCGTGCCGATGTTGACGCGGCGGCAGCCGGTCGCCAGCGCCGCGGCGAGCGAGGCGTCGTCGCGGATGCCGCCGGACAGCTCCACGTTCACGTCCAGCCGGCCGATCAGGTCGGTGATCAGCTCACGGTTGGAGCCCCGGCCGAACGCGGCGTCGAGGTCGACCAGATGGATCCACTCGGCGCCCGCCTCCTGCCAGGCCAGCGCGGCGGCCAGCGGCTCGCCGTAGCCGGTCTCGGTGCCGGCCTCACCCTGGACGAGGCGTACGGCCTGGCCGTCGGCCACGTCCACGGCGGGGAGCAAAACGAGCGACATCAGGTCCTCCGGTCGAAAGCGAGGGTCACGAGCACGGGAAAGAGCAGCAGTGAGAAGACGAGGACGCCGAAGCTCAGCAACGGCGAGCCCCACAGCAGCCAGGCGAGCGCCTGGACGAGCAGGAAAGCGAGCGCGACGACCGCGTTCTGCGCGCGGTGGCGGCGGGCGAGCAGGCCGCCCTGGCGGGCCACCCGCACCGGGCGTGGGACGAGCCGGGTCAGGCGGGCGCGGCGGCGCGCCCGGCGGGCCTGGCGCTCCTCGTTGATCCGCATGGCCCGGGCCCGTTCGGCCTCACGCTCGGCGCGGCGGCGCGCCCGCTCCTTACTCAAGGGTGCCGAGCCAGTTGGCCAGCAGCGCGGCCCCGGCGTCGCCGGACTTCTCCGGGTGGAACTGGGTGGCCATGAGCGGGCCGTTCTCGACGGCGGCGACGAACGGCACGCCGTGCTCGGCCCAGGTCACCACCGGCTCGGCGAACCCGTCGCCGGGTCGCAGCTCCCACTCGCGCACGCCGTAGGAGTGCACGAAGTAGAAGCGGGTGGCGGCGTCGAGGCCGGCGAACAGCACGCTGCCCTGGGGGGCCTTGACGGTGTTCCAGCCCATGTGGGGCAGCACCGGCGCCTCCAGGCGCTCGACCGCGCCGGGCCACTCGCCGCAGCCCTCGGTCTCCACGCCGTGCTCGACGCCGCGGGCGAACAGGATCTGCATGCCGACGCAGATGCCGAGCACGGGCCGGCCGCCGGCCAGCCGCCTGCCGATGATCTGCTCGCCGCGCACGCCCTTGAGCCCGGCCATGCAGGCGGCGAACGCGCCGACGCCGGGCACGACGAGGCCGTCGGCCTCCAGCGCGGCGTCGAAGTCGGCGGTGACCGTGACGTCGGCGCCGACCCTGGCCAGCGCGCGCTCAGCCGAGCGCAGGTTGCCCGACCCGTAGTCGAGCACGACGACGCGGCTCACCACCACATCACCCCCGCGGTGATCGCCATGGCGGCGCCGACGCCGCAGATCGCGGCGCCGATCTTGAGCCCCTGCTTGTACAGCGAGACCACGCCGCCGACCAGGAACATGCCGAGGAACACCATGACGACGGCGATCACGTTGCCGGTCACAGCACGCCCTTGGTGCTGGGCACGCCGGTGGCGCGCGGGTCGCGCTCGGAGGCGGCCCGCAGTGCCCTGGCCAGCGCCTTGAACTGGGCCTCGACGATGTGGTGCGCGTTGCGCCCGTAGGGGACGCGCACGTGCAGGCAGATCGCCGCCTGGGCGACGAACGACTCCAGGATGTGGCGGGTCATCGTCGTGTCGTAGTCGGGCCCGATCATCGGCGCCATGCCCTCGGGCTCGGAGTGCACCAGGTAGGGGCGGCCGGACAGGTCGACGGTGACCTCGGCGAGCGACTCGTCGAGCGGGCACGACGCATTGCCGAACCGCCTGATGCCCGACTTGTCGCCCAGCGCCTCGCGGAACGCCGCCCCCAGGGCCAGCGCGGTGTCCTCGATCGTGTGGTGGGAGTCGATGTGCAGGTCGCCCTCGGTCTTGACCGTCAGGTCGAACAGCCCGTGCTTGCCCAGCTGGGCCAGCATGTGGTCGTAGAAGCCGACCCCGGTCGACACGTCCACCGTGCCGGTGCCGTCGAGACCCACCTCGACCAGGACCGACGTCTCCTTCGTCGTACGCTCGACGCGGCCTACGCGACTCACAGGACTCCCTCCAGGGCGGCGCGGAAGGCCGCCATCTCCTCGCCGGTGCCGATCGACACCCGAAGCCATTGTGGCGGGCCCACCTCACGGATGAGCACGCCCCGGGCCAGCAGCCCCTCCCACACCGCGCGCCGGTCGGGGAAGCGCCCGAACAGCACGAAGTTGGCGTCGGAGTCGGCGACCGCCAGCCCCTTGGACCGCAGCCACGCCACCGTGTCGTCACGCTCGCGGCGCAGCGCGTCGACGGTGCCGAGCAGCTCGGCCCGGTGCCGCAGCGCCACCCGCGCCGCCGTCTGCGTGAGCGCCGACAGATGGTACGGCAGCCGCACCAGCAGCAGCGCCTCCACCACGGCCGGGTGGGCGGCCAGGTAGCCCAGCCGGGTGCCCGCCATGGCGAACGCCTTGGACATCGTCCGGGTGACGATCAGCCGGGGGTGACGCGGCAGCAGGGTGAGCGCCGACGGCGTGCCCTCGCGGGCGAACTCGGCGTAGGCCTCGTCGACCACCACCATGCCGGGGGCGGCCTCCAGGATCGCCTCGATCGCCGCCAGCGGCTGCGCGGTGCCGGTCGGGTTGTTGGGCGAGGCCAGGAAGACGACGTCGGGCCGGTGCTCGCCGATCGCCGCGACGGCCTTGCCGGGGTCGAGCGAGAAGTCGTCCTCGCGCGCCGCCCTGATCCACTCGGTGTTGGTGCCGGTCGTGATGATCGGGTGCATCGAGTAGGACGGCTCGAAGCCGAGCGCGGTGCGGCCGTGGCCGCCGAACGCCTGGAGGATCTGCTGGATGATCTCGTTGGAGCCGTTGGCCGCCCACACCTGCTCGGTGGTCAGGCCGTGGCCCAGGTAGGCGGCCAGCCCGGCGCGCAGCTCGACGGCGTCGCGGTCGGGGTAGCGGTTGAGGCCGCCCGCCACCCGCCCGACCTCCTCGGCCAGGTCGGCGACCAGCTCGGGAGAGGGCGGGTAGGGGTTCTCGTTGGTGTTGAGCCGGACCGGGACGTCGATCTGCGGCGCGCCGTAGGGCGACTTGCCGCGCAGGTCGTCGCGGATGGGCAGGTCGGAGAGGTTCACGACGGCACCTGCCCGTCGAAGCGGGCGCGCACGGCGGCGCCGTGCGCGGGCAGGTCCTCGGCGTCGGCCAGCACCGACACGTGCGCGGCCGCGCCGGCCAGCGCCTCGCGGGTGTAGTCGACGACGTGGATGCCGCGCAGGAACGACTGCACCGACAGGCCGCTGGAGTGGCAGGCGCAGCCGCCGGTGGGCAGCACGTGGTTGGACCCGGCGAGGTAGTCGCCGAGCGAGACCGGCGACCAGGGGCCGACGAAGATCGCGCCGGCGTTGCGCACCCGGGCGGCCACCGCGGCGGCGTCGGCGGTGTGGATCTCCAGGTGCTCGGCGGCGTAGGCGTCGACGACCTTGAGCCCGTCGTCGAGGCTGTCGACGAGCACGATGCCCGACTGGCGGCCGGCCAGCGCCTCGGTGATGCGCTCGGAGTGGCGGGTGGCCGCCACCTGGCCGGGCAGCTCCTTCTCGACCGCGTCGGCGAGCTCGGGGCTGGTGGTGACCAGGACGGCGGCGGCGATCACGTCGTGCTCGGCCTGGCTGATCAGGTCGGCCGCCACGTGGACGGGGTCGGCCGTCTCGTCGGCCAGGATCGCGATCTCGGTGGGGCCGGCCTCGGAGTCGATGCCGATGCGGCCCTTGAGCAGCCGCTTGGCCGCGGCGACCCAGATGTTGCCGGGCCCGGTGACCATGGTGGCGGGCTCGCACTCCTCGGTGCCGTAGGCGAACATGGCCACGGCCTGGGCGCCGCCCGCCGAGTAGACCTCGTCGACGCCGAGCAGCGCGCACGCGGCCAGGATCGTCGGGTGCGGCAGGCCGCCGTGCTCCTTCTGGGCGGGGCTGGTGACGGCCAGCGAGGCCACCCCGGCCTCCTGCGCGGGCACGACGTTCATGACCACGCTCGACGGGTAGACGGCGCGTCCGCCGGGGACGTAGAGGCCGACCCGGTCGACGGGCACCCACCGCTCGGTGACGGTGCCGCCGGGCACGACCTCGGTGGTGACGTCGCTGCGCCGCTGGTCGCGGTGGACGAGCCTGGCCCGCCTGATCGACTCCTCCAGCGCCGCCCGGACCGCGGGGTCCAGCTCGTCCAGCGCGCGGGCGATGGCCTCGGCGGGGACGCGGGTGGTGGCGATCTCGACTCCGTCGAACCTGGCGGTCAGCTCCCGTACGGCTGCCGCCCCGCGATGGCGCACGTCCTCGCAGATGGGCCGCACCTTCTCCAGGGCGGCCTCGACGTCGAGCTCGGCGCGGGGCAGCACGTCGCGCAGGTTCGCCGGCAGGGAACCGCGCATGTCGATACGGGAAATCACCCTGACAGTCTACGGAGTCCGATCCCCGGATCCGGATCTGTCCACACTACGGACAGTCGCGTGGCGCGACGGGGACGGGACAGTGGCGGCACGGGGGTGGCGCAGGGGTGACGCGGGTGGCCCGGTCGTGAGGTCGCGACGGGGGCACGCGACCTCACGACCGTTTCCGCCCTGGCCCGGGCCGAGCGCCAGTGCGGGGCGCCGTGGGCGGTGGATCCACGGCTGGGGTGAAGCTTGGGCCGGGTGCTGCCCGGCGGGGTCGCGGGCAAACACGTCCACGGTTTGGCCAGGGTTTTTCCCTGGCCCGGGACACTTGAAACGTACTTTGACATTACTTGTCCTTTATGTTCCCTCCCGTACGCTTGCCCGCATGGGAATCTGGCGTGGGCCCGACGGCGTCGTCGTCGAGGCCATCGTGCTCGGCGACCGGCCGGTGCTCCGGGTCTCTCACCAGGTCGGCGGGCGCGCCTACCTCCAGGGCTACTGCTCGTCCGTCGACGAGCTCGGCCGGCACGGCGTCGACCTGGCCCAGCTCGTCGAGGAGAAGCCCGACCCCGTGGCTTGACCATCTGTAAACCCCCGGCGATCACTGGCGGCGCGCGCGCCGGGGTATGCCTGGGTGCATGGCGCCGCTGCCCACCTACGCGCCGATGCTCGCCCAGCTCGGTTCCCTGCCCACCACCGACGAGGACGACTGGGCCGTCGAGATGAAGTGGGACGGCGTCCGCGCCCTCGCCTACGTCGACGGCGGCGCCGTCCGCCTCATGTCGCGCAACGCCAAGGACATCACCGCCGCCTACCCCGAGCTCCAGCTCATGGCCGGGGCCACCGGCGGCCGGCCCGCCGTGGTCGACGGCGAGATCGTCGCCTTCGACGAGGCGGGCAGGCCCAGCTTCGGCGCCCTGCAGCCGCGCATGCACCAGCGCAACCCGCTGAGCGTCGCCGAGCTCGCCCGCACCGTCCCCGTCACGTTCCTGGCCTTCGACATCCTGCACCTCGGCGACGACCCCGCCATCGCCCTCCCCTACACCGCCCGGCGCGACCTGCTGGAGAGCACGCTCACGCCCGGCTTCCGCTGGCAGGTCCCGGTCTGGTTCCATGACCACGCCGAGGACGCCTTCGCCTCCTCCCGCCGCCTCGGCCTCGAAGGCGTCGTGTGCAAACGGCTCACCTCCCCCTACCGGCCCGGCCGGCGCACCGCCGAGTGGACCAAGGTCAAGAACGTCAGCGCCGTCGAGGTCGTCGTCGGCGGCTGGAAGCCGGGCGCCGGGCGCCGGGCCGGGACGATCGGGTCGCTGCTGCTCGGCTCCTACGACGACGGCGGCAGGCTGCTGTTCGTCGGGCACGTCGGCACCGGCTTCACCCAGGCCATGCTCCGCGACCTGCACCGCAGGCTCGCCCCGCTGGAACGGCCCGACCCGCCCTTCGACGAGCCCGTCCCGCGCGAGCACGCCCGCGACGCGCACTGGGTCAGCCCCGTCCTGGTCGGCGAGGTGCAGTACGCCGAGATGACCGGCGACAACCGGCTGCGCCACCCGTCCTGGCGCGGTCTGCGCCCCGACCGCGAGCCCCGTGAGGTCCGCGCGCCCGGCGGCGAGAGCCCGGGCGCGTCCGCGACAGGCTGACCGGTCAGCGCTGACCGGTCAGCGCTGATCGGCGGCAGGGGCGCCGGCAGGGGCGTCGGCCCGGACCGGCTCGGCCAGCGTGAGCGACAGCAGCCACGCCAGCACCGGGAACGCGATCAGGCAGCCCAGCGCCAGCCGCAGCGACGTCGCCTCCGCCACCGCCCCCACCAGCGGGCTCGCCAGCCCGCCGACGCTCACCGCCAGCCCCAGCGTCACCCCGCTCGCCGTGCCCACGCGGCGCGGCAGGAAGTCCTGGCCCAGCGTCACGTGCAGGGAGAAGGGCGCGTACAGGGTGATCGACGCCGCCGCCACGAACACGTACGCGGCCGGTCCGGGCGCCAGCACCACGCCCGCCACCGCCGGGACGCTCAGCGCGTACGCGAGCCGCATCGCCCGCACCCGCCCCATCCGCGCCGCCAGCCTGCCGCCCAGCACCGTGCCCACCGCGCCGCCCGCGAACAGCACGAACAGCGCCACCGCGCCCGCCGCCCCGCCCCCCAGGTACAGGGCCACGAACGCGCTCAGCCCCACGTACACCACCGACCGGAACACGATCACCAGCGTCAGCCGGGCGAACGACGGCCAGTCGTCACACCCCCGCGCCGGCCCGGCCGCGCGCCCCCGCTCCCCCGGCCCCGCCAGCGAGCGCATCACCACCAGCGTCAGCACCGCCCCGGCCACGCCCGGCACCACCAGGAACGGCGACGCCGCCAGCCCGCCCGCCGCCAGCAGCGGCGTCACCAGGATCGGCGCCGAGGCGAACCCCAGCGTGCCGCCCAGCGAGAACCAGCTCATCCGCACGTCGCTGCCCTCGCTGGCGATCCGCGCCAGCCGCGCCGACTCCGGATGGTAGGCCGCCACCCCCAGCCCCGACAGCGCCACCGCCAGCCACGTCAGCGGGTACGACTCCGACACCCCGCTCAACGCCACGCCGAGCCCTGCCGTCGTCATGCTGACCGGGATCAGCCACGGCATCCGCCACCGGTCCGTCAGCGCCCCGAACACCGGCTGCACGATCGACGACAGCAGCGTCGCCGCCAGCACCACCCCCGACGCGGCCACGTACCCGTAACCCCGCTCGGCCACCAGGAACGGCACCATCGCCGGAACCGCGCCCTGATACACGTCCACGCCCGCATGCCCGGCGGCCAGCACCGCGACCCTGTTCACCCGCACGCCCCCGATCGTGCCGCCGGGCGGTCGTGGCCCGCTTCCGATAAAATGCCAATCAGTCATGAAAATCCGCCATCTGTCGCGTGCGCCCACCGGCATCCGCCCGCTCGCGGCCGGCGCGGGCATCGACGCCCACCGGCACGACACCCACCAGATCGTGTACGCGCGCCACGGCGTCCTGTCCGTCACCACCGACGCCGGCACCTGGGTCGCCCCGGCCAACCGGGCGATCTGGATCCCGGCCGGGACCGTCCACGAGCACCGCGCTCACGGCAGCACGGACCTGCGGCTGATCGGGCTCACCGGCAACCCGCCCGGCCTGACGCGCCCCGCCGTGCTCGCGGTCGGGCCGCTGCTGCGCGAGCTGATCATCGCCTACACCGACCTGCCGGACGACGACGCCGCCGCGACCGGGGACACCGCGGACGAAGGCCCCGCGGACAAAGGCTTCACGGCAGGAGGCTTCACGGCAGGAGGGGAGCGGGCGAGATTGCTGGCCGTGCTGGTCGATCAGCTCCGGCGGGCGCCCGAGCAGCCGTTCCACCTGCCGACCCCGCGTGACGCGCGGCTGGCGGCCGTGTGCGCGGCGCTGCACGCCGACCCGGCCGACAACCGGACGCTGGCCAGGCTCGCCGCCCACGCAGGCACCAGCGACCGGACGCTGGCCCGGCTGTTCCGGGCCGAGCTGGGCATGACGTTCCCGCAGTGGCGCACCCAGCTCCGGCTGCACCACGCGCTGCTGCTGCTCGCCGACGGGGTGAGCGTCACAACCGTGGCGCACCGGTGCGGCTGGGCGTCGGCCAGCGCGTTCATCGACGCGTTCCGGCGGGCGCTCGGGTACACCCCGGGCCGCGCCTTTACAATGTAGATTCGCTACACTGGGTCTCCGTGAGCAAGAAGAGCAAGGGCGGCGGCACGCCGGCCACCGTGGCGCTCGACAAGGCCAAGGCGGAGTTCACCCTCCACCCCTACGAGCACGACGCCTCGGCGCAGGCCTACGGCGAGGAGGCGGCCGACGCGCTCGGCGTCCCCCACGAGCGGATCTTCAAGACGCTGGTCGCCGAGGTCGAGAGCGGCCTGGCCGTGGCCGTGGTGCCCGTGGCCGGCAAGCTCGACCTCAAGGCGCTGGCCGCCGCCACCGGCAGCAAGCGGGCCGCGATGGCCGACGCCGCCAAGGTCGAGCGCGTCACCGGCTACGTCGTCGGCGGCATCAGCCCGCTCGGGCAGCGCAAGCTCCTGCCCACCGTGGTCGACTCCTCGGCGCTGGAGTTCGACACGATCTACTTCTCGGCGGGCAAGCGCGGGCTGCAGATCGAGACCGCCCCCGCCAACCTGATCGCGCTGACCCGGGCGGTGACCGCGCCCATCGGAAAGACGGGCTGACCTCGTCGCAGCGCACAACACCTGGGCCGACTTTCGTCCGGACGCACCAAGCGGTCGCGGCGTTTCCGTATGAACAATGCAGAAACGCCGCAACACCGGAGACCGTATGGGACTGGCCGAAAACACCCCGGCAACCACCTGGACGCCCGCCAAGATCCGCAAGACCGCCACGCTGACCATCGCGCTGCTCGCCGGCGTGTGGGTGATCGACTACGTCGACCGCGTCATGATGGCGGTCGCGCTGCCGTTCATCGGCGCGGAGTTCGCGCTCACCAAGACCGAGCAGGGCTGGCTGATCACCGTCTTCTCGCTGGTCTACCTGCTGTGCCAGATCCCCGGCGGCATGCTCGCCGACCGGTTCGGGGCGCGCCGACTGCTCGTCGCCTCCCTGCTGCTGTGGTCGGCGTTCACCGCGCTGACCGGGCTCGCGTGGGGGCTGGCCGCGCTGCTGGTGATCCGGGCGCTGTTCGGCGTCGGCCAGGGACTGTTCCCCGGCGCGTCGTTCAAGGCCATCGCCGAACGCACCACGCCCGAGCGGCGGGCCACCGCCGCCGGCGCGATGCTCGCCTCCAACGTGCTCGGCGGCGGGCTCGCCCCGCTGATCGCCGCGCCGCTGCTGCTGGTGTTCGGCTGGCGTGACACGTTCCTCGTGGCGGCCGTGGCCGGCGTCGCGATCGGCGTGCTGCTGTGGTCGCTGCTCCCCCGCGCGCTGCCCGCCCACCTCACCGGCGCCGCCCAGGACACCGGCCCCGCCGCCCGGCCCGTCATCCCGCTCGCGGCCGTGCTGCGCTCGGCCGCCGTGTGGAAGTTCGCCGCGCTGTTCTGCGCCACGAACATGCTCGGCTACGGCATGATCACCTGGGTGCCCAGCTACCTCATGGAGGCCCGCGGCATCTCCCTGCTCAACACCGGCTTCCTCGCCGCGCTCCCCCAGCTCGTCATGACCGCGACGACGCTGCTCGGCGGCTGGCTGTTCGACCGCTACTTCCACGACCGGGCCAGGCTGTACGTGATCCCGCTGCTGCTGTGCACCGCCGTGCTGCTGCTCGTCATGATCAACGCCGAGACCGCCGCCGGGTTCACGCTCTTCCAGACGCTGGCGATGGCCGTGGCCGGGCTGTCCACCATGGGCATCCTCGGCATGCCGGTCCGCGCCCTGCCGCCCGAGGTGATCGGCTCCGGCATGGGCGTCGTCAACGTCGGCGGGCAGCTCGCCGGCGTGATCGCGCCGGTGCTCATGGGCTGGCTCGTCGACCAGTACTCCTACAGCGCCGCGTTCGGGCTGCTCATCGGCACCACCGTGCTCGGCGCGCTGATCGCGCTCATCGTGCCGCAGCGCGCCGACCGCTTCACCCTCGGGAGGGCCTCGTGACCACGTACGACCTGGTGATCTCCCGGGGGCGGGTGATCGACCCCGAGACCGGGCTCGACGGGATCCGCGACGTCGGCGTCAGCGGCGGCACGATCCGGGAGGTGTCGGCCGAACCGCTGCACGGCGTCACCCGCGTCGACGCCACCGGGCTGACCGTCTGCCCCGGCTTCGTCGACCTGCACAGCCACAGCGCCGACCTCGCCGGGCACCGGCTCCAGGCGCTCGACGGCGTCACCACCGTGCTGGAGCTGGAGGCCGGCAGCCTGCCCGTGTCGGCCGCCTACCGCGCCGCCGCCGAGGAGGGACGGCCGCTCAACTACGGCTTCGCCACCTCGTGGGCGGCCGCCCGGATGGCCGTGCTCGCCGGCGTCGAGCCCACCGGCAGGCTGGAGACGCTGTTCGCCAACATCGCCGTCGACGCCTGGCAGCGGCCCGCGACCCCTGAGCAGGTCGCGCGGATCGTCGGCCTCCTTGAGGCCGACCTCGCCGACGGCGCCCTCGGCATCGGCGTCCTCGTCGGCTACGCGCCCCGCACCGGGCCGGACGAGTATCTGGCCGTCGCCGCGCTCGCCGCCCGCGCCGGACGGCCCACGTACACCCATGCCCGCGAGCTCGTCGAGATGGACGCCGGCACGCCCGTCGACGGCGCCGAGGAGATCGTCCGCGCCGCCGTCGAGACCGGCGCGCACATGCACTACTGCCACGTCAACAGCACCTCCATCCGGCACGTCGACCGCGTCCTCGCCCTGGTCGAACGCGTGCGCGCCGAAGGGGCGCGGGTCACCACCGAGGCGTACCCGTACGGCGCCGGCATGACCGGCGTCGGCGCCGCCTTCCTCGCGCCCGAGCTGCTGCACCGGCGCGGGCTCACCCCGCACTCCATCGGGCTGCTGTCCACCGGGCGGCGCATGGCCGACGCCGCCGAGCTCCGCCGCGTCCGGCAGGAGGAGCCCGGGTCGGCGGCGTTCGTGCACCTGCTGGACGAGGACTCGCCCGCCGAGTTCGCCTACATCCGGCGGGCGCTCGACTTCGAGGACGCGGCGGTCGCCACCGACGCCGTGCCGCTGCTGTGGCGCGAGGGCGGCGACCCGGCCCGGCGGCTGGAATGGCCGCTGCCGCCGGACGCCGTCACCCACCCGCGCACCGCCGGCACGTACGGGCGCACCCTGCGGCTCGTGCGCGAGCAGGGGATGCTCGGGCTCGCCGAGGCCGTGCGGCGGTGCACGCTCGTGCCCGCCCAGGTCGCCGGGCTGGCGCGCAAGGGGCGGGTCCAGCCGGGGGCCGACGCCGACCTCACGGTCTTCGACCTGGACACGGTCACCGACCGGGCCACCTACGCGGCCACGGCGCTCCCCTCCACGGGGTTCCGGCACGTGCTGGTGGGCGGCGTCCCGGTCGTCCAGGACGGCGCCCTCCTCCCGGACGCCCGGCCCGGCCGCCCCGTCCGCGCCTGACCTCCACCGGGTGACGGCCCGCCACCGGGCGCGGCCCCGACCCCCTGAGCGGGCAGGTCAGTGGCGGTCGCGGCGGTGCCGGGGGGCGGCGTCGCGGCGGTGGCCGTCACCGTGGCGGCGGCGGGCCTCCGGCGGGCGGCCCTCACGGAGCGGGCCCTCGTACGGGCGCGACTCGTGGGGGCGCGACTCGTGGGGGCGGGCGCCGTGGCCGAAGAGCCAGCGGAGAAGCTTGCGGTGGCGCTTGGCGTACGCGCGGTGCCGGCCACGGCGGCCGTTCTCCTCGCCTGCTTCCTCCTCGCCCTCCTCCAGGCCCGGCGTGTTGCCGCCGCCGAAGCGGCTCATGTCGGGCCCCGGGAACCCCTTGGCCTCGGTGTGGCGCAGGGCGGCGCGCATGGAGTCCACCCAGATGGGCCCCGGCAGCGAGGCGCCCTGGACGGAGCCGTAGTACTGGTCGCCGATGCGCACGTCGGTGAGCGGGTGCTTGTAGGAGCCGCGGATGTCGCCGACGCTCACCGCCGCCGCCAGATGGGGCGTGTAGCCGGCGAACCAGGCGGAGGTGTAGCCGTTGTTGGTGCCGGTCTTGCCGGCGGCGGGCCGGTCCAGGTCCTGGCCCTTCATCGTGCCCTTGTCGAACACGCCGGTGAGCACCCAGTTGACGGCGTCGGCCACCTGCCGGTCGATCACCTGCTCGCAGGCGGGCGAGACGTGGGTGCGCCGCCCGTCGCGGTCGACGATCTCGGTGATGGCGAGCGGCTCGCAGTAGCGCCCCCGGGCGGCGAAGGCGGCGAACGACGCGGCCACGGTGAGCGGGTCCATCTCGTTGACGCCGAGCGTGAAGGTCGGCACCTCGCGCAGCGGCGTCCCGTCGGCGCGGGTCACGCCGAGCGCCTTGGCGGTCTTGACCACGTTGCAGAGCCCGACCTTGCGCTCCAGCATCATGTAGAAGATGTTGACGGACTTCCAGGTGCCGGTGGAGATGCTGTGCGGGCCGCCCTTGCCCTCGCCGCTGGCGTTGTGGATCTCGGTGCCGGGGTCGTTGACGGGCCGTCCCGAGCAGTCGCGGTAGCCCTGTGCCGGGGTCATCACGCCGGGGGTGTCGAAGCCGTCGTCGAAGCGCCAGCCCTGCTGGAGCGCCGTGGCGAGGGTGAACACCTTGAACGTGGAGCCCGCCTGGAGTCCCTGGCCGCCGCCGTGCCGCACGTCGGCGACGAGGTTGAACGTGGTCCTCGGCCCGTTCTTCTTGTTGCCGGGGTTGCGGCCGAACCGCTTGCTGGCGGCCATCGCCTTGATCCAGCCGGTGCCGGGCTCGATCATGGCCTCGGCGGCCACCTCGGTGTCCTCGGCGGAGACCCGCTGGCGGATGGCCTGGTCGGCGGCCCGTTGCGCGCGCGGGTCGAGGCTGGTCCTGACGACGAGGCCGCCTCGGGCGAGCCGCGCCCGGCGCACGTCCGCCGTGGCGCCGAACACCTCGTTCGTCATCAGCTCGCGGTGCACGTACAGGCAGTAGTAGGGGTGGTCGCTCTGCGCGCAGCCGCCGGGCTCGGGGCGCAGGCGGATGTTCAGCGGGCTGGCCTTGGCCTCGGCCGCCTGCGCCTGGGTGATGAGCTTGAGCCCGGCCATCCGGTCGAGGACGAGGTCGCGGCGCATCTTCAGGCGGGCGCGGTGCTCCTGGCCGATGGACGGGTCGGTGGAGTACGGGGCGCGGACGGCGCCGGCGAGGGTGGCCGCCTGGGTGAGCGTCAGCTCGGCGGCCGTGGTGGAGAAGAACCGCCTGGCCGCGGCCTCGACGCCGTGGGCGCCCGCGCCGAAGTAGGCGATGTTGAGGTACTTCTCCAGGATCTCGTCCTTGCGGTACTTGCGTTCCAGGGCGAGCGCCAGCCGCAGCTCGGTGATCTTGCGGGCGAGGTTGGGGGCGCGGGCCCTGTCGCGTTCCGCCTCGGTGCGGGCGCTCTCGACGAGGATGTTCTTGACGAGCTGCTGGGTGAGCGAGGAGCCGCCCTGCTTGATGCCGCCCGCCTGGGTGTTGGTGATCAGCGCCCGGAGCGTGCCGATGACGTCGAGGCCGCCGTGCTCGTAGAAGCGGGCGTCCTCGATGGCGACGATGGCGCGGCGCATCACCGCCGACACCTTGTCCAGCGGGACGACGGTGCGGTTGGCCTCGTAGAACTGGGCGAACGTCCGGCCGGTGCGGTCGACCAGCCGGGTGACCTGCGACAGCGGCTCCTCCCGGGGTGCGGGCGGCAGGTCGTTGAAGGTGTCGGCGACGCTCTTGGCGCCGATCCCGGCTCCGCTCACGACGGGCGCGGCCAGTGCCGCGACCAGCACCCCGCTGAGCGCCCCCGCCGCCCCGAGCCTGGTGATGGATTTGAGCACAGTCACGCAGATGATCTGCTACCACCCGATCACCGGCAAACGACCCGCTCTTAACTCTTTACTCTCCTCTGCGGATGTTCAGACCAAGCGACTCGAACTGCTCGAACGGGCGGTGGTAGCCGCGCTCGATGTGGTGCACGCCGCGCAGCGTCGACTGCCCGTCGGCCACGGCCGCCGCCAGCACCGCGGAGAAGCCGGCCCGGATGTCGGGCAGCACCACGTCGGCGCCCTTGAGCTGCGACACGCCGCGCACCACGGCCGAGTGGCGGGCGTTGGTGTCGTGGTAGCGGCAGGCGGGACCGCCCAGGCACTGGTCGAACACCTCGATCTCGCAGCCCATGCTCTGCAGCGCGGGCACGTACACGAGCCTGTTCTCGAAGACCGTCTCGTGCAGCACCGACATGCCCTGGCTCTGCGTGAACAGCACCATGAGCGGCGTCTGCCAGTCGGTCATGAAGCCGGGGTGGGTGTCGGTCTGCACCGCCGCCGCGCGCAGCCCCTCGGGCGGGGCGGTCGCGCACACGTACTCGTCGTTGATGTCGAACTGGGCGCCCATCCGGGCCAGCGTGGTGATCGCGGTGACCAGCCGGTCCTGCGGGCAGCCGTGCACGCGCACCTCGCCGCCCGTCACGAGCCCGGCGGCCAGGTACGAGAACGCCTCGATGCGGTCGCCGGCCAGCCAGGTGGAGGCGCCGCGCAGCCGTTCGACGCCCTCGATGACGATGCGCCGGTCGGGCGACAGCTCGATGCGGGCGCCCATCCGCTGCAGGAACAGCGCCAGCTCCACGACCTCGGGCTCCATCGCGGCGTTCTTCACCACGGTCTTGCCCTCGGCCAGCACCGCCGACATGAGGATCGTCTCGGTCGCGCCGACGCTCGGGTACGGCAGCTCCAGCCGGGTGCCGTTGAGCCGCTTGGCCTTGGCGTAGATGCCGGTGTCGCCGACCTCCACCTCGGCGCCCATCGCGCGCAGCGCCTCCACGTGGAAGTTGACCGGCCGCCGCCCGATCGGGTCGCCGCCCACCAGCGGCACGAACGCCTCGCCCGCCAGGTGCAGCAGCGGGCCGAGCATGAGGATCGGGATGCGGTTCAGTCCGGTGAACGCGTCGGGCACCCGGGGCCTGATCTCCGGGCCGCGCCCGATGCGGATCTCCGTCCGGCCGATCTCCACGCTGATGCCCAGGGCGCGCAGCATGTCGGCGGTGATGCCGACCTCGCCCACCTCGGGGGCGTTGTGGATGCTGCTCTCGCCGCTGCCCAGCATGGCGGCGACCATGTGCTTGGACACGCCGTTCTTGGAGCCGCGCACGACGACGTCGCCCCGGAGCGGGCCGGAGGGTTCGATGAGCCAGACCTTCTCTTCAATCACGAAGTGAGCCTAACCGGGAGATACCATCGGTCTGGCAGAGACTCAGAACGCGAAGGGGAGTGGCGTGGCGAGGGAAGTACGCGTTTTCGCGGTCACTGTCCTCTCCCTCGCCGCACTGGGGGTGCCCGCCGGGCTGGTGTGGTCGGCCCTGTCACCCCGGCCGCCGTACCTGGTCACCCAGGAGGCGACCGTGCTCGCCGACCCGTCCACGCAGGCGCTGATCGCCGCCGACGGCTGGTTCGCCACCGTGACCGGCGCGCTCGGGCTCGCGTGCGGGGCGCTCGCCTGGTTCCTGAGCCGCCGCCGCCAGCTCGCGGCGCTGCTCGGGCTCTGCGCGGGCGGGGTCCTGGGCGCGTACGTGACGCTCTGGGTGGGGTCGGCGTTCACGATCGGCGTGGTCACGGTGGAGGCCGCGGCGGCGCCGGGCGCGCAGCTGACGCCGGGGCCGCTGCACCTGACGGCCAAGGGCGTGCTGGTGTTCTGGCCGCTGCTGGCGGTGGGGCTGTTCGGGCTGCTGGAGGGCATGCACGGCTACCGCGACTCGCCGCTGCGGCGGCCGTACGGGCTGGCGCCGCCCCTGCCGCCGCCGGACCGCTGACCGCCTGCTCCTCAGAGCGGCGGGCGGCGCAGGCCGTGGCCGGTGGCCTGCTCGAACGCCCGGGCCACCCGCAGCACCCTGGCGTCCTCGAACGGCGCCCCCACGATCTGCACCCCGACCGGCAGCCCCTCCGGCGTGAACCCGGCGGGCACGGACGCGGCCGGCGCGTGCAGCACGCTCACCCAGTACGCCGACCGCATCCAGGTCAGGTAGTCGGGCAGCTCGATCCCGTTGATCTCGCGCACGTACGGGTCCTCGACCGGGAACGGCGGCACCTGGCTGACGGGCGCGATCAGCACGTCGTGGTCGTCGAAGAAGGCGGCCATCCGCTGGTAGAGGCGGCTGCGGGCGCGCTCGGCGCGGGCCAGGTCGGCGCCGGTCACCGTGCGGCCCTGCTCGACGTTCCACGCGGTGTTGGCGCCCAGCCCGTCGAGGTCGCCGTAGGCGAGCGCGTAGAACCAGGCCCGGTAGGTGCGGAAGGCGTCGTCGGCGTCGCTCAGGTCGAGCTCCACCTGCTCCACCCGCGCGCCGAGGCGTTCGAGCACGGCGGGCGCGGTCGCGGTGACCGCCGCCGTCGCGGCGTCGACGGGCAGCCCGCCGAGGTCCGGGCTCCACGCCACCCGCAGCCCGGCGACCCCCTCTTCGGGGTCGGGGGTGAAGGGCTCCCTGATCGCGTACGGTGACCGCCGGTCGAATCCCGAAATGACCGACATCATCAGGGTGAGGTCGTCGACCGTCCTGGCCATCGGCCCCGGCACCGACAGCGTGTACCAGGCGGCGATCTCGGACGGGCTCGGCACCCGGCCCGGCGTCGGCCGCAGCCCCACCACGTTGCAGAACGACGCCGGGTTGCGCAGCGACCCGCCCATGTCGGAGCCGTCCGCCAGCGGCGTCATCCCGCAGGCGAGCGCCGCCGCCGCGCCCCCGCTGCTCCCCCCGGCCGACCGGCTCAGGTCGTACGGGTTGCGGGTCACCCCGAAGACCTCGTTGACCGTGTGGGAGCCGGTGCCGAACTCGGGCGTGTTCGTCTTGCCGAGCGAGACGGCGCCCGCCTCCTTCAACCGCCGGACGACGAGCGCGTCCTGGTCCGGCACGTGACCCGCGTACAGCGGCGAGCCGTACGTGGTGCGGATCCCGGCCGTGTCGGCCAGGTCCTTGTGCGCGACCGGCACCCCGTGCAGCGGGCCCGCGGGCTCCGCCGCGTCGGCCGCCTTGGCCGCGTCGAGCGCCTGCTCGGCGGCCAGCGTGACGATCGCGTTGACCTGCGGGTTCGCCTGCTCGATGCGGTCCAGGTGCGCCTGGAGCAGCTCGACGGCGCTCACCTGGCGGGTCCTGACGAGGCGGGCCATCTCGGTCGCGGTCAGGTAGTGCAGCTCGCTCATCCTGCGATCCTCCCGCACCCCCTCGGGGGCGGCGACGGCAAGGGTTGCCATCTCCTAGGATGCCGGAATGTCCGAAACGCTCTCTCCCCCGCCGGGCAGCGCCGCCTCCGTCGCCCACCTATGGGACGCCCGCGCCGACCGCTACCTCGAGCTGTTCCGCCACGAACTGGCCGGCAAGCCCCACGACCGCGAGGTCCTGGCGGCGTTCGCCGGGCGTGTCGGCCCGGGCGGGCGGGTCTGCGACGCCGGCTGCGGGCCCTGCGGGCACGTCACCGCGCTGCTCGCCGGGCACGGCCTGGACGTGCTGGGCGTCGACCTGTCGCCGCGCTGCGTCGAACTGGCCGCGCGCGAGCAGCCCGGGTGCCGGTTCGCGGTGATGGACCAGCGCGACGTGACCGGCGGGCTCGACGGGCTGGTCTCGTACTACTCGCTGCACGACCAGCCGAAACGCGAGCTGCCCGGCACCCTCGCGGCATGGGCGCGAGCCCTGCGGCCCGGCGGCGAGCTCCTCGTCGTGGCCAAGCAGGGCGACGGCGACGGCGTCATCGACGACCCCCTCGGCACCGGGCTGCGCGTCTACTGGGCCGAGTTCACGCCTGGCGAGCTGGAGACGGCGGCCCGGGCCGCCGGGTTCACGATCGGCGAGATCACGGTACGGGAGGCGTACGAGGACGAGATCGCCGCCCGGCGCATCTACCTGACCGCCACCACCCGCCACCCCTGACCAGCTAGAACTACCCGCCCAGCGGCACACGCCCAGAACCACCGGCGGAGGCCCCTGCTCAGGACGGCCCGCCCGAGCCGCTGCCCGGAAGCCCCCCACTCCGTCCGGGGTGCCCGGTCAGGGGTGCCAGTGGGGGTCGCGGCCGATGAAGGCGAGGAGGCGGTCCTGGGTGGAGGCGTCGTCGCCCACCGGCACTTCGGGGCCGAACACCTCGACACCGGGACCGAAGGCGCCCGGCTCGCGGAACTTCGCCACGAGGTCGGCAGGCAGCGCCCGCATGGCGGCCCAGCCCTGTTCGACGTCCTCGGGGTCGATCGTGGCGTCCTGGGAGGTGGCGACCGCGAGGTCCCAGCCGTGCAGCGGCAGGTCGGCGCTGACCACCTGGTCGATGTGCTCGGCCGCGGTGAGCCTGCCCGCGGGCGTGTCGCAGAGGCGGCCGGCGAGCGCGGGATCGGCCAGGATCGCCTCCACGTCGGCGCGGGCGGCGCGGTAGGCGGCCACCGGGTCCTCGGCGGCCGGCGGGGCCGGGCTGAGGCCGCGGTCGAACGGCCGCAGCATCACCGCGTGCATGTCGATGATGTGCCGCAGCACGTCCAGGACCGTCCACTTGGCGCACGGGGTCGGCCCGTCCCACTGCCCGGGCCGTACGGCGACGACCTTGCGCTCGAACGCGTCGGCCCTGCGCCGGTAGCGGGCGGCGATCTCGGCGACCCTCTCGGCGGTGATCTCGCTGGTCACGGGACTTCCCCTTTCCTGGCGGACGGTGCTGCCTGACGTGCGGCTCTCTGCCCGGACAACTCCCTCGGACCGACCCCCTGGGGAAGCGGCCCGAGGTGGCCGTCCGCAGGGAAGCGGTCCCGGGGGGTCAGGCGCCCAGGCAGGCGGGGCCCAGGAGTTCCTTCAGGTCGCCCATGAGGGCCGGGGAGGGCGCCACGCGGAGCCGGTCGTCGACCCGCATGACGGTGGTCTTGGGGCCGTTGTGCACCTGCAGGTGGACCTCGGAGGTGCCCGGATGCGTGGTGAGGATCTCCTTCAGCCGGCTCACCACCGGCGGCGTGCAGCGGGTCAGCGGCAGGCTCACCAGCAGCGGCCCGCCCGCCTCCTGGGTCAGGTCGGGGGCCGTCACCTCCATGGCGATGATCTTGGCGACGTCCTCCCGCTTGTCGATGCGCCCCTTGACGAAGACGATCGCGTCCTCGGCGAGGATGGTCGAGCACAGCTGGTAGGCCGACGGGAAGATCATCACCTCGATGGCGCCTTCGAGGTCCTCCAGCTGGGTGAGCACCCAGGTGTCGCCCTTCTTGGTGACCTTGCGCTGGACGCCGCTGAGGATGCCGCCGAGGGTGACGACCTGGCCGTCGGCGCGGCTCTCGTCCTGGACGGCGGCGATGGAGCAGTCGGCGCCCGAGGCGAGGATGTGCTCGACGCCGAACAGCGGGTGGTCCGACACGTACAGGCCGAGCATCTCCCGCTCGAACTGCAGCAGCGTGTTCTTGTCCCATTCGCCGACGGGGATCTGCACGTCGAAGGTCTGGTCCTCGCCGCCGTCGATGGCGCCGAACAGGGAGTCCTGGCCGATGGCCTCGTTCTTCTTGATGTCGATGATCGCGTCGACGGCCTGTTCGTGCACCATGACCAGGCCCTTGCGGACGTGGCCGAGGGAGTCGAAGGCGCCCGCCTTGATCAGCGACTCGATGACGCGCTTGTTGCAGACGATCGCCGGGACCTTGCGCAGGAACTCCTTGAAGTCGGCGAAGCGGCCCTTCTCCTTGCGGGCGGTGAGGATGCCGTCGACGACGTTGCCGCCCACGTTGCGCACGGCCGACAGGCCGAACCGGATGTCGGTGCCACGCGGGGTGAAGTCGAAGTCGGAGTCGTTGACGTCCGGCGGGAACACCTTGATGCCCATGCGGCGGCACTCGTTGAGGTAGAGGGCCGACTTGTCCTTGTCGTCCTTGACCGACGAGAGCAGCGCGGCCATGTAGGCGGCCGGGTGGTTGGCCTTGAGGTAGGCCGTCCAGTAAGCGATGAGGCCGTAGGCGGCGGTGTGCGCCTTGTTGAAGGCGTAGTCGGAGAACGGCAGCAGGATGTCCCAGAGCGCCTTGATGGCGGCGTCGGGGAAGCCGTTGTCCTTCATGCCCTTTTCGAAGGAGGCGTACTGCTTGTCCAGCTCCGACTTCTTCTTCTTGCCCATCGCGCGGCGCAGCAGGTCGGCGCTGCCGAGCGAGTAGCCGGCCACCCGCTGGGCGATGGCCATGACCTGCTCCTGGTAGATGATCAGGCCGTAGGTGGTGTCGAGGATGTCGCGCAGCGGCTCCTCGAGCGCCGGGTGGATCGGCGTGATCTCCTGCTGGCCGTTCTTGCGCAGGGCGTAGTTGGTGTGCGAGTTGGCGCCCATCGGGCCGGGCCGGTAGAGCGCTAGGGCGGCGGAGATGTCCTCGAAGTTGTCGGGGCGCATGAGCCGCAGCAGCGAGCGCATGCCGCCGCCGTCGAGCTGGAACACGCCCAGCGTGTCGCCCTTGGACAGCAGCTCGTAGCTCTTGCGGTCGTCGAGCGGCAGCCCGAGCAGGTCGACCTTCTCACCCGTGGTCGCCTCGATCATCTTGAGGCAGTCGTCCATGATGGTGAGGTTGCGCAGGCCCAGGAAGTCCATCTTGAGCAGGCCGAGCGTCTCGCAGGTCGGGTAGTCGAACTGCGTGATGATCGCGCCGTCGGAGTCGCGGCGCATGATCGGGATGTGGTCGGTCAGCACCTCGGCCGACATGATCACGCCGGCGGCGTGCACGCCGGTCTGCCGGATCAGCCCCTCCAGGCCCTTGCCGAGGTCCATCGTCGCCTTGACGTCGACGTCCTCCTCGTAGAGCCTGCGCAGCTCGCCCGCCTCGTTGTAGCGCGGGTGGTCCTTGTCGAAGATGCCCGCCAGCGGGATGTCCTTGCCCATGACGGCGGGCGGGAACGCCTTGGACACCTTGTCGCCGAGCGCGTAGGGGTAGCCCAGGACGCGGCCGGCGTCCTTGATGGCGGCCTTCGCCTTGATGGTGCCGAACGTGGCGATCATGGCGACCTTGTCGGCGCCCCACTTCTCCGTCACGTAGCGGATGACGTCGCCGCGCCTGCGCTCGTCGAAGTCGATGTCGACGTCGGGCATGGAGACGCGCTCGGGGTTGAGGAACCGCTCGAAGATCAGGCCGTGCGGCAGCGGGTCGAGGTCGGTGATGCCCATCGCGTACGCCACCAGCGACCCGGCGGCCGAGCCTCGGCCGGGGCCGACCGGGATGCCGTTCTCCTTGGCCCACATGATGAAGTCGGCGACCACGAGGAAGTAGCTCGGGAAGCCCATCTGCTCGATGATGCCGATCTCGTACTCGGCCTGCCTGCGGTGCTCGTCGTCGTAGCCCTCCGGCCAGCGCCGGTCCATGCCCTCCCAGACGGTCTTGCGGAAGAACTCGCTCTCCGTCATGCCGTCGGGGATCGGGTAGGTGGGCATCAGGTTCTTGAACTCGAAGAACCCGGACGGGTCGACCTTCTCGGCCACGAGCAGCGTGTTGCGGCAGCCCTCGGCCCACAGGTCGGAGGAGTCGACGGCGCGCATCTCGTCGGCGGTCTTGATGTAGTAGCCGCTGCCGTCGAAGCGGAACCGGTCGGGGTCGGAGAGCTGCTTGCCCGTCTGGATGCACAGCAGGGCGTCGTGCGAGGCGGCGTCGGACTCGTAGGTGTAGTGCGAGTCGTTGGTGACCAGCGGCGGGATGCCCAGCTCCTTGCTGATGCGGGTCAGCCCGTCGCGGACGCGGCGCTCGATGTCGAGGCCGTGGTCCATGATCTCCAGGTAGAAGTTGTCCTTGCCGAAGATCTCCTGGTATTTGGCGGCGGCCTTGACCGCCTCGTCGTACTGGCCGAGGCGCAGGCGCGTCTGCACCTCGCCCGACGGGCACCCCGTGGTCGCCATCAGGCCCTCGGAGTGCTCGGCGAGGATCTCGGCGTCCATCCGCGCCCACTTGCGGACGAATCCCTCGGTGTAGGCGCGCGAGGACAGCCGCATCAGGTTGTGCAGGCCCGTCTTGTTGCGCGCCCAGATCGTCATGTGGGTGTAGTAGCCGCCCGCGGAGACGTCGTCCTTCTTCTGGTGCGGCTCGCCCCACAGCACCGGCTTCTTGTTGTGGCGCAGCTCGGGCGCCACGTAGGCCTCGATGCCGATGATCGGCTTGATGCCGGCGCCGGTCGCCTGCTTGAAGAAGTCGTAGGCGCCGTGCATGTTGCCGTGGTCGGTGATCGCGATCGCCGGCATGCCCAGGTCGCCGACCTGTTTGAACATCTGCTTGAGGCGCGCGGCACCGTCGAGCATGGAGTATTCGGTGTGCACATGCAGATGGACGAACGAGTCGCTGGACGACATGGAGCGGCGCCTCCCCGGTCTGAATGTGGTTGTGCGCTCCGACTCTAGTGGTCCCCGCCGACACTCCGGGCGCGGCGTGCCGCACCCCGCCCGGAGCTGCCGCGCCGATATCGTCGCCGTCACGGACCGTGACGAAGGAGACACCCAGTGCCTGCCGAGACGGACGAGGGATACAGGCCCGCGCTGGGCAACCGCCAGGTGCAGATGATCGCGATCGGCGGGGCGATCGGCGTGGGGCTGTTCCTCGGCGCGGGCGGCCGGCTGGCCGCCTCGGGCCCCGCGCTCGTGCTGTCGTACGCCGCCGCCGGCGTCGCCGCGTTCTTCGTCATGCGGGCGCTGGGCGAGCTCGTGCTCTACCGGCCCGCCTCCGGGTCGTTCGTCGAGTACGCGGGCGAGTTCGTCGGGCCGTGGGCCGCCTTCGCCAGCGGCTGGATGTACTGGCTGAACTGGGCGTTCACCGGCATCGCCGAGCTGACCGCGATCGCCGCGTACGTGCACTACTGGGCGCCGGCGTTCCCCCAGTGGGCGACCGCGCTGCTGGCGCTGGCGTTCGTGCTCGTCGTCAACCTGCTGTCGGTCCGGCTCTTCGGCGAGCTGGAGTTCTGGTTCGCGCTGCTGAAGGTGCTGGCCATCGTCACGTTCCTGGTGGTCGGGCTGGTGCTGGTGGTGTTCGCCGTCGGGCAGGCCGGGCCTGGCAACCTGGTGGCGCACGGCGGTTTCCTCCCGACCGGGTTCCCGATGGTGCTGATGAGCCTGCAGTCGGTGGTGTTCGCGTACGCCTCCATCGAGCTCGTCGGGATCGCCGCGGGCGAGACCGCCAGACCGCGCGAGGTCATCCCGAAGGCCGTCAACGGCGTCGTGTGGCGCATCGCGATCTTCTACGTGGGCTCGGTGCTGCTGCTGGCGATGGTGCTGCCGTGGACCGCGTACGAGGCGGGCACCTCGCCGTTCGTGACCGTCTTCGCCGGGCTGGGGGTGCCGTGGGCGGCCGACGCGATGAACCTCGTGGTGATCACCGCGGCGCTGTCGTCGTGCAACTCCGGCCTGTACGCGACGGGCCGCATCCTGCGCTCGATGGCCCGCAAGCGGGAGGCGCCCGGGTTCGCCGCGGCGCTCAGCTCGCGGCACGTGCCGGTCGGCGGCGTGGTGTTCACCGCCGCGATGTTCCTGGGAGGCGTGGCGCTGTTCTACTTCCTGCCCGCGCGGGCGTTCAACATCGCCACCGCCGCCGCCTCCCTCGGCGTGATCACCACCTGGGGCACGCTGGTCTACTGCCAGCTCCGGCTGCGCGCCACCGGGCACCGCTCGGCGTTCCCGATGCCCGGCAGCCCGTACACCAACTGGCTGACGCTGGCGTTCCTGGCGCTGGTCGTCGTGCTGATGCCGTTCGCCGACGAGGACCAGCGGGTGGCGTTCTTCCTGCTGCCGGTGGTGGCGGCGGCGATCGCGGCGGGCTGGGCGGCGCTCAGGCGGCGGGGGCGCGCCGCCGCGCCCGCCGATCCGGCCGTGGCCGACTGAGCGGGGTTCAGCGGAGGGTGAGCCGGACCTCCGACTCGATGCGGGTCAGCTTGTGCGGGTTGCGGACGTAGTACAGGCCGGTGATGCGGGCCCCCTCGACCTGGAGGGCGATGACGCCGTCCGTCTCGCCGTCCACGCGCACGACCAGGCCGGGGGCGCCGTTGATCACCGTGGGCTCGCCGGTGAGCGTGACCTGTGCCTTGCCGATGCCGCCGACGATGTAACGGGCCACCTTGCCGGCTCCGCTGATCGGCCTCGGCGCGGCCTGGCGGACGCCGCCGCCGTCGCTCAGCAGGACGACGTCGGGGGCGAGCACGTCGAGCAGGCCCTGCGTGTCGCCGGTCTCCAGGGCGCGCAGGAACGACTCCATCACCGCGCGGGTCTCGTCCGGCGAGACCGTCTCGCGGGGGCGGCGGGCCTCGACGTGCCTGCGGGCCCGGTGCGCGATCTGTCGGACGGTGGCGGGGGTCTTGCCGACGGCCTCCGCGATCTCGTCGTACGCGACGTCAAACACCTCGCGCAGCACGAACACGGCCCGCTCGGTCGGCGACAGGGTCTCCAGGACGAGCATGAGCGCCATCGACAGGCTCTCGGCGAGCTCCACGTCCTCGGCCACGTCGGGCGTGGTGAGCAGCGGCTCGGGCAGCCACGGGCCGACGTACGCCTCCTTGCGCCGCTTCAGCGTGCGCAGCCGGTCGAGCGCCCGCCTGGTCGTGATCCGCACCAGGTAGGCGCGCTCGTCGCGCACCTGCTCCAGGTCGATCCTCGTCCAGCGCAGCCAGGCCTCCTGAAGGACGTCCTCGGCGTCGGCCGCCGAGCCGAGCATCTCGTACGCGACCGTGAACAGCAGGTTGCGATGGGTGAGGAACGCAGCGGTCGCCTGGTCCGTCGTCGGGTCGCTGTGCTCGTCCATCTCCGGCTCCTGTCCGTCCCGCTGTGTCTCATGCACAAGGCGCCGGCCGGGGCCCCGGCGTGACAGCCGTGACCGGTGACACACGTCACACCATCGCGGCTGTCACAGCCGCCAGGGGGCCGGCGACTCATGGGCGTCAGCGTGCCGCACGGCACACACCCCTGACGACTGAGCATGAACGGGAGAACGCCATGAGCAAGGTCTGGTTCATCACCGGCACGTCCCGCGGCCTGGGCCGTGAGTTCGCCGAGGCGGCGCTGTCGCGCGGCGACCGGGTGGCCGCGGCCGCCCGTGACCCCAGGAGCCTGGAGGCGCTGGTGGACGCCCACGGTGACGCGGTGCTCCCCCTCGCCCTGGACGTGACCGACAGGGCCGCCGCCTTCGAGAGCGTCAGGCGCGCCCAGGAGCGGTTCGGCCGCCTGGACGTCATCGTGAACAACGCCGGGTACGCCCAGGTCGGCGCGGTCGAGGAGCTGACCGAGCGGGAGCTGCGCGACCAGATGGAGACGAACCTGTTCGGCGCCGTGTGGGTGGTCCAGGCCGCGCTGCCGTATCTGCGCGAGCAGCGTTCCGGGCACATCGTCCAGCTCTCGTCGGCGGCCGGGCTCATCGCCATGCCGCTCGGCGGCGCCTACCACGCCTCCAAGTGGGCGCTCGAAGGGCTCAACGAGGCCCTGGCCGGCGAGGTCGCCGGGTTCGGCGTCAAGGTGACCGTCATCGAGCCCGGCGGCTTCGCCACCCGCGACGGCAAGAACCCGGACCCGCTGGCCAACGGTCACATGGCCAGGATGGACCCGGCCTACGACGAGCTGCGGCAGCGGCTCGGCGCCGCCGCCGGGAGCCAGCCCGCCGGTGACCCGGCCGCCGCGGCCCAGGCGCTGCTCACGCTCGTCGACCTGGACAACCCGCCGCTGCGGGTGCTGTTCGGGCTGGGCTTCCAGCCGATGATCGAGCGCGCCTACGCCGACCGGCTCAGGACCTGGGCCGACTGGCAGGACCTCTCGGCGCGGGCGCAGGGAGCCGGGGCGAGCGCCCGCGCCTGATCATCCGGTGTTCTAGGCTCGGTGGCGGAATGGCCGTCACCGGGGGGAGGCAGCGCTGGACGGGGCGAGGACGCGCACGGAGCGGTGGGCGGGGCTGAAGACAGCGATACGCGGGTCAGCCTGGATCGCCGGGCCGGCGGGGAAGGTCAGGCTCGCCCTGGCCGCCCGGATCGGTGTGGCCGTGGTGGCGGGGGCGGCGCTGGCGCTGTCGGTGGTGCCGCTCGGGCTGCACACCGTGCTCGGCTGCGCCGTCCTCGACGTCGGCTGCGCCCCGGCCGAGCCGCGCGGGCGGCTGCCGGAGCTGACCCGGCTGACGCCCGTGGAGGTGGCGCTGAGCGGCGGCTACGTGGCGCTCGGCGACTCCTACTCCTCCGGCGAGGGCGTCTACGACGGCGCGGGGGCGCCCGCCGGTGAGGGCGCGGCGCGCTGCCACCGCTCCGAGGGCTCCTACGCGCCGCAGGTCGCGGGCGCGCACGCGTTCGGCGGCGAGGCGGGCTTCTGGGCGTGCAGCGGCGCCACCACCGGCCAGCTCCTGCGCGGCCAGCACGGCCACGCGCCCCAGGTCAGCCGCGTCAGCGCCGGGACGAGCCTGGTGACGCTGAGCATCGGCGGCAACGACGCGGGGTTCGCCCCCGTGCTCACCGAGTGCATCGCCAAGCTGCCGTGGTCGTCGGCCTGCGTCGACCAGGACGCCCGGGTGCGGCAGCGCATCGACGAGCTGCGGCCCCGGCTGCGCCAGGTGCTGGCCGGGATCCGGGCGCGGGCGCCCGAGGCGCGGGTGATCGTGCTCGGCTACCCGAGGCCGTTCCCCGCCGCGCCGTCGAAGACCGTCACCAACCTCTCCGCCGCCGACCAGCGCTGGCTCAACGGCGTCACCCGCCTGCTCAACGACGCCGTGGGGGCGGTGGCGCGGGAGTTCGAGCAGCTGATCACCGCGTTCGGCGCGCCGGGGAGCGTCGAGTACGTGGACGCCTACGACGCCTTCGACGGGCACGAGGTGGGGCAGCCGCGCCCGTACCTGAACGGGCTGGTCGTGGACCTCGGCGAGCTGACCGTCAACGCGCGCAGCTTCCATCCCACCGCCGACGGCTACCGCCGCTTCGCCGAGCTGGTCAACGAGCGCATCGCCGCCGGGCCCGGCCGCCCGATGAACAACTTCCGCCTCGCCACCCCCTGACCCCGCCCGGGACGGGTCACCGGCGGGCGCGCTCTTCGGCGAGGTGGAGTCCGGCCTCGATGACGGCGTTCATGACGGGGGCCAGGCGGGCCTCGCCGAGCTCCGGGGCGCGCTGCGCCATCCGGGTCACCAGGGCGCGCTCGCGGGCCGGGTCGCGGCCGGCGAAACCGCCGACCGGCTTGAGGCGCTGCACAATTCCCGCCAGCTCGGCGCGGCGCTCCAGGAGGGTGGCCAGCGCGGCGTCGACCCGGTCGATGGCCTGGCGGCAGTCGGCGAGCGTGCCGGGCGCCTCGGGGCGCAGCAGCGCGCCGACGAGCGTCACGGCCTCCTCGGCCAGGGCGCGCTCCTCGGCGGAGCCGTCGACGACGAGCCCGTCGGCCCCCGCCGCCACGGCCGCCGCGCTCAGCTCCGCGCCGAGCCGCACGCCCTGCGCGCCGCCGCCCGGAGCAGGGTCGGGGCTCGTGCTGATATTTCCGGACAAGTCGGCGAACACCGGCAGGCCGGACGCCTCCCGGGCGGCACGCATTAGCCCCAGGTCGGCGCTCTCGCACAGGATGACCTGGTCATTGCCCTCGGCGGCCACGTAAGCGGCCACCCCCAGCCACTCCTCCAGCGTCGCCGACGGGCGGCGCTCCACCACGACCGGCAGCCCCAGCGCGGCCACCGCCCGGATCAGCGGGATGTCGCGCGTCCACGCCGACCCGATCACCACGCCTCCGGCCCGCGCCGCGATCGCGGGCAGGTCGGCGGCGCCGGCGGGCTCGGCCAGCGTCACCCCGTCGCGCAGCCGTTCGGCGGCGTCCGCGCCGCGCCCGCCGCGCTCACGCAGGCTCACCCGGTCGCTGATCACCACGGCGGGGCCCTCGCCCACCCGCAGCCCGCCCAGCGTGACCACGTGCCGTTCCAAGGTCGATGACATCTCGGCTCCCCAATCGGCCGGCTCTCCTGGAACCGGCGGAAAAACCAAAAAGGCAGAGACGCGGCGTCTCTGCCTTGTGCCGACTCCAGGTGGTCGCTAGCTGACGACCGGCCCTCCCGGAGCCGGCTCGGTAAACGCGTAGCGACAAGTCATGTCTGAACCTTACACCCGTCATCCACCTGCCGGGACATCGTTCCCGAATGGTGGACTGGCCTTCCGGCGAGTCGCCGTTGATCCGTGCCTATGGGAGTATTTCTTGGCCGAGAGGGAGGGTTTGAGGCCGTTGATGTCGGATCGCAAGCAGGACGGACGCCGCATCGCCGGCCGGTACCACCTGCAGGAGCCCATCGGCAAGGGCGGCATGGGCATCGTGTGGCGCGCCCATGACGAGCTCCTTGACCGCACCGTCGCTGTCAAGGAAGTCAGGTACGCCGCCGCCCTGGGTGACGAGGTGCAACTGCTGAACCGGCGGACGATGCGCGAGGCACGGGCCGCCGCCAGGTTCGAGCATCCGAACGTGATCGTCGTCCACGACGTGATCGAGGAGGACGGCCGGCCCTGGATCGTCATGCAGCTCGTCCAGTCGCGCTCGCTCGGCACGGTGATCAAGCAGGACGGGCCGCTGCCCCCCGCCCGCGTGGCGGAGATCGGCCTGGCGGTGCTCGACGCCCTGCACCGCGCGCACGAGTCCGGCGTGCTCCACCGCGACGTCAAGCCCGAGAACGTGCTGCTGGCCGACGACGGCCGGGTGGTGCTGACCGACTTCGGCATCGCCACGCTGGAGACCGAGACGCAGCTGACCGTGACGGGCCTGGCGGGCACCCCGGCGTTCATCGCGCCGGAGCGGCTCAAGGGCCTGCCCGCGCGGCGCGAGTCCGACCTGTGGGCGCTCGGCGCGACGCTCTACACCGCCGTGGAGGGACGCTCCCCGCACGAGCGCGGGATGGCCCTGGCCACCATGCACGCGGTGCTCACCGACGAGCCCGACCCCGCCCCGCACGCGGGGCCGCTGGCGCCGGTGATCGCGGGCCTGCTGGCCAAGGAGCCGGTGCAGCGGCTCACGTACGAGGAGACCGCGCGGATGCTGCGGCGGATCAGCCAGTCCGGCGGCGGCGAGCCCCGGGCGGTCCCCCGCGCCGACCCGCCCACGCGGGTGCAGCCAGCGACGCGGGTCCAGCCCGCAATCGAGGACGACATGCCGACGGACCCGAACCTGGCGCCCGTCCAGCCCGCGCAGCCTGTCCGGCCCGCGCAGCCCGTCCCGCCCGCGCGGCCGTCCCGTCCCGCGCCCTTCGCCGAGACCGGGGCGCGCTTCCCCGAGCCCGGCGCGAACCGTCCCCAGGGCGGCTCCCGCGCGGCCGAGACCCGCGCCCGCCACGAGGACCGCGACGGCGGCTTCCCCCAGGCGGGCGGCGCCGGCCGCGCCCCGCGCGAGGTCGAGGAGCGCCGCCCGGAGAGCGAGTCGCTGTTCGCCGAGGCCGCCGACCGGTTCGGGCCCGCGACCGCCGACCCGGTGACCGGCGACCCGACGCGGCTGAGCGGCGACGGCAAACGGCAGGCCGTGCCCGTGGTCGTCGCCGTCGTCGCCGTCGTGCTGATCGCGGCCGTAGGCGGCTATCTCGGCCTGCGTTCCACCGCCGGCGACACGCCGGAGGAGCAGCAGACGGCCGCCGCGAGCACCGCCGCCACGCCCGGCGGCACCGGATCGCCGGCGCGGCCGTCGTCCGAGCCGTCGAGCACCGCCCCCACCCCGTCCGAGACCGCGGAGAAGGAGGAGGACCCCGCCTCCGCCCTGCCCGACGGCTGGAAGCTCTACAAGGACAAGAAGCTCGACTTCACCATGGCGCTGCCCAAGGGCTGGGAGGAGTTCAAGCGCGAGGGCAACCAGGTCTTCTTCCGCGGCCCCGGCGCCGCGTCCAACGCCTTCGTGTCGGTCGACCGGGCCTCCAACCCGGGCTCCGACCCGTACAAGGACTGGAAGAAGCAGGAGAAGACGGCCCGCTACGGGTTCGGCGGCTACAAGCTCATCGGCATCAAGAAGGTCGACTACCAGAAGGCCGCCGCCGACTGGGACTTCACCTGGCGCACCAACACGGGCCTGACCCGGGTCCGCAACCGCGGCTTCGTCACCGAGAACGGCCGCGGCTACGCGATCTACTGGCACAACCTCAACAGCCGCTGGAAGAAGGACTATCACTTCTTCGAGACGTTCTGCGCGACGTTCAAACCCGACCAGTAGGCTGCGGGCGATGGACAGGCAGGTCGGCAACCGCTACCGCCTCATCGAGCCCATCGGCGAGGGCGGGATGGGCGTGGTCTGGCGCGCCCACGACCAGCTCCTCGACCGCACGGTCGCGATCAAGGAGGTCCGCTACACGGGCGTCGGCGACGCCCAGCGGGCCGCGCTCAACCGGCGCACCATCCGGGAGGCGCGGGCGGCGGGGCGGCTCGACCACCCCTCGGTGGTCGTCGTCCACGACGTCGTCGAGGAGGACGGGCGGCCGTGGATCGTCATGCAGCTCGTCCGCTCCCGCTCGCTCGCCGAGACGATCCGCGACGGCGGGCCGCTGCCGGCGGCGCGGGTGGCGGCGATCGGCGCCCGCGTCCTCGACGCGCTGCGCGCCGCGCACGCCACCGGGGTGCTGCACCGCGACGTCAAGCCCGAGAACGTGCTGCTGGCCGACGGCGGCCGGGTGGTGCTGACCGACTTCGGCATCGCCGCCGTGGAGACCGACGCCGGGCTGACCGCGACCGGCGGGCTGGTGGGCACGCCCGCGTACATGCCGCCGGAGCGCCTCAACGGCGAGGCCGCGCGGCCCGAGTCGGACCTGTGGTCGCTGGGGGCGACGCTGTACGCGGCGGTGGAGGGCGCGCCGCCGTACCGGCGCGACACGTGGGCGGCCACCGTGGCGGCGATCCTGCGTGACCCGCTGGTGCCGCCGGCCCACGCCGGGCCCCTCGCGCCGGTCATCACCGGGCTGCTGGCCCGCGACCCGGCCACGCGCATGCCCGCCGCCGAGGCGGCCCGGCTCCTGGAGTCGATCGCCGCCCAGCCTGCCTACCCGGGCCCCGTCCCCGGGCAACCGGCCGGAGGGGCGTACCCGGGGGTCACGCCCTCCCCGGCAGGCCCGCCCCCGCATGGGGGCGCGCCCGATCATGGGGGCGTGCTCGCCTATGACGGCACGCCCAGCCACGGCGGCGTGCTCGCCCACGGCGGCGGGTCCTCCCAGGGCGGCTCACCCGCCCCTGGCGGCGCGTCCTCCCGGAGTGGCGCGTCCCTTCAGGGCGGCGCACCCTCCCAGCACCGCGCACCCACCCAGGGCGGCGCGGCCGGTCATGGTGGGACGCCCGCTCACGGGGAGGCGTGGCGCGAGGAGACGGCCGGTCAGCTCGGCGGGATGCCGACCGGGGGTGTGCCGGGCGGGGACACCGTCCCCGTGCCCCGGGGCCGGCGGTGGGCGGGGATCGGCGTGGCCGTGGTCGTGGCGGCGGCCGTGGGCGCGGGCGGCGTGCTGGTGGCGCTGGAGCTGAGGTCGCCGGGCTCGGACGTCGCCGCCCGGGCCACGCCGACCGGCGCCTCGACCGGCATCTCGGCGGACACCCCGACAGGCAGCCCGGCAGGCGACCCCACGGGCGCCCCGACCGGCAGTCCGACCGGCAGCTCGGCCGAGCCGACCGCCTCGGCCTCCGGGGAGCCCACGGCCACCGGGTCCGCGCGCCCGCCCGCCGGGTGGCGGACGTACCGCAACGCCGCCGGCGGGTTCTCCATCGCCCTGCCGCGCGGCTGGCGGGCCGCCAAGAGTCCCACGCGCGACAGCGTCACCCTGTCCGGCCCCGGCACCGCCGGGAAGATGGTCGTCGAGTGGACCGTGCCCGAGGTGCGTCACAGCACCCCGGAGGCGCACTGGCGGGCGCTGGAGCGGGAGATCAGGGACAAGGGCGAGTTCCCCGGCTACCGGCGGATCGGCATCACGCCGCTGACGTACCTGGGGGTCCCGGCGGCCGACTGGGAGTTCGTCAGGCCGCGTGACGGCGCCCTGCTGCACGTGGTGAACCGGGGTTTCCGCACGGCCGACGGCCGCCCGTTCGCCCTCTACTGGGAGACGGCCCACACCCGGTGGGAGCGCGACCGGCACTACGTCGAGGCGTTCCTGCGCACGTTCCGCCCGGTGCCGAGGTGAAGGAGCAGGCGCGGTTCTGGCGGCATCCGGCGGTGCCGGAGGTCGACCTGCTCAAGGCCCGGTACGTCACCCACCGCTTCTCGCGGCACGTGCACGACGGTTACGCGATCGGCGTGATCACGTCCGGGGTGGAGGAGTTCGACTACCGGGGCACGCTGCACCGGGCGGGGGCCGGTGAGATCGTGCTGGTCAATCCCGACTCGATGCACACCGGCCAGGCGGGCGTGGAGGACGGCTGGTCGTACCGGATGCTCTACCCGACGGTGGAGGCGGTCGCGGAGGTAGCGGCGGAGCTGGGCGTGACGTACGGGACGCCGTACTTCCCGCAGCAGGTGGTCGGCGACCGGGAGATGGCGGCGGCGCTGGCGGCGGCGCACCGGGCCGCGGAGGTGGGCGACCGGCTGGCGGCCTCGACGCTGACGCGGACGCTGTTCGCGGGGCTGCTGACCCGGCACGCGGCGGGGCGGCCGGCGGTGGCGCTGGCGCCGGAGGGGCTGCGGGCGGTGCGGGAGGCGATGGGCGTGCTGCGCGAGCGGCTGGTGGACCCGCCGGCGCTGGAGGACCTGGCGCTAGCGGTGGGGGCCAGGCCGTTCCCGCTGCTGCGGGCGTTCAAGGCGGCGACGGGGCTGCCGCCGCACGCCTATCTGACGTCGCTGCGGGTGCGGCAGGCGCGCCGGCTGCTGCGGTCGGGCATCCCGGCGGCGCGGGTGGCCGCCGACGTGGGCTTCACCGACCAGGCGCACCTCACCCGGCACTTCAAGCGGATCGTGGGCGTGCCGCCCGCGGCGTACCAGCGGGCCGCAGGAACGTACAAGAAACACGGCTGACCTGCCCATACCCTCGTATGACATGGAAAGAACGACATATCGCTCGGCCGCGATCCGGGACGGCCTGGGGGTGGGCCTGGCCGTGGGCCTGTCGGGCGTCGCCTTCGGCGCGGCGGCGATCACCGCGGGCCTGAGCGTGCCGCAGGCGTGCGTGCTCAGCCTGCTGGCCTTCACCGGGGCCTCGCAGTTCGCGCTCACGGGCGCGGTGGGGGCGGGCGGCGACCTGGTCGCCGCCGCGTCGGGGGCGCTGCTGCTGGGCGGCCGCAACACGCTGTACGGGCTGCGCCTGGCCGACCTGCTGGGGGTACGGGGGCCGCGCAGGCTGGTGGTCGCGCACGGCGTCATCGACGAGACGACGGCCGTGGCGCTGGCCCAGCCGTCGCCGGAGTCGTCCCGTACGGGATTCGTGACGACGTTCGCCACCCTGTACGTGACGTGGAACATCACGACGCTGGCCGGGGCGCTCGGCACGTCGGCGCTGGGCGATCCGGGCATGCTGGGGCTGGACGTGGTGGGGCCCGCGACGTTCCTGGCGATCCTGTGGCCGCGCCTGGCGGGCAGCGGCGAGCTGCGGCTGCTGGCGGCGGCCGGGGCGGGGATCGCGCTGCTGGCGACGCCGTTCCTGCCGCCTGGGGTGCCGGTGCTGCTGTCGGCGTTCGCGGTGCTGGTGGTGATGGCGCGATGACGCTGTGGTGGGCGATCGCGGCGGTGTGCCTGGGCTGTTACGCGCTCAAGCTGGCCGGGCTGGCGGCGCCGCGTCAGGTGCTGGACCATCCGGCGGTGCGGCGCTTCGCCGAGCTGGTGCCGGTGGCGCTGCTGTCGGCGCTGATCGCCGTGCAGACGTTCACGGCGGACGGGGCGCTGGCCTTCGACCTGGCCAGGACGGCGGGGCTGGTGGCGGCGGTGGTGGCGCTGGTGCTGCGGGCGCCGTTCCTCGTGGTGCTGATCGCGGCGGCGGCCACAACCGGGGTTGTCAGGCTCTTTCTCGGGTAGGCGCCCCGCATGTCCGATTCTGCGGGGATTGTTGGGGGCCGCTACCGGCTGGTGCGGACGATCGGCCGTGGCGGCATGGGCACCGTGTGGCAGGCGCACGACGAGGTGCTCGGCAGGGACGTGGCCCTGAAGGAGGTCCTCCCGCCCCCCGAGCTGACAGGGCCGGAACGCGAGGTGTTCACCACCCGGACGTTCCGCGAGGCGCGAGCGGCCGGGCGGGTGGCCCATCCGTGCGTGGCGGCCGTCTACGACGTGCTGGAGGAGCACGGGCACCCGTGGATCGTGATGCAGCTCGTCCGCTCCCGCACGCTGGGCGAGCTGGTGCGCGACGACGGCCCGATGTCCCCCGCCGAGGCCGCGCACCTGGGGCTGCAACTGCTGGAGGCGCTGCGGGCCGCGCACACGGCCGGGGTGCTGCACCGTGACGTCAAGCCCGACAACGTGCTGCTGACCGAGGACGGCCGGGCGGTGCTGACGGATTTCGGCATCGCGACCACCGAGGACGAGGCCCCGGTCACCCGCACCGGGATGCTGATCGGCACGCCGGCGTTCATGGCGCCGGAGCGGGCGGCGGGCGGGCAGGCGCGCCCGGAGTCGGACCTGTGGTCGCTGGGCGTGACGATGTACGTCGCGGTGGAGGGCCACTCCCCCTTTCACCGCTCGAACGCGCTGGCCACGCTGGGCGCGGTCATGCACGCGGAGCCGGCTCCGCTGGCGCGGGCGGGGGTGCTGGCCCCGGTGCTGCTCGGGCTGCTGCGCAAGGACCCGGCGGAGCGGATGACGCTGGAGGAGGCGGAGGCGCGGCTGACGGCGATCATCGCGGGCAGCCCGCCGGAGCCGACGGGGCCCGTCCCGGTGCCGGTCCCGGCGCCGCAGGCCGAGCCGCCGCCGGGCCGCACCCGGCCGCCGCTGCTCGCGCTGGGCGTCGGGTCGCTGCTGGTGGCGCTGGTGACGGGCGGGTGGGCGTGGTGGTCGAACCGGCCGCCGGAGACGGCCAGACCGCCCGCCGTGCCGGCCGTGGTGAGCACGCCCAGCTCCGCCGGGCCCGCCGAACCCTCGTCCCCCGCCGACGCGCCGTCGTCGTCCCCGCGCTCCGGCCTCCCGCCCACCGGCTCCGACCCCACGTACGCGACACCGCGCGACGAGGAGACCGGCAAGCAGGCGAGACCGTCGGACCGCCCGTCGGACCGCAAGCCCGACCCGAAGCCCACGAAGTCCCCCAAGCCCAGCGACTCCGCCGACCCCCAGGAGCCGGAGAACCCCGAAGGCACGGACGAGCCGGACGGCCCGTCGCCGACCAAGCCCGGTCAGGTGGACCCGGAGCCGGACGGCGGCGACCAGGCGCAGGCCCATCCCGAGAAGCCCGGCAAGTCCGCGAAGTCCGCCAAGAACGCGAAGAACGCAAAAAAGGCGGAGAAGACCTGACCGGCTAGGACTCGGCGCGCACGACGTCGAGCGCGTGGCGCAGGTCGTCCGGGTAGTCGGTGGTGAACGACATCCACTCGCCGCTGGAAGGGTGCTCGAACCCGAGCGACACCGCGTGCAGCCACTGCCGGGTGACGCCCAGCCGGGCAGCGATCGTCGGGTCGGCGCCGTACATGAGGTCGCCGACGCACGGGTGGCGCAGCGCGGACATGTGCACCCGGATCTGGTGGGTGCGGCCGGTCTCCAGCTTGATGTCGAGCAGCGAGGCCGCCCGGAACGCCTCGATCGTGTCGTAGTGGGTGATGGACGGCTTGCCGCCCGCGACCACCGCGAACCTGCCGTCACCCGAGGGGTGGCGGTCGATCGGCGCGTCGACGGTGCCCCGGAACGGGTCGGGATGCCCCTGGACCAGCGCGTGGTAGCGCTTGTCGACGGTGCGCTCCTTGAAGGCGCGCTTGAGGAAGGAGTAGGCGTGCTCGCTCTTGGCCACGGCCATCGCGCCGGTGGTGTTGGCGTCGAGGCGGTGCACGATGCCCTGCCGCTCGGCCGCGCCGCTGGTGGCGATCGTGTGGCCGGCGCCGAGCAGGCCGCCGATCACGGTCGGGCCGGTCCAGCCGACGGTCGGGTGGGCGGCGACGCCGATCGGCTTGTTGACCACGACGATGTCGTCGTCCTCGTACACGATCGTCATGCCGGGGACGGGCTCGGCCACCGGCATCGGGGTCGCCACCGGAGGCGGCAGCGTCACCTCCAGCCAGGCTCCGGCGTGGACCCGGTCGGACTTGGCCGGCTCGCGGCCGTCGACCATGACCTCCCCGGCGCCGATGAGCTCGGCCGCGCGGGTGCGCGAGAATCCGAACAGCCGGGAGAGCGCGGCGTCGAGCCGCTCGCCCTCCAGCCCGTCGGGCACGGGCAGACTACGCTGCTCGGCCACTCTTGCCCTCCCTCGTTCCGTCGATCTGGTAGCCACGCCAGGCCAGGACGACCGCCACGATGCCGCCGCACACGATCGCCGAGTCGGCGACGTTGAACACCGGGAAGTAGTCGATCACCGGGAAGTTGCCGGGCAGCACCTCGACGAAGTCGACCACGTGCCCCTGGAACTGGGTGGACCTGCCGAAACCGGAAGGGTAGCGCAACAGCCGGTCGGTGAGGTTGCCGAGCGCGCCGCCCAGCAGCAGCCCGAGCGTGATCGCCCAGGGCATGCTGCGGAGCTTGCGCGCCGTGCGGATGATCGCGACGACCACGCCGGCGGCGATGAAGGTGAAGACGAACGTCATCCCGGTGCCGATGCTGAAGGCGGCCCCGGAGTTGAAGATCACCCGGAACTGCAGGACTCCCGGGATGACGACCAGCGGCGGCTCGCCCTCCAGCGTCCGCAGCACCACCGTCTTGGTGACGAGGTCGGACACGTACAGGACGGCCGCCAGGCAGGCCAGGACCGCGATCAGGCGGCCCCGGCGCCCGCCTGCTACCGGCGTTCCTCCTTCTGCTTGCAGGCCACGCACAGCGTCGCCCTCGGGAACGCCTGAAGGCGTTCCTTGCCGATCGGCTTGTGGCACGATTCGCACACTCCATAGGTCCCTGCGTCGATCCTGGCGATCGCACGTTCGTTCTGCGCGACCAGGTCGCGTGCATTCAGGGTAAGGGCGATCTCGCGTTCCCGCTCGTACGTCTTGGCGCCGGCGTCCGCCTGGTCGTCGCCCGCTCCCTGGGTGACGTCACCCGAGGCGATCTCCGTCTCGTGGCGGCGGATGTCGGCGTTGAGCTCGTCGATCTCCGTCTGCAGACTGCCGCGTACCTCGGCCAGCTCCTGTTTCGACCACATCGACGGTGTTGCGGTGGTCTGCGTGACTGCCACCATGGCTGCCTCCATGCTGATCAAGGCCGTGAATGGTGCGGGCAGCTTAGGTCTCCGATAACGGAACGGCAAACGACCCGCCGGACGGTTTACCTCTGCCGTACTATCCCGCCCCGCAGTTCTCACTCCTGCTCAGTGGACTCCATTCCCACAACTTTGTCGCTTGCAGGCACTTCCACGGCACGAGGAAAGGCGGAAGCGACCGGCCTCCGCTCTGCGTTAAGGTGTGAAGCTGCAAGGCGTTGATGGGGCCCTCGTGTGAGGGATATCACCCCGGAGCCGCCGGAAGAACGGCTCGCCTCGAGCTCACTAGACCCGGCAGCAGCCAAACGAAGAGGGCCCCTCAGGGGCCAAGAAGGGTGGTACCGCGGAGCCCGTGCGGCTTCGTCCCTTCACGCCGGTCCGTCCAGTCGACGCGTGGAGGTCCCACCCGAAATGTCTTCGCCATCATTCCGCTCTCTTCCCGCGCAGGTCGACCTGCCCGCGCTCGAGCGCGAGGTCCTGGACCGCTGGCGGGACGGGAAGATCTTCGAGCGGTCGATCCAGCAGAACGAGGGCAACCCGTCCTGGGTCTTCTACGAGGGCCCGCCCACCGCCAACGGCCTGCCCGGCGTGCACCACGTCGAGGCGCGCGTGTTCAAGGACCTGTTCCCGCGCTACAAGTCGATGCGCGGCTTCAGCGTCCCCCGCAAGGCCGGCTGGGACTGCCACGGCCTGCCCGTCGAGGTCGGCATCGAGAAAGAGCTCGGCCTGTCCGGCAAGCGCGACATCGAGGCCTACGGCATCGCCGAGTTCAACGCCAAGTGCCGCGAGTCCGTGCTGCGCCACGTCGACGCGTTCGAGCAGCTCACCGAGCGGATGGGCTACTGGATCGACCTGTCGACGGCCTACCGGACCATGGACCCGGCCTACGTCGAGGCCGTGTGGTGGTCGCTCAAGGTCGTCTTCGACAAGGGGCTGCTGTTCCGCGACTTCCGCATCACGCCCTACTGCCCGCGCTGCGGCACCGGCCTGTCCGACCACGAGCTGGGCCAGCCCGGCGGCTACGAGACCGTCACCAGCCCGTCGGTCTACGTCCGCATGCCCGCGACCTCCGGCCCGCTGGCCGAGCTGGGCGCCTCGCTGCTGATCTGGACCACCACGCCGTGGACGCTGGTGTCCAACACCGCCGTCGCCGTGCACCCCGACGTCACGTACGTCGCCGCCCGCACCGCCGACGGCGAGGTGCTGGTCGTGGCCGAGCCGCTGCTGACCGCCGTGCTCGGCGAGGACGCCACGGAGCTGGCCCGCTTCACCGGCCGCGAGCTGGAGCGCACCACGTACGAGCGGCCGTTCGAGCTGGTCGACATCCCCGACGCCCACTACGTGGTGCTCGGCGACTACGTCACCGTCGAGGACGGCACCGGCCTGGTCCACCAGGCGCCCGCCTTCGGCGCCGACGACATGGCCGTCATCAAGCGCTACGACATGCCGGTCGTCAACCCGATCGGCCCCGACGGGCGCTTCCTGGACGACGTGCCGATGGTCGGCGGCGTGTTCTTCAAGGACGCCGACGAGCGGCTGACCGACGACCTGCGCGGGCGCGGGCTGCTGTTCCGCGGCGGCCACTTCGACCACAGCTACCCGCACTGCTGGCGCTGCCACACGCCGCTGCTCTACTACGCGCTCCCGTCGTGGTACATCCGCACCACCGCGGTCAAGGACCAGATGCTGGCCGAGAACGCCCGCACCAACTGGTACCCCGACACGGTCAAGTGGGGCCGCTTCGGCGAGTGGCTGCGCAACAACGTCGACTGGGCGCTGTCGCGCTCGCGCTACTGGGGCACGCCGCTGCCGCTGTGGGTGTGCTCCGCCGACGAGAGCCACGTGACCTGCGTCGGCTCGCTGGCCGAGCTGGGCGAGCTGGCCGGGCAGGACCTGTCGGCCCTCGACCCGCACCGGCCGTTCGTCGACGACGTGGCCTTCCCCTGCCCGACGTGCTCGGCCGAGGCCCGCCGGGTGCCCGACGTCATCGACGCCTGGTACGACTCCGGCTCGATGCCGTTCGCCCAGTGGGGCCGCCCCGGCAAGCCCGAGGGCGTCTACCCTGCGCAGTTCATCTGCGAGGCCACCGACCAGACGCGCGGCTGGTTCTACTCGCTGATGGCCGTGGGCACGCTGGTGTTCGGGCAGTCCTCGTACGAGAACGTGCTCTGCCTGGGGCTCATCCTGGCCGAGGACGGGCGCAAGATGAGCAAGCACCTGGGCAACATCCTGGAGCCGATGCCGCTGATGGACCAGCACGGCGCCGACGCGCTGCGCTGGTTCATGGCCTGCTCCGGCTCGCCGTGGGCGGCCCGCCGGGTCGGCCACAACGCGCTGGAGGAGATCGTCCGCAAGGTCCTGCTGACCTACTGGAACACCGCCTCGTTCTTCACCCTGTACGCCAACGCCGAGTCGTGGTCGCCCGCCATGCTCGCCGACGCCCCGCCGGCGGCCGAGCGCCCGCTGCTCGACCGGTGGGCGCTGGCCGAGCTGCACCGCACGGTGGCCGAGGTCACGGCGGCGCTGGACGAGTACGACACCCAGCGGGCCGGGCGCAGGCTGGCCGAGTTCCTCGACGACCTGTCCAACTGGTACGTGCGCCGCTCGCGCCGCCGGTTCTGGCAGGGGTCGCGGGAGGCGTTCGCCACCCTGTACGAGTGCCTGGAGACGGTCACGCGACTGATGGCGCCGATGACGCCGTTCGTCACCGACTATCTGTGGGACGTGCTGCGCGGCGAGGACGCGCCCTCCTCGGTGCACCTGGCCTCCTGGCCGGCCGTGCGCGAGGACCTGCTCGACCCGGCGCTGTCGGAGCGGATGGCGCTGGTGCGGCGGCTGGTGGAGCTGGGCCGCTCGGCCCGCGCCTCCTCCGGCGTCAAGACGCGTCAGCCGCTCGGCCGCGCCCTCGTCGGCGCGCAGGGCTGGCCGTCGCTGCCGGGCGAGCTGCGTGACCTGGTCGCCGACGAGCTGAACGTCCAGGCTTTGGAGGACATGTCCGGCTTCAGCGCCGATCTCGTGTCCTACACGGTCAAGCCGAACTTCCGGGCGCTCGGCAAGCGGTTCGGGTCCCAGACCAAGCTCGTGGCCGCCGCCGTGGCCGCCGCCGACGCCACCGCGCTGGCCCGAGGGCTGCGCTCCGGCGCCGCGGTGACCGTGGACGCGGGCGAGCTCGGCCAGGTCGAGCTCGGACCGGACGAGGTCATCGTCACCGAGCAGCCGCGCTCCGGCTGGGCGGTGGAGACCGGCGCCGTCGACACCGGCACCGGCGAGACGGTCGCGCTCGACCTGGAGCTGACCGACGAGCTGCGCCGCGCCGGGCTGCTGCGCGAGGTCATCCGCCTGGTGCAGGACGCGCGCAAGTCGAGCGGCCTGTCCATCACCGACCGCATCGACCTGTGGTGGACGGCCTCGGGCCCGGACCTGGCGCAGGCGCTGCGCTCGGGCGGCGGCTCGGTCGCCGACGAGGTGCTGGCCTCCTCGGTCACCGAGGGCGCCGAGCCCGGCCTGCCCGAGCACACCGACCCCGACCTGGGGCTCACCTTCCAGCTCCGCCGCGCCTGAGACGTCCCGCGCTCCCTCCCGGGCGGCGGTAGGGCCTGCCCTACCACCGCCCGGGGGGAGCGCCTTCCTTGTCCGGGAACCGGGCCCCCGCAAGACTTGGCCAAGCGCCCATTTGCTTCCGGAAGGAGCTCGTCCCCATGCGAGTCCAGGTCAACGGCACCACCCTGTACGTCGACGTCGAAGGCGCCGCTCTGGAGCCCGACGGCTGCACGATGCGGGAGAAGCCCACGCTCGTGCTGCTGCACGGCGGCCCCGGCCACGACCACACCATCTTCAAGCCCGCCTACCGGCAGCTCGCCGACGTGGCCCAGCTCGTCTACGTCGACCAGCGCGGCAACGGCCGCAGCCAGGACTCCGACCCGGCGACCTGGCACCTCGACCAGTGGGCCGACGACGTACGCGCCCTCTGCGACACCCTCGGCATCGTCAGCCCGATCGTCCTCGGCTGGTCCTGGGGGGGCGCCGTCGCCATGAACTACGCCGCCCGCCACCCCGGCCACCCCGCCAAACTGATCCTGCAGAGCACCGTCGCCCGCTGGGACGTGGACCGCGTCGTCGAGGGCTTCCGCGCCGAAGCGGGCGAGGAGGCCGCGCTGGCCGCCAAGGCGTTCCTCACCGAGGGCACGCCGGAGACGTTCGCCGCCTTCGGACGGCTCTGCGCCCCCGCCTACAGCCCCGACCCGGCCTTCCCCTCGGAGGCCGACATCCAGGCGATGGCCCGCATGACCCCCAACCCGGAGCTGACCATGAGCTTCATGTCCACCGCCCGCTTCGACCTGCGCGACCGGCTCGCCGCAATCCGCTGCCCGACGCTCGTCGTGGCGGGCTCCCGCGACCCGATCACGCCCCTGGACACCGCCCAGGAGATCGCCGCCGGCGTGCCCGGGGCCCGGCTGGAGGTGTTCGAGGGCTCCGGCCACTTCGTCCCCGACACCGAGGGCGAGCGGTTCTTCTCCCTGCTGCGCGCGTTCGTCGCATGACGTACCTGCCGGCCGGGGAGCGGCGCCGGCTCATCGCCGACGCGGCCATCGAGGTGATCGCCGAGGAAGGGCTCGCGCACGCCACCACCCGGCGCATCGCCGAACGCGCCGGCACGCCGCGCGCCACCATCCACTACTGCTTCCGGGGCAAGGACGAGCTCATCATGCTCGTCCTGGAACGCGCCGGCGCCACCATGCGCGCCGCCTTCGACGGCCTCGACCCCGCCGCCGGGCTGGAGGCCACCCTGCGCGCCCTCGTCGCCACCTACTGGCGGTGGATCCGCGACCACCCCGGCCTGCACCTGGCCCTCATGGAGCTGACCATGTGGGTCATCCGCAACAAGGACAGCGTGCTGCCCGGCTCCCAGGACGTGTGGGAGGCCGTCAACGGGCCGCTCGGCGGCGACCTCATCCGGTCCGCCCTGGACGCCGCCGCCGACGCCGACGGCATCCGGCCCGCCGTGCCGACCGGGGAGCTGACGCGCTTCCTCATCCACCGGATGGACGGGCTCGTCTTCGAGTACGCCGAGACAGGCGACCCGGCCGCCTGCGAACGCCAGGCCACCCTCCTGGCCGACGCCCTGGTCACCCTGACCCGAGCCCACCCCTGAGCGAGCCCACCCCCCGCACCCGGCCTCACACCACGGCCGGGGTGTGAGGCCGGGGTGTGAGGCCGGGGTGTGAGGCCGGGGTGTGAGGCCGGGGTGTGAGGCCGGGGTGTGAGGCCGGGGTCACGCCTGGACCGGGTCGCGCCGCGGCCGGGGGCGGGGCGGGGGCGTCAGAGGTCCACGGTGCCGCCCACGGGCAGGCGCCGGATGTCCGCGCCCAGGCCGTCCCGCTCGCTCTCCAGCACGCCGTCGAGCACCTTCAGCCCCCACTCGTTGAGCAGCCCGTCATGCACGGCGAACGCCCTGCGCGGCCGCATCGCCCGCAGGTAGCCGATCAGGTCGGGCACCGTCATCCACGGCGCCTGCCCCGGCACCAGCAGCGTCGGCACGTCCACCACGGTGAGCGCGTCACCTGGGTGGAACACCTCCCCGTCGACCAGGAACCCCACGTTGCCCACCGGCGGCACGTCGGGGTGGCTCACATGGTGCCGCTCCCCCACGACCGCCACCTCGAACCCGGCCGCCTTCACCACGTCACCGCCCCGCACCACCTGCACCCGCTCGGCGAGCTGCGGCAGCTTCCGCGCCACGGCCTCACAGGTGTAGATGACGAGGTCCGGCTTCTCCTCGGCCGCCGCCCGCAACCGGTCGGCGTCGAAGTGATCCCAGTGCTCGTGCGTGACCAGCACCGCCTCCGCCCCGGCCAGGGCGGCGGGGTCCGGCATGATCATTCCGGGGTCGATGATCAGTGCCCGCGAATCCTTCTCCAGCCGTACGCAGGCATGTCCGTACTTGGTGAGCCTCATGCGGCCATCCTGCCGCCCGTACATCGCCCCGCAGGCCCGGCTTCGCGTACAGCTCAACCCGCCGCGCGCCCTCTCGGACGCGGGGCGGTGTCGTCGATGTCAGCCGACGGTCTCGCGCTCGTTCTGGCAGACCGAGCAGCTCGTCAGCCCGGCCGCCTCGGCCTGCGCCTGCGTCATGGTCTCCACGCCCGAGTCGCCGGCGCCCTGGATCAGCGGGCACGCGGTGCTGTGGTAGCGCCGGGTCCCGACGATGACCTTCACCGTCCCGCCGCCGTTCTTGCCCTGGGCAGCGGCGGCCTCACGGCCCTTGCCCGCGGCACCGGCCGTCCCCTTGGCTGACTCCGCCGACGAAGTCGGGCGCCCCGGACCAGCGGACTCCCCCGCCGTCCCGGCCGTCCCTTCCTCGGCTGCCCGAGACTGCGCCTTCCCCTTGCCCGCGCCGGAGGCACCGCCTTCCGCGGCCCCCTTCCCGGCCCCACTGCCCGAAGCGGCCCCGCCCTTGGCAGCGGAACCCTTGGGCGCTGGGTCCTTGGGCGCGGGGCCCTCGGTCACGGGGCCCTTGGCGCCGGTCGAGGCGGCACCGGTAGAGGTGCCGCCACCCGACGCGCCACCCGTTCCGGCGGCCCCGCTCGCGGCGGCGCCCGTCGGCCTGCCACTCCCGGAGGTTCCGGCGGCTCCGCTCGCGGAAGCGCCCGTAGATCTGCCGCCACCTGAGGTTCCACCCGTTCCGGCGCTGCTCGGGGTGGCGTCTGACGGGGCGGCCCCTCGTGAGGCGCCGGTGGGAGCGGTCCCCTGGGAACCGCCCGTCGGGCCGGTCTCCTTGGAGTCACTGGCCGAGCTCGTCCCCTTGCGATCGCCGGCCGGGGCAGCGCCCTTGGGGGCGTCGGCCGGGGCAGCGCCCTTGGACGTGCCGGCCGGGGCTGCGCCCTTGGAAGCGCCCGCCGGGGCGGCGGTCTTCGCGTTGCCTGTCGAGGGGCGGTCGGCCGGGGTGGCGTTCTTGGGGTTCGTGCCGGAGGGCAGGGGGCCGCTGGGGCGGGCCGACTCCGCGGACGAGGCCGGGCGTTCCGGCGCGTCACCCGCTGGGGAGCCGGGCCGGGCGCCGCCTGCGGCGGGTCGCCTGACCCCGCTGGGCGGCGTCATCTCGGAGGCCGCCTCAGCCTGGCGGGACGTACTGGAAGAGGACGGGCCGGAAGAGGACGGGCCGGAAGCGGGCGAGCCGCCCGACGCGCTGGGCCGCTCCGTGCGGCCCGGGGCGGCGGCGGGAGGCTGCGGGACCGGCGTGCCGTCGGCGGTGACGCGCGGCTGCGGCTGAGTGTCGGGATCGCGGTCCGCCGGGTCGGCGGCGCGGTCGGCAGTGGGCCGCCCCGGCTTGGCGCCGGGCAGCGGGAGGGAAGTCCTGGTCTCCGTCTCGTCCTCGTCGGAGGCCGTGGCGCTGCCGCTGGGACGGGAGCCGGAGGGGGTGTCGTCAGGCTTGGCGGCCGGGCGGGCGAACCAGCCGGACGCGCTCTCACCGTCCTCGGCGGACGAGGCGGGCGAGGCGGACGGGCCGTCGGCAGGCGCGGGGCGCCCCTCGGCGGGCGAGGCGGCTGCGGCCTCGGCACGCGACCCGGTCGTACGCTCATCAGGCGAAGCGGGCGAGCCCGGCGACGCGGATGAACCGGACGGGGTGGGGGTGGAAGCCTGGGGGCCGGACTTCGGCGGGGCGACCGGGGAGCGCAGGTCGCGCGTGGGTTCGGCGGGTTCGGCCAGATGTGCGGCGGAGACCGCGGGCTCGGGGTCGGGGTCGGCGGCAGGCGGCAGCTGCCGTCCGCCGAGCGCGGCGTCCGGGAGGCAGGCGGTGCAGGGCGTGAAGCCCTCCTCCCGCGCCTCTTCGTACGTGAGCTCCTCGTGATCCCGTCCGGCGAGCTGGCGGCATCCCGGCACGTGGTAGCGCCTGCGTCCGGGAATGACCAGCACGATCGCGTCCGGGGAGATCCCTCCGGCCGTCGCGGGGCGGTGCGTCGCGGGTGCCTGCGCGGGCCGGGCCGCGGGCACAGGTGCGGGCATCGCCGGAGTCCGCTGGTACGGGTGCGGACCGGACGGCTGTTGTGTCCCCATCGGGGCCCCCATCGAGGTCCCTGCCGAGGTCGTCATCGGGCCGGTGCGGGTGTGCGGCGCCCCGGGGGGCACGAGCCCTGCCGGAGGGGGGGTGGCCGGCGCAGCGGCCTGCCCACCACCGGGGAACAGCTCGTGACGCCGCAGCAGCGCTCCGATCACCAGGAACAGCGCCGACAGCACGCTGACCACGATGGACCACATGATCAGGAACGGCTTGGCCAGTACGAAGCCCGCGATCAGCAGCACGACCGCCGCGAGCACCAAACCAGCACTGATAAGGATCACTAGGGGCTCTTTCGAGTGACGGGTCCGGTCGACCCGTTACTTTACCGGCGGTCGTTGTGGGGACCGTCACCGCCGGGGAAGGCGCCCTGCGGAGCCTCGCCGCCGAACGGGTTCTGGCCACCGGGCAGAGGCTGCTGACCACCCTGAGGCACGGCGTGCGACATGGCGGGAGCGCCGGGACCGCCCGACATGACCGGGAACCCGCCGCTGCCCTCCGCGGAGACGTTGAGCTCGGCGAGCTGGTTCTCCAGGTAGAGCTTGAGGCGGCTGCGGTATTCGCGTTCGAAGCTGCGCAGCTCCTCGACCTTGCGCTCGAGCTCGTCGCGGGTCTGGACGAGGGAGCCCATGGCCTGACGGTGGCGCTCCTGCGCGTCGCGCTCGAGCGTCTCGGCGCGGGCGCGGGCGTCGCCGATGACCTGCTCGGCCTGGCGGCGGGCCTTGGTGAGGATCTCGTCGGCCTCGCGGCGGGCGCGGGTGACGGTCTCGTCGGCCTCGCGGCGGGCGTCGGCGATCGCCTGGTCGGCGGTCTGCTGGGCGAGGGCGAGAACGCGGGCCGCGGTGTCCATGTTGTCCTCGGCGGGAGGCATGTTCATGGCCACGGGAACCGGCTGGGGCTGCGGCTGCGGCTCGGGGGCCCGCATGGGCTCCGGCTGCGGCGGCTGCATCATCTCCGGCTTGGGCTGCTCCTGGACCGGCGCGGAAGCCATGGGCATGTTCATGCCCCCAGGCACCTTGCCGCGCAGGCACTCGGCCAGTTTGGCGCGCAGCTCCTCGTTCTCCTGGATGAGGCGGTCAAGCTCGGCCTCGACCTCGTCGAGGAACGCGTCGACCTCTTCCTCGTCGTAGCCCGGTCGCAACCGGGTCGTGCTGAACTGCTTGTTCCGCACATCAGCGGGCGTAAGCGGCATCTTTTGGTCTCCTTGGCGCGCTTTGGAGTCTGTCCGGAGGGACGGTAACCCGAATCACTTCAGCGCGGACACGAGTTGGATCACGACCTGTGCCCCGCGGCCCCCACTCATCGGCCGCCGAACGATCCTACGATGTTGATCAGCAGCAGGACGATGATGAAGAGGACAGTGAAGCTTAGGTCAAAGGCCACCGTACCCAACCGGAGCGGGGGAATGAAACGGCGGAGGAACTTGAGAGGCGGGTCGGTTGCGGTGTATGTGGCTTCGGCGAGCACGAGGACGACCCCTGAAGGCCGCCACTGCCGGGCGAAAGCCTGCACTGTCTCGAAGATCATCCGGCCGATGAGCAGCACCAGATAAAGAGACAGGACGACGACCAAGATCTGGCTTACGATCCCCACGGTCCGGCCGTCCCTCCACTTCCGATGTGTCCGCCCGGTCTCGGGGAGACCTGGTTGGATCCGATAGGCATACAGAGACTCTAACTCTGGTTGAAGAACCCGCGTTCCGCGATTCGAGCCTTGTCCTCGGCGGTCACCTCGACATTGGCAGGGGACAACAGGAACACCTTGTTGGTAACACGTTCAATGCTGCCATGTAGCCCGAAGACCAGACCTGCCGCGAAATCGACCAGCCGCTTTGCGTCGCTGTCAACCATTTCCGTCAGGTTCATGATGACCGGCGTGCCGTCGCGGAAGTGCTCGCCGATGGTCCGGGCCTCGTTGTACGTCCGGGGGTGGAGGGTCGTGATGCGGGCCAGATCGGTCGTACGGCGCTCCAGGACGGTCGTGGCGGGCCGCGGCGCGGGGACCCCGGGCTCGGCCTCCTCTTCACGGTCCTGGACCGTTACGGGACGTTCCTCGCCGGTTCGCGGCCCGTCGTCCTCGTAGGTGTACTCATCCGTGTAGGGCTCGTACCTCTCGTAGCGGTCGTCCTCCACGAGACCGAGGTAGACCGCCATCTTGCGCATCGCGCCGGCCATCGCTAAGTCGTCCTCCTGCTCATGGTCGCACTCGCTCGGGCCTGTCGCCGGGCCCGAGGCGGTAGCCGTACCCCCTTGGAGCTCACCGCTGATCGACCTCTACCGGATCGCGGGCCTTGAAGACCCACTTGAGGGGACATTACCTGACGAAGAGCTTGCGGCGGCCGAGCAACGCCGTACCGATCCGCACATGTGTGGCGCCGTGCGCGACAGCCTCGGCCAGATCGTCGCTCATACCCGCCGAAATCATCGTGGCACGTGGATGCCGGTCCTGTACGGCCAGCGCCACTTCGCGCAGCCGCGCGAACGCCGCCCCCGGGTCCTCCCCCAGCGGCGCCACGGCCATGACTCCGCCGAGCCACAGGCCCGGCGCGGCGGCGATCTGCGCGGCGAGCTCGGGCACCTCGGCGGGACGGGCGCCGCCCCTGGCCGGATCGTCGTCGAGCGCCACCTGGACCAGGCAGCCGACCTCGCGGCCCTGCCGTACGGCCTCGCGGCTGATCGCCTCGACCAGCCGGAGCCGATCGACGGAGTGGATCACGTCGGCGTAGCCGACGACGGAACGGACCTTGTTGGTCTGCAGCTGCCCGACGAAGTGCCAGGTCAGCGGGAGCCCGGCGCACTCGCGCGCCTTGGCCGCCGCCTCCTGGTCCCGGTTCTCCGCCACGTCGCGCAGGCCCAGCTCGGCCAGGATGCGCACGTCGTCGGCCGGGTAGGTCTTGGTCACGGCGATCAACGTCACTTCGCCCCGGTCACGCCGCGCCGCCCGGCACGCCTCCCCGATGCGTCCTTCGACCTCGGTGAGGCCCGAGGCGATCTCTTCCCTTCGCACGCCTCTCCTTCCTGTGCGCCCCCATCCTCCCGCACCCGGCTCCCCGCCACGGCCCCGCCCCCTGGTGGGAACGGTCCGCGGTCACGTACGAGAAGAGGGTCACAGGCCCCTGACACAGCGGCGCCGCTCCCCTGGATGGACGAGGGAGCGGCGGGGGCCTGCGGTGCTATTTGAGGAAGTCGGGGACGTCGAGCTCCTCCTCCTGCTCCTCGAAGACCACCGGCCGACGTTTGGCGGGCTCCGACATGCGGGAGGTGATGGGCGTGGGCGGGTTGGCGGGCTCCGGGGTGGGCCGCGGGATGGAGACCGGGCCGGGCTGGTCGTCCTGGCCGGCGGCCGGCTCCTGGGCGCTCTCGGCGGGCCGGGCCGGCTCCGGGCGGGACTCGGGCCGGGGCTCCGGCCTGAAGTCCGTACGGGGCGGCTCGGGACGCGACTCGGGCCTGAAGTCGGCACGCTGCTCCGGACGCGACTCGGCGCGGGGCTCGGGGCGCGGCTCGGGCCTGAAGTCGGCGCGCTGCTCGGGACGCGACTCCGGGCGGAACTCGGAGCGGGGCTCGGGGCGCGGCTCGGGCCTGAACTCGGCGCGCGGCTCCGGGCGGAGCTCGGGCCTGGGCTCGGGCTTGACGGCGGCCGGTGGCGTGCTGGAGCGCGCGGGCGGCGGCACGGGCGGCGCGGCGGGCTGCGCCGGCGCCTGGGCGGCGGGACGCGCCTGCGGGCGCGGCAGCGGCTTCTCGGCCGGCGGCAGGTCGTCGAAGCCCGCGGCGATCACGGTGACCCGCACCTCGTCGCCGAGCGCGTCGTCGATGACCGTGCCAAAGATGATGTTGGCGTCGGGCGCGGCCGCCATGGAGACGAGCTGGGCCGCCTCGTTGATCTCGAACAGGCCGAGGTCGGAGCCGCCCGCGATCGACAGCAGCACGCCGTGGGCGCCGTCGATGCTGGCCTCCAGCAGCGGGCTGGAGACGGCCATCTCGGCCGCCGCGACCGAACGGTCGTCGCCGCGCGCGTGGCCGATGCCCATGAGCGCCGAGCCCGCGCCCGACATGACCGACTTGACGTCGGCGAAGTCGAGGTTGATCAGGCCGGGCGTGGTGATCAGGTCGGTGATGCCCTGCACACCGGAGAGCAGCACCTGGTCGGCCGCCTTGAAGGCGTCCAGGACGCTGACCTGCCTGTCGGAGATCGACAGCAGCCGGTCGTTGGGGATGACGATGAGGGTGTCGACCTCGTCGCGCAGCGTCTCGATGCCCGCCTCGGCCTGCATGGCGCGGCGGCGGCCCTCGAAGCTGAACGGCCGGGTGACTACGCCTATCGTCAACGCGCCCAGCGATCTGGCGATGTTGGCCACGACGGGCGCGCCGCCGGTGCCGGTGCCGCCGCCCTCGCCGGCCGTGACGAAGACCATGTCGGCCCCCTTGAGGACCTCCTCGATCTCCTCCCGGTGGTCCTCTGCCGCCTTGCGGCCGACGTCGGGGTTCGCCCCCGCGCCGAGGCCGCGCGTGAGCTCGCGGCCCACGTCCAGTTTGACGTCGGCGTCACTCATCAGCAGCGCCTGGGCGTCGGTGTTTATCGCGATGAACTCGACGCCCTTGAGTCCCTCTTCGATCATCCGGTTGACGGCGTTCACTCCGCCGCCGCCGATGCCGACGACCTTGATGACCGCGAGGTAGTTCTGCGGTGCTGCCACGACGAGGGGCCTTTCCGCTCGTTGACTTGCCATTTCGGTGCGGATTTCTCCGCGTCTTGTCAGTTCGGGTAACTCTCAACCTCAAGTTGAGATTTAGATTTATGTCAACCTGAGATTGATACGGACAGTAGGAGTTACGCTCCGCGCGGGTCAACTAACCGCGCCGCAAGCACGTCCGGCGTGTCGCGGGCTGTCCGTTTCGCTCCGTGGTCACGCCTGGTCGGGGGCCTCCACCGCCGTTACCCGGGGTACAGGCTCTCACGGCGGGAGGCCCGCGACGGACAGGCTCGGCGGTGCCGCGGCCCCGAGTTTGGCCGCCCGGGTAACCATGAGGGCCGATCCTCACCTGAGCGTCACCACGTCGGGCGAGCTCACGTCGTAGACCTCGGCCTCGCGCCGCAGCATGCTCGCCAGGATGCGCGCCTTGGCCTCCGGGCGGTCCACGCCGCCCCAGATGACCGTGCGGCCGTCGGAGAGCGTCAGCGTGACGTCCTCGGCCGTCGTGGCGGCCACCTGGCGCACCCGCCCGGCCAGCTCCCCCGGCAGCCCTTCGACGACCTTGAGCGCCGCCATGGTGACCGGGTCGCCCGCGGCGGGCGCGGCGACCTTCAGCACGGGCAGCAGCGGCGGCGCGACGTCCTGCACCTCGATGACCACGCCGAGCTTGTCGATCAGCGCCACCTGGCTCCCGGCGGGCACCTGGGCGACCGGCTCGCGCTCGGCGACCTCGATGCGCAGGGTGCCCGGCCAGACCCGGTCGACCTTGGCACCGGCCACCTGCCTGATGGCCTGCACCCGGGCCTGGACGCCGGCCAGGTCGACGGTCGCCAGCGGGTGCAGGTCGGGGACCTGGGCCGCCTGCCTGATCCGGTCGGCGGGCACTGTGACATTTCCCACGATCTCCACCGATCGCACGCCCAGCACCGGCGAGAAGAAGATCAGCCACGCCGCCGTCCCCACCACTCCGGCGGTGAGCAGCACCAGGAACACCTTCCGCGCCTTCATCGCCCTCCCCGCGTCACCCTGTGACCCCCGAACCTACGCCGCCGGCCCGGGGGACGCCGTGGCGCCACGCCCGCCTGTCAGCCGTGTCAGCCGCCCGACAGGCGGGCGACGATCTGCGGGCCGAGCTCGGTCACGTCGCCCGCGCCCATCGTCAGGACGACGTCGCCGGCCCGCGCCCGCGCGGCCACCAGCGCGGGCACCGAGGCGCGGTCGGGCGCGTAGGCGACCCGCTCGGCGGGCAGCGGCACCCGCCCGGCGACCAGCGCGCCCGACACGCCCGGCTCGGGGTCCTCGCGGGCCCCGTAGACGTCGAGCACGATCGCCTCGTCGGCCAGGCCGAGCGCGGCGCCGAACTCGTCGGCGAAGAAGCGGGTGCGCGAGTAGAGGTGCGGCTGGAAGATCGCGATGACCCGGCCGTGGCCGGAGTAGGAGGCGACCACGTCGCGGGCGGCCCGCAGGTCGGCGGCCAGCTCGGTCGGGTGGTGGGCGTAGCTGTCGAACACGGCCACGCCGCCCGCCTCGCCCTTGGCCTCGAAGCGCCGCTTGGCCCCGGTGAAGGCCGCCAGGCCGTCCCTGATCTCCTCGAAGGGCAGGCCCAGCTCGTCGGCCACGGCGATGACCGCGGTGGCGTTGAGCGCGTTGTGGGCGCCGGGAACGGCCAGCCGCACCTCGCCGCCGCGCCCGCCGGGGCCCTCGACGGTGAACACGGTGCCGAACCCGTCGGGCCGCACGCCGGAGATCCGGTAGTCGCCCTGCTCGCCGTAGGTCACCACGCGCAGCCCGCGCGCCCGCGCCTGGGCGGCCACCTCGGCCGCGCCGGGGTCGTCGGAGCAGGAGACCAGCAGCGAGCCGATCCGCTCGGCGAAGCGGGCGAAGCTGTCGTGCACGGCGCGCGGGTCGCCGTAGTTGTCCAGATGGTCGGCCTCGACGTTGGTCACCACGGCGATCTCGGGCGCCAGCATGAGGAACGAGCCGTCGCTCTCGTCGGCCTCGGCCACGAACACCTGCCCGGACCCCTCGTCGGCGCCGAGCCCGGTCGTGACGAGCTGCCCGCCCACGCAGTAGGACGGGTCGGCCCCGCACTTCTGCAGGGCGACGGTGAGCATCGAGGTCGTGGTGGTCTTGCCGTGGGTGCCGGCGATGGCCACGCCGGTGCGCCCGGCCATGACGGAGGCCAGCGCGGCGGCCCTCGGGATGACCCGCAGCCGCTGCTTGAGCGCCTCGCCCAGCTCGGGGTTGGAGTCGCGGATGGCGGTGGAGACGACGACGGTGTCGACGTCGCGGATGTGGGAGGCGGCGTGGCCGATGTGCACGGTGGCGCCCAGCTCGCGCAGCTCGGTGACCTGCTCGCCACTGCGGGCGTCGCTGCCGGACACGCGCACGCCGCGCTTGAGCAGGATGCGCGCGATGCCCGACATGCCCGCGCCACCGATGCCGATGAAGTGCACCCGGCCCAGGTCTTCTGCGGCTACGGGATCGACCAGCTTGACGAGGCTCATCGGGCTATCTCCAACACTTTCCTGGCGAGTATGAGGTCGGCGTCCTTCCTCCCCAGTGTGGAGGCGGCCTCCGACATGGCGGCGACCCGTTCGGGGTCGTGGAGGACGGGCAGCACGTGGTGGACGATCCATTCGGCGGTCAGCTCGGCGTCGTCGACGAGCAGCCCGCCGCCGCCCGCGGTGACGCGCTCGGCGTTGAGCCGCTGCTCGCCGTTGCCGTGGGGCAGCGGCACGTACGCGGCGGGGAGCCCGACCGCGGTCAGCTCGGCGCAGGTGAGCGCCCCGCTGCGGCACACCGCCAGGTCGGCGGCGGCGTAGGCGAGGTCCATGCGGTCCACGTACGGGAGCAGGACGTACTGCGGGTCGCCGGGCGGCGGCTCGTGGTCGACGGTGTTCTTGGGGCCGATGACGTGCAGCACCTGGACCCCGGCGCGGCGCAGCGCGGGGGCGGCGGCCAGCGCGGCCTCGTTGATCGAGCGGGCGCCCTGGGAGCCGCCGAACACCAGCAGCGTGGGCCGGTCGGTCTGCAGCCCGAACCACGAGCGCGCCTTGTCGCCGGTGGACAGCCGGTCGAGCTCGACGATCTCGCGGCGCAGCGGGGTGCCGATGAACTCGGCCTTGCCGATCGAGCTGTCGGGAAAGCCGGTGAAGACGTGGTCGGTCAGCCGGGCGCCGAGCCGGTTGGCCAGGCCGGGGCGCGGGTTGGCCTCGTGCACGACGATGGGCACGCCGCGCCGCTTGGCGGCCAGGTAGGCGGGGGTGGCCACGTAGCCGCCGAAGCCGACCAGGACGTCGGCCCGGACCCGGTCGAGGACGGCGGCCATGGCGTTGACCGCCCCGGCGAGCCTGCCGGGGACGGTGAGCAGCTGCGGGGTGATCGCCCGGGGCAGCGGCACGGCGGGGACCAGCTCCAGCTCGTAGCCGCGGGCCGGGACCAGGCGCGTCTCCAGCCCTCTGTCGGTGCCCACGCAGGTGACGCCGACACCCGGATCGAGGCGGCGTAGCGCGTCGGCCAGGGCGAGAGCCGGCTCGATGTGCCCGGCCGTCCCGCCACCGGCGAGGACCACCCTCATGTCGGTCACTCCCTAACGTCTGTCTCGGCGTCTGCTCGTACGCCCCAGGCCAAGCCAGCTTAGGCCCCGGGCGGCCGGTCCGGGGCCACGTGCGGCCAAGGCCTCGCGCGCTCCGGGCTCCCGTTTGGCGAACGACAGCAGCATGCCCAGCGCGGCCAGCGTCGGCAGCAGCGCCGAGCCGCCGTAGGAGACCAGCGGCAGCGGGATGCCGGTGATGGGCAGCACGCCGAGCACGGCGCCCATGTTGACGAGCCCCTGGCCGACGATCCAGGCCACCACGGCGACCGCCACGAGCCGGACGAAGGCGTCGTTGACGCGGGTCGCCACGCGCAGCCCGGCGTAGCCGAGCAGGCCGAACAGCGCCACGACCAGCAGCGTGCCCATGAGCCCGAGCTCCTCGCCGAGGATGGCGAAGATGAAGTCGCTCTCGCCGTGGGGCAGCCACGACCACTTCTGCCGGCTGCTGCCCAGCCCGAGCCCGAACCAGCCGCCGGAGCCCATCGCGATCTGCCCCTGCACCGCCTGGTAGCCGGCGCCCTGCGCGTCGGCCCACGGGTCGAGGAAGGAGCCGACGCGGGCCATCCGGTACGGCTCCACCCGGATCATGATGATCGCGGCGAGCATGGCCAGCGCCAGGATGCCGCCGAACAGCTTGACCGGTGCCCCCACCACCCACAGCAGCGCCAGGAAGATCATGAAGAGCACGATCGTGGTGCCGAGGTCGCTGCCGAGCATGACCATGGTGGCCAGGATCGCGGTGCCGGGCATGAGCGGGATGAGCATGTGCCGCCACTCGATCCGCCCGGCGCGGGCCCGGCGCGCCAGCAGGTCGGCGCCCCACAGCGCCAGCCCGAGCTTGGCGGGCTCCGACGGCTGCAGGAAGATCGGGCCGAGGTCGAGCCAGCGCTGCGCGCCCAGCTCCGAGCGGCCGAAGGCGAGCACCAGGATCAGCGCGATGATCGACAGCGCCATCAGCGGGTAGCCCGCCCACCGGAACACCTTGTACGGCAGCCGCGTGCACAGCCACATGACCAGCACGCCCAGCGCGGCCGACATCGACTGCCTGATGAACCAGGAGAACGGGCTGCCGGTCTTGTGCATCGCCTCGATGCTGGAGGCCGACAGCACCATCATCAGCCCGAGCGCGAGCAGCAGCGTCACGCACCCGATGATCAGGTAGTAGGTGGTGAGCGGCTTGTCCAGCAGCTCCCGCAGCGAGACGAGCTGCTCGCGGGCCCAGCCTGACGGCTCCTGCGTGGCGCGCGAGCGCTGTTCCTTCTCGGAGGCCGGCGCGCTCACGTGGCCGCCTCTAGCCCGCGTACGGCACGCGCGAAGGCCTCCCCTCGCGCCGGATAGTTGGCGAACATGTCCAGCGACGCGCCCGCCGGGGACAGCAGCACGGTGTCTCCGGGGGAGGCCAGCCGGGAGGCTTCGGTGACGACTCGGTCCATCACACCAGTGTCTTGGCCGGAGATGTCCACGACGGGGACATTCGGCGCGTGTCGCGCGAGAGCTTCGGCGATCCGGGCCCGGTCGGCGCCGAGCAGCACCGCGCCGCGCAGCCGGGGGGCCGCCTGCCGGACGAGCTCGTCCACGTCAGCGCCCTTGAGCTGGCCGCCGGCCACCCACACGATCGACGGGTAGGACGAGAGCGCGGCGGCGGCGGCGTGCGGGTTGGTGGCCTTGGAGTCGTCGACGTAGTCGACCTCGCCGACGCGGGCCACGTGGGCCAGGCGGTGCGGGTCGGGCGTGAAGTCGCGCAGGCCCTGCCGTACGGCCTCCGAGGAGACGCCGAGGGTGCGGGCCAGCGCGGCGGCGGCCAGCGCGTTGGCGACGTTGTGCGGCGCGAGCGGGCGCACGTCGGCCAGCGTGGCGAGCTCCTCGGCCGACTCGGCCGGGTCGGCGACGAAGGCCCGGTCGACGAGCAGGTCCTCGACCACGCCGACCTGGCCGGGCCTGGGCACGCGCAGCGTGAAGCCGACGGCGCCCGGGTAGGGGGCGGCCAGCCGGGCGACCTCGGGGTCGTCGGCGTTGTAGATCACGGTGCCGGCCCGCTCGTACAGCCGGCCCTTGTCGGCCGCGTACGCCTCCATGGACCCGTGCCAGTCGAGGTGGTCGGGCGCCAGGTTGAGGATCGCGGCGGCGTGCGGGGCCAGCGTGGAGGACCAGTGGAGCTGGAAGCTCGACAGCTCGACGGCGAGCGCGTCGTACGGCTCGCCCACGGCCTCCACCACGGGCACGCCCACGTTGCCGACGGCGGCGGCCTTGCGCCCGGCGGCGAGCAGGATGGAGGTGAGCATGCGCACGGCGGTGGTCTTGCCGTTGGTGCCGGTCAGCGCCAGCCAGGGGGCGGCCCGGCCGGGCCGCAGCCGCCACGCCAGCTCCACCTCGCCGACCACCTCGACGCCCGCGTCGAGGGCGGCGGCGATGAGCGGGTGGTGCGGCGCCCAGCCGGTGGTGACCAGCCGGGTGACGCCCTCGGGCAGCTCCAGCGGCCCGAACCTGACCTCGACGCCGTGCCCGGACAGCTCGGCCGCGGCGGCGAGCTGCCGCTCCCCCTCGGCCGACTCCACGACGACGACCCGCTCGCCCCGCGCGGCCAGCACGCGGGCGGCGGCGGTGCCGGAGACGCCGAGCCCGGCGACGCAGGTGAGGCTCATCAGCGGGGCATCCATTCGAAGTAGAACAGGCCGAGCCCGAGCGCCGCGCACAGCCCGGCGACCAGCCAGAAGCGCACCACGATCGTGGTCTCGGCCCAGCCCTTGAGCTCGAAGTGGTGCTGCAGCGGCGCCATCCGGAACACTCGTTTGCCGGTCATCTTGAAGAAGCCCACCTGGATGATCACCGACATCGTGATGACGACGCAGAGCCCGGCCAGGATGATGAGCAGGAGCTGGGTGCGGGTGGCGATGGCCAGGCCGGCCAGCACGCCGCCGAGCGCGAGCGAGCCGGTGTCGCCCATGAAGATCTTGGCGGGGGGCGCGTTCCACCACAGGAAGCCGACCAGGGCGCCGAGCACGGAGGCGGCCACCACGGCCAGGTCGAGCGGGTCGCGCACCCAGTAGCAGTTGGGGCCGAGCTGGTCGATGCAGTTGTTGCGCAGCTGCCAGTTGCCGATCAGCACGTACGCGCCGAGGACGACGCCGGTGGCGCCGCTGGCCAGGCCGTCGAGGCCGTCGGTGAGGTTCACCGCGTTGGAGAACCCGACGATCATGATGAGGACCCAGATGGTGAATCCGACGATGCCGATCGACGGGCCGAAGTCACGCAGGAACGACAGCCTCGGCTCGGCGGGCGTGATGTCGTAGATGTTGGGGTTCTGCGTGACGAGCACCGCGAAGATCGCGCCGATGATGAGCTGGCCGAGCGCCTTGGCGCCGCTGCGCAGGCCCAGGGAGCGCTGCTTGTAGATCTTGATGAAGTCGTCGAGGAAGCCGACGGCGCCGAGCCCGGTCATCAGGAACAGCACCAGCAGTCCCGAGATCGTCGGCTTGGCCAGCGTGGCCAGGTGGGAGGCGCCGTAGGCGAGCAGCGAGGCCAGCACGATGACCGTGCCGCCCATGGTGGGGGTGCCACGCTTGCCGTGGTGGCCGGACGGGCCCTCCTCGCGGATCTCCTGGCCGTAGCCGCGTCTGGAGAACAGCCGGATGGCGAGGGGGGTGCCGAGCATGGAGAGGATCAGCCCCACCGCGCCGGCGATGATGATGTCGGTCACTGGGCGGCACCCCCGAGCAGCAGCTCGGCCGTGCGTTCGAGACCCATGGCCCGGGGGCCCTTGACGAGCACGACGTCACCGGGCCGCAGCCACCGGCCCAGCTCGGCCGCCGCCGCCTGCGCGTCGGGCACGTGCGTGATGAGCGGCGGCCCGCCCGCTCCCGGGGGCCCGCCCGCCTCGGCCAGCCGCCTGGCGGCCTCGTGCGCGCCTTCGAGCACCGGCCCGGCGTCGGCGCCTGCCACGACCAGGCCCGCCAGGCCGCTGCCGCCCGCCAGCCGGCCGAGCTCGGTGTTGAGCTCCTGGCTCTCGTCACCCAGCTCGCGCAGGGCGGCGATGACGGCGAACCGGCGGCGGCCCCGGCCGAGCGCGGCCAGCGCCTCGAACGCGGCCCGCATCGAGTCGGGGTTGGCGTTGTAGGCGTCGTTGACGACCGTGACGCCGTCGGGCCGGTCGGTGACCTCCATCCGCCACCGGCTGCGCGGCTCGGCCTGCGACAGCTCCTCGGCGATGGTGGCGACCGGCAGGCCCAGCTCGTAGCCCGCCGCGGCCGCGGCCAGCGCGTTGTCCACCGCGTGGCCGCCGTACAGCTTGAGCCTCACGGGAGCCGCGCCCGAGGGGGTGCGCAGCGTGAACGCGGCGCGCCCGCGCTCGTCCACGGTGATCTCCTCGGCCCGCACGACCGCGTCCTCGGATCGGCCGAACAGGGTGACGCGCGCCTGCGTGCGCGAGGCCATCGCGCGCACCAGCGGGTCGTCGGCGTTGAGCACGGCGACGCCGTCGCCCGGCAGCGCCTCGACGAGCTCGCCCTTGGCCTTGGCGATGGCCTCCTTGCCGCCGAACACGCCGAGGTGGGCGGTGCCGACGTTGAGCACCACGCCGATCCGCGGCGGCGCGATGCGCGCCAGGTCGGCGATGTTGCCGATGCTGCGGGCGCTCAGCTCCAGCACCAGGTAGCGGGTGGTGGCGTCGGCCTTGAGGACCGTGAGCGGATGGCCGATCTCGTTGTTGTGGTTGCCGGCGGGCGCGATCGTCGGGCCGATGCGGGCGGTGAGCCTGGCCAGCAGGTCCTTGGTGGTGGTCTTGCCGGCCGAGCCGGTCACGCCGATCACGGTCGCCGAGGGCAGCGCGGCGGCCTGCGCCGTGGCCAGCTCGGCGAGCGCGGCCGTGGCGTCGGGCACGATGATCGCGGGCCCCTCGACCGGGCGGCCGGCGAGCACCGCGACGGCGCCGGCCCGCAGCGCCTGCGCGGCGAAGTCGTGGCCGTCGACCCGGGCGCCCTTGTAGGCGACGAACAGCGATCCCGGCGCGGCTTCCCTCGAGTCGATGACGACGGGACCCCGCACCACCGCGCGGGGGTCGGCCATGCCCGACAGGGCGCCCGAGGTGATCTCGGCGATCCTGGCCAGAGGCAACGGGATCATGCGTGCTTCCTGCTTTCCTTGCGTGCGTCGATCGCGGCGGCGACCACCTCCCTGTCGTCGAAGGGGATCACCTCGCCTGAAACGTACTGGCCCTGCTCGTGGCCCTTGCCGGCCACGACTATCACGTCACCGCGCCCGGCGCGGCCGACCGCCAGGTCGATGGCCGCGGCGCGGTCGGGCTCAATGATCACATGGGCGCGCTCGTGCCGGGGAACGCGGAGCGCCCCCTCCATCATGGCGGCCAGGATGTGCAGCGGGTCCTCGGAACGGGGATTGTCGCTCGTGAAGACCGCCACATCGGCCAGCCGGGCGGCGGCCTCGCCCATGAGCGGCCGCTTGCCCGAGTCGCGGTCGCCGCCGCAGCCGAGCACGACCGTGAGCGTGCCGTCGGTGACCTCGCGCAGCGAGCGCAGCACCGACTCGACCGCGGCGGGTTTGTGCGAGTAGTCGACGACGGCCTGGAACGCGTCGCCGGAGCCGGTGACCCGCTCCATGCGGCCCGGCACTCCCGTCAGCGTGCCGACGCCGCGCACGGCGTCGGACAGCGGCGCCCCGGACTCGACGAGCGTGACGACCGCGCCGAGCGCGTTGGCGACGTTGAACGGGCCCGGCAGCGAGATCCGCGCCCGCGCCTCCACGCCGCCCGGACCGGCCACCAGGAACTCGCTGCCGTCGGCGCCCAGCCGGACGTCCAGCGCCCGCCAGTCGGCCTCCGGGTCGCCCAGTGCCGAGAACGTCGTCATCGGCACCTTGGCCACGCTCAGCAGCTCGCGGCCGTAGGCGTCGTCGAGGTTGGTGACGCCGCAGCGGCTCAGCTCCGGCTGGAACAGCCTGGCCTTGGTGGCGAAGTAGTCGTCGAAGTCCTTGTGGAAGTCGAGGTGGTCCTGCGACAGGTTGGTGAACAGCGCCACGTCGTAGCAGACGCCGTCGACCCGGCCCAGCGCCAGCGCGTGGCTGGAGACCTCCATGGCGGCCGCCGTGACGCCCTGCTCGCGCATGAGCGCGAACAGGCCGTGCAGCTCGGAGGCCTCCGGCGTGGTCAGCCTGGCCTCGAAGCGCAGCTCTCCGGCGCGGATCTCCACGCCGCCGACCAGGCCGGCCGTGTGCCCGGCCGCGCGCAGCCCGGCCTCCAGCAGGAACGTGGTGGTCGACTTGCCGCTGGTGCCGGTCACGCCGAGGACGGTGATGCCGTCGGCGGGCCGGCCGTAGACCCAGGCCGAGACCTGGCCCAGCACGGCGCGCGGATCGGGCACGATCAGCACCGGCAGGCCGGTGGCGACGGCCGCGTCACGGCCGCCGGGATCGGTCAGCACCGCCACGGCGCCGCGGGCCAGCGCCTCGGCGGCGAAGTCCGCGCCGTGGGCGCTGGCGCCCGGCAGGGCGACGTACAGATCTCCGCGCCGCACCTGGCGGGAGTCGATGGTGACGCCGGTCAGCGCGGCGCGCGGCGAGCGCGCGGTGCCTGAACCGGCGTCGAGCATGGTCGCCAGCCCGGTCAGCGGGCGGGGCGGACTGCTCGTTGGACGCATAGACGACGGGGGACGCACGGCGGCAGCGTACCTTTCCCGGTCACTGTCCCGCGCGTGTCCGCACCGGGGAGGCGGCGGAGCCTGTGGGAGGAATCTTCCTGCTCTTGATGGCGAACGTCATCACATCCTTGAACACCGGCGCGGCCAGCTGCCCGCCGAAGTGGCCGTTCTTGGGGTTCTGCAGCACCGACAGCACCACCAGCCGGGGCGCGTCGGCGGGCGTGAAGCCCACGAACGAGGCGGTGTAGCCGTCGTAGCGGCCGAGTTCGGCATCGTAGCGGTTGGCCGTGCCGGTCTTGCCCGCCACCCGGTAGCCCGGGATGGCGGCGAGCTCGCCGGTGCCCTCCGCGCTCACCGCGGCCTCGAGCATGGTGCTGATCTCCTTGGCGGTCTCCTCGCTGGTCACCCTGGTCTGCTTACCAGGAGGAGCGGGGACGAACCTGCCCGCCGCGTCCGTCGTGCCGGCGACGATCTGCGGCTCGATCTTGACGCCGCCGTTGGCGATCGTCTGGTAGACGCTGGCCATCTGCAGCGCCGTGACCGAGACGCCCTGCCCGTAGGCGACCGTGCAGCTCTGGCTGCCCGACCAGGTCTTGTAGTCGGGCAGCAGCCCGGCCTCCGCGCCCGGCACCCCGCCGCCCGGCCGCGTGCCGAACCCGAACGCCTTGAGCATCTCGTACAGGCCCTGGCTGCCGACCTTGCGCGCGGCCATGACCGTGGCCACGTTGCTCGACTCGGCCACGGCCTGCTGGAAGGTCATGTTCTGCGGCGGGTGCGCGTGCGCGTCGCGCAGCACCCGGTCGGCGCACTGGATGTTGTCCTTGACGTGGAACACCGTGCCCGGCTCGACCACGCCCGCCTCCAGCGCGGCGGCGGCGGTGATCACCTTGTTCGTGCTGCCCGGCTCGAACACCTCGGCCGCGGCGCGGTTGACGTAGTGCGACTCGGGTGCCTTGCGCCAGTTGGCCAGGTCGAGCTCGGGGGCGTTGGCCATGGCGATGATCTGCGCCGTGCGGACGTCCATGACGATCACGGTGCCGCTGCTCGCGCCCGACTTCCTCGTCTGCTCGGCGATCGCCTTCTGGGCCGCCCACTGGATGTCGCGGTCGATGGTCAGCCGCACGTCACGGCCGTCGACCGGCGGCGTGCGCTGGCTGCTGGTCATCGGGATGCGCAGGCCGTCACGGCCCGTCTCCATCCGCACCTCGCCGTCACGCCCCGCCAGCACCGAGTCGCGGGCCTGCTCCATGCCCGCCAGGCCGCTCTTCTCGTCGCCGACGAAGCCGATCAGGCTGCCCGCCAGGTCGCCGCCGGGGTAGACCCGCCGGTACGTCTCCGTGGCCGTCAGCGACGGGATCGGCTCCTTCAGCAGGCGGGTGGCCACGACCGGCTCCACGTCCCTGGCCAGGAGCTGGTAGCGGGTGTCGACGCGGGCCAGCTTGGCGGCCAGCTCGCGCTCGTCCTTGCCCAGATGGCGCGCCAGCAGCGCGGCCACCTTCCCGCGCACCTCCTCGGGCACCTTCGTCGGGTCGATGGCGATCTCCCGCGCCTCGACCGTCACGGCCAGGTCGTGGCCGTTCACGTCGGTGATGGAGCCGCGCTTGGCCTGGATCTCCTCCGTCTGCTGCCGCTGGTCCACCGCCGCCGCCTCGTACACCTTGGAGTCGAGGCCCTGCATCTGGATCAGGCGGCCGGCGAAGATCGACAGCACGAACGTCATGCCGATCAGGCCGATGTTGATCCGCCGGCGCGGGTTGCCCAGGCGCAGCACCAGTGGCGGCCTCGGCGGCACGGGCGGCCGCCCGCCGCCCTGGCGCGGCCCCCGGGGCGGTGGACGGCGGCCGCCGTCCTCGCGGGCGCTGCGGTAGCCCTCCCCGCCGTCGCGGCCCCGGTGCCCGTCGGAGCCGTCGCGCGTGCGTCCCCTGGGGCCCTGGGCGGAGTCACGCGACGTCCGCCTGGCGCTCCCGGGGGCCTCCCGCCCCCGCTCCGCCGGGCTCGGCCTGCGCCCGCCCCCGTCGGGGCGGCGGTCGTCCTGGGGGGCGCGCCGGTCGTCCTGGGGGGCACGGCGGTCGTCAGCGCCGGGGCGGCGCTCGTCCGGGAACGGGCGGCGGCCGCCCGTGGTGGGGCGCCTGCCCGGCGCGTCCTGCCTGTCGCCCCGGCCCCTCGGCCGGTCGTCGCCCTGGGGTCCGCGGCTCCTCGGCCGCTCGCCACCGTCACCTGCCCGCCCGCGGGCCACATCGCCACCATCCTGCCGGGCACGCCCACGCGCCCCCGGCCCCTCATCCTGCCGGAACCTGCCGCCCGGCCCGTCCTCACCACCATCACCGGAGCGACCCCCGGAGGGCCGTCCACGACGGGCCCCGTCACGCGGGCCCTCGCCGTCGTCACCCCGCGACCGCCCCCTCGGGCCGTCACCGGCCCCGCCGTCCCGTCCCTCCCCCGCACCACGACGCGACCGCCCGCGCGGCCCGTCCTCGTCGCCTCCGTACGGCCCCTCCCCGCCACGACGGGACCGGCCGCCCGAGGCGTCACCCCGGTACGACCCGTCCCGTTCACCCCGGGTGCGGCCTTCCGGGACGTCACCCCGGGACGGCCCCTCGCCGTCGCGGCGGGAGCGGCCCCGGAAAGCGTCGCCCCGGGACGGCCCGTCCCCGTCATCTCGGGAGCGCCCACCGGGGGGGTCACTCCGGGACGGCTCCTCACCGTCGCGGCGGGGGCCCCTGGGGGCGTCGCCCCGGGGCGGTGGGGTGTCGTCGCCGGGCTCGTCGGGGGTGAAGTCGCGGGTGAAGGGGAGGTCGAACGGGTCGGGCCGTTCGCGGGGCTCGTCCGGCGGCGTGGGGCGGGCGGAGGTGTTGCGTCCCGCCCGTCCTGGGCCGCCCGGCGTACGACGAGCGGCGCCGGGCCCTCCTTGAGAGCCGGCGCCGCCTGTGCCGCGACCGGGACCTTGACCCCTGCCGCTGGTGCCGCTCACCGCCCCTGGACCGCCTGGCCGGGCTCGGCGGTGTAGGGGTCGACGCTGTCCCACGCCGGGCGCATGCCGAGTTCCTCGGCCTGCCTGGCGATCTCCGTGGGCAGCTTGCTCTGCTCGTTCTTGCGCTTGAGGTCCTCGTTGTGCTGCCGCTCGCTGGCGATCTCGTCCACGAGGGTCGAGGCGGTGATGGAGTCCTGGGCCAGCACGGTGTTGAGCAGCAGCAGGCTCACCAGGCCGCCGCAGAGCAGCCCGACGACGAGCAGCACGAACGGGGCGCGCTGCCGTCGTGCCGGGCGTCGCCGGACGGCGGGGCGCGCCTGCCCGTCCAGCCCGCCGGCGACGCCGCGCCCGCGGTCGGTGCGGGGCCTGCGCGTGCGGGGGTCGGCGCCGGGCCGGGTGCGGGTGGCGGCAGACCGCGGGGCGGCCTCGGTCCTGGTGCGGCCGGCGCGCTCCGAGGCCGCGCCGGCGGACCGCTCGGCCGCCGTCCGCCCCGTACGCTGCGCGCCGTCGGACGCCGTGCGTGCCGTGCGTGCCGTGCGCGCCGCGCCGGAGCGCTCCGCGTCGGCGGCCGTCCGCCCAGGGCGCTCGGCGCGCTCGGCGCCCGTACGTCCCGGGCGCTCGGCGCCCGTACGTCCCGGGCGCTCGGCGCCCGTACGTCCTGGACGCCCGGAAGCGTCAGGACCCGGGCGGCCCGCGCGGTCGGCGGCCGGGCGGGGGGTGCGGGATCTGGTGTCGGGCGACGGGCGGGCGCCGCGGGCCGGGCGCGGGTCGGTCTCGGGGACGGGCTTGGCCGGGTGCGGGACGTCGGGCCGGCGCCTGCCGGTCTTCGGTCCGGCCGCGGCCGCGGGCGTGCTCCCGGCCGCGGGACCGGTCGTGGGCACAGTGCCGCGGGCGGGCGCGCCCCGCCGGGTCTCCTGCTCAGTCCTGGTCGTCAACACGGATCCTCTCTGCGGCCCTGAGCCGGGCCGAAGCCGCCCGCGGGTTGCGGGTCAGCTCTTCTTCGCTCGGGAGCTCGGCTCCCCTCGTCAGGAGGCGGAACCGCGGCTGGTGAGCCGGCAGCGGGACGGGCAGCCCGGGCGGGCTGGTGTCCTTGGTTCGCGCCGTGAGGACCTGCTTGGTGAGCCGGTCCTCCAGGGAGTGGTAGGAGAGCACGACGACTCTCCCGCCGAGCGCCAGCGCGTCGAGGGCCGCGGGCAGGGCCGCCTCCAGGGCGGCCAGTTCCGCGTTGACCTCGATGCGCAGCGCCTGGAACGTTCGTTTGGCGGGGTTGCCCCCGGTGCGCCGGGTGGCGGCCGGAATCGCCTCGCGGACGATGTCGGCCAGCCGCTTCGTCGACGTTATGGGGTCTTTGGCCCGTTCCTTGATGATCAGGCCCGCGACACGCGGGGCGAACCTCTCCTCGCCGTAGACGCGCAGGATGCGGGTCAGCTCGGCGGCGGGGTAGGTGTTGACCACGACCTCGGCGGTGAGCTCCTGGTCGGTGTCCATGCGCATGTCGAGCGGGGCGTCGTAGGAATAGGCGAAACCGCGCTCGGCCTCGTCGAGCTGGGGCGAGGAGACGCCCAGGTCGAACAGCACCCCGTCGACCGTGGTGCGCCCGGCGCGGGCCAGCACGGCGGCCATCTCGTCGGACGAGGCGTGGACGAGCGTGGTGCGCCCGGAGTAGGGGGCGAGCCTGCGCGTGGCGTGGTCGATCGCGAACGGGTCGCGGTCGATGCCGATGAGGTGCAGCGCGGGGTGCGCGGCGAGCAGTGCCTCCGCGTGGCCGCCGAGGCCGAGGTTGGCGTCGACGACGACGGGGTCCGGGCCGGTGAGCGCCGGAGCGAGCAGCTCCAGTACGCGCTCGAGCATGACCGGAACGTGACCGCCCTTGGCTGCGTCGTCGTGCATCTCCAAACCCCCCTCTCGCGTCCTGGCTCGCGGATGACGCGGCCGGTCGATGTGTCCGTCCTGCAAAGGGTCCCCACCCCGGTGCCGTCCGGCCAGGTCCCCATCCGCACCCTCTTCGTGGACGCCTGCCATCTGACACCGGGGAAGGTGCATCAGCTGGCCGGCAGTGGTTGCGGGTGGAGACCTCGCCGAACGACATCTCCGACGGCTCGACCGTGACTTCTAGAGAATCCCTGGCAGCACCTCCTCCGACAGGTCGGCGAACGCCTGCTCCTGCGCGTTGAGGTAGGTGTCCCAGGCCTGCGCGTCCCAGATCTCCAGCCGGGTGTTGGCACCGATGACCACGCAGTCACGCTGCAGGCCGGCGTACTGCCGCAGCCCCTGCGGGATCGTGATGCGTCCCTGCTTGTCTGGTTTCTCGTCGGACGCGCTGGCGAAGAAGACGCGGCTGTAGTCGCGCACCGCCTTGGCGGTGACCGGGGCGGTGCTGAGAGCCTCGGTTATGCGCTGGAACTCCTCCACGGGAAAGACGTAGAGGCATCGCTCCTGGCCTTTGGTGATCACAAGACCCTCCGCCAGCTCCTCACGGTACTTAGCCGGCAGGAACAGCCGTCCCTTGTCGTCCAGACGCGGTTGATGGGTGCCGAGGAACATCGGCCCCACCTCCCGTGCCTCGTGAAGCGCTCGGCGCTGGTGCACCGGGCCCTCCACTGCGCACCACCATACTCCACTTCTCCCCACCGTCAACTGATTCGAACCCGGTTCATCCGTCGTTTTCCACGCGTTATCGCAGGTCAGCGCGATGGGGTCGGGTGGGGGGCGGGGGCGGGCGCACGGCGGCCCGTGGGCGTGTCGAAGCGGGAAAAGCCCGGCGAATAACCGGCGGAGCCGCTAGAGGGGGCGGCGGTGGGGGAAAGTGGCGCGCCGCGTGGGGGGCGGTGTCACGGCATTCGCACGGCAATGCGACATGAACATGAACAACCTCTGGCTTCTCTGGAATATCCGCAAAAGTCGCTCCGGAACCCACAGAGTCGTAGGGTCGTACAGATAATGGAAAACAATGGCATGTCTCCCGCAAAGGCACCCTTGGGCGGGGCAGGCCGTCGCACCTCTCATGGAGGCCTGGTGGCAGTAACCCATGACGTCCCTCCCCAGCTCGGCGAGCTTGTCTCCACCGCGCACCGGATCCGGCAGGCCATCGAGTCCGTGATCGAGGGGAAGAGCGACGCCGTCCGCCTGACGCTGACCGTCCTGCTCGCCGAGGGCCACCTGTTGATCGAGGACGTCCCGGGAGTCGGCAAGACCATGCTGGCCAAGGCCCTGGCGCGGTCCATCGACTGTCCCGTGCGCCGGGTGCAGTTCACCCCCGACCTGTTGCCCAGCGACATCACCGGTGTGAGCGCTTACAACCAGCAGACCCGGGAGTTCGAGTTCAAGCCCGGGCCGGTGTTCGCCAACATCGTGGTCGGCGACGAGATCAACCGCGCCTCGCCGAAGACGCAGTCGGCCTTGCTGGAGTGCATGGAGGAGCGCCAGGTCACCGTCGACGGCAGGACGTACGAGCTGGACGCGCCGTTCATGGTGATCGCGACGCAGAACCCGATCGAGATGGAGGGCACCTATCCCCTGCCGGAGGCGCAGCGCGACCGGTTCACCGCCAGGGTGGCGATGGGCTATCCGGAGCCGACGGCCGAGCTGGAGATGCTCGACGTGCACGGCGGCACCTCCCCGCTGGACAAGCTGCAGCCGGTGGCGACCGAGGCGGAGGTGCGCGCGCTGATCGCGGCCGTGCGCGGGGTGTACGTGTCGCAGCCGGTCAAGAAGTACGCCATCGACCTGGTCGTGGCCACCCGCCACTCGCCGGACCTGCGGCTGGGCGCCTCCCCCCGGTCGACGCTGCAGCTCGTCCGCGCGGCCAGGGCGAACGCGGCGCTGTCGGGCCGCGACTACGTCATCCCGGACGACCTCCAGGAGCTGGCCGTGCCCGTGCTGGCGCACCGGCTGCTGCCGAGCGTGGAGGCGCAGGGCCAGCGCAGGCTGCCGGAGCAGGTGGTGGCGGAGCTGGTCAGGCGCGTGCCGGTGCCGGAGACCCGGGCGTCGTGAGAGCCGGACTGCGGGCGCTCACCTCGCGGGGACGCTCGTTCCTGGCCTCGGGGATCGCCGCGCTGGTGATGGCGTTCCTGCTGGGCGAGGACGACCTGTTCAGGATCGGCGTGCTGGTGACGGCGCTGCCGCTGCTGGCCGCCCTGGTGGTGGCGCGCACGCGCTACCGGCTGAGCTGTGCCAGGCGGCTGGACCCGGCCAGGGCGGAGGCGGGCGGCGAGGCCACCGTGACGCTGCGCCTGGAGAACGTGACCAGGCTGCCGACCGGGCTGCTGCTGATCGAGGACACCGTCCCGTACGCGCTGGGCGTGCGGCCCCGGTTCGTGCTGGACCGGGTGGAGGCCCGCGGCGTCCGGGAGATCGACTACAAGGTGCGCTCGGACCTGCGCGGCCGCTACCCGATCGGGCCGCTGTCGGTGCGCATCGCCGACCCGTTCGGCCTGGTGGAGCTGACCCGGGCGTTCACGATCACCGACACGCTGGTGGTGACGCCGCAGGTGGTGGCGCTGCCGCACGTACGGCTGTCGGGCGAGTGGACCGGCGGCGGCGACAGCCGCACCCGCAGCGTGGCGGCGGCGGGCGACGACGACGTCGCGCCGCGCGAGTACCGGCAGGGCGACGACCTGCGCCGGGTGCACTGGCGCTCGACCGCCCGCCACGGCGAGCTGATGGTGCGGCGCGAGGAGCAGCAGTGGCAGAGCCGCGGCGCGCTCCTGCTCGACACCCGCCGCTTCGCCCACCGCGGCGAGGGCCCGCGCTCCTCCTTCGAGGTGGCGGTCTCGGCGGCGGCCTCGATCGGCGTGCACCTGGCGCGTGAGGGGCTGGGCCTGCGGCTGGTCACCGACCAGGGCGCCGAGCACCTGACGGACACCGGGCTGAGCTGGTCGCTGCTGGACACGCTGGCGATGGTGCGCGGCAGCTCGGCCAGGTCGCTGGAGATGGGCGTCTCGGCGCTGCGGCAGGGCGGCGGCGACGGGCTGATCGTGGCCGTGCTCGGCTCGCTCGACCCCGAGGAGGCCCGCGAGCTGGCCCGGCTGCGGCACAGCGGCATCACCGCGGTGGCGGTGCTGCTCGACGTGGGCACCTGGGACGGCGGGCAGACGGAGAACTACGACGCCGTGCAGACGGTGCTGGCCGGGTACGGCTGGCGGATCGTCCGGCTGCCCGCGGGCGTCTCGATCGCCTCGGTCTGGCAGGACGCCGGCAGCCGCGGCAGGTACGTGCTCAGCGGAGGTTCGGCATGAGGCTTTCTGTGGCGTCCGCCGTGGCGACGTTCGCCGCGGCGATCCTGCTCTACCCGCTCTTCGAGGGCGGCTCCTGGTTCTGGGCGTCGCTGGGCGCAGTGCTGGCGGTGATGGCGGCGAGCCTGGTGAGCGGACGGCTGTCGCTGCCGTCGTGGGCGGCGGCGCTGGTGAGCGTGGCCGCGCTGGGCCTGTACCTGACGGTGTCCTTCACCGCCGAGGAGGCCTGGGCGCTGGTGGTGCCGACCAAGGAGTCGGTGCTGGAGCTGGCCGACCTGCTGACCACCGGGTGGGCCGACATCCAGCGCTACGCCGCGCCGGTGCCCGCCAACGAGCCCATCTCCCTGCTGACCTCCGGCGGCGTGGGCGTGATCGCGATCATCGTCGACCTGTTCGCCTCCCGGCTGCGGCGGGCGGCGCTGGCGGGGCTGCCGCTGCTGGCGCTGGCCACGGTGCCGGCCACGATCCTGGCCGACCCGATCAGCTGGCCGGCGTTCATCCTGGCGGCGCTCGGCTTCACCAGCCTGCTGATCGCCGACGGGCGCGAGCGGGTGGGGCACTGGGGCCGGGCGGTGCTGGTGCGCCGGACCCGCGCGGCCCAGCAGACGCCGCGGGCGGGCGGGCAGGCCGACACCAGCGGGCTGCGCCTGTCGGGCAAGCGCATCGGCTTCGCGGCGATCGCGCTGGCGGTGGTGGTGCCGGCGGCGCTGCCCGCGATGGAGCCGGTCTCCTTCTTCACCTTCGGCGTGGGCGGCAGCGGCTCCGGGCGGGGCAACTCGATCAGCATCCCGGACCCGATCGCGGACCTGAAGGGGCGGCTGGAGCTGCCGGAGCGGCGCACCGTGCTGACCTACACGAACAACGACAGCAGGCCGCGCTACCTGCGCATCTACGCGCTCGACACGTTCGACGGCGAGCAGTTCGGGATGACGCAGCCGCAGGGCGCTCCGGAGAACCGGACGGACAACGGCCCGCTGCCCCCGCCGCCCGGCCTCGGGCGTGAGGTGAAGGTGGCGGACGTCAGCACGCAGATCACGATGAGCGAGGAGATCTCCAAGCTGTCGTTCCTGCCGCTGCCGTACCCGCCGAGGGCGATCCAGGTGGACGGCGACTGGCGCGCGGACGTCAGCACGCTGATGGTCTTCTCCACCGTCGACGAGGCGGCCGGGCTCGAGTACCAGGTGCTGTCGGGCGAGCCGCAGGTCACCTCCGAGGTGCTCGACTCGCTGCCGCCGGGCGGCGAGGCGGCCGACCCGCGCTACCTGCAGCTGCCGGAGAACCTGCCGGAGGAGATCAGGGAGCTGGCCCGCCAGGAGACCAGAGGCGCCGAGACGGGCTACCAGCGGGCGGTGAAGCTGCAGCAGTTCTTCACCAGGACCGGCGGGTTCGTCTACAGCCTCGAGACGCAGGGGCACAGCAACTCGGCGCTGCAGGACTTCCTGCTGGCCAGCCGGGCGGGCTACTGCGAGCAGTTCGCGGCCTCGATGGCGCTGCTGGCGCGGGTCGTCGGCATCCCCTCGCGGGTGGCGATCGGCTACACGGGCGGCACGCAGATCGGCGGCCAGTGGACGGTGGCGACCAACGACTCGCACGCCTGGCCGGAGCTGTACTTCGAGGGCGTGGGCTGGCTGCCGTTCGAGCCGACGCCGGCGGGGTCGGCGGGGCAGGGCAGCGCCCGGGTGCCCGCGTACACGATCCCGCAGACCCGCTCGACGGGCAGCGCGGATGAGCCGACGCCGGGCTCGTCGGGCAGCCCCGACAGCGAGGCGCTGGGCCCGCAGAACCGCCAGAACCCGCGTCAGCTCGACCGTGAGGCGGCGCTGCTGGCCAACGGCGGGGTGCCGCCGGAGGAGTCGACCCCGCTGATCGCGCAGATCGGCCTCGGCGCAGGCGTGCTCCTGCTGGTGCTGCTCGTCCCGGCCGCGGTGCGGCTGTTCACCCGCAGCAGGCGGGTGCGCGCGCTCGGCTGGAAGGTGAGCGAGCCGTCGGACGAGGTGACGGCCAGGGTGGTGGCGAGCCGCCATCCGGCGGTCGCGGCCGCCTGGGCGGAGCTGGACGACGCGCTGTGCGACTACGGGATGGCGCGCGGGGCGAGCGAGACGCCGCGCGCGCTGGCACGGCGGCTGACGGAGCAGTACGAGTTCGACGCGGAGGCGGCGGCGTCGATCGCGGCGATCGCCTCGACGGTGGAGCGGGTGCTGTACGCCAGGGAGCCGGGCGAGATCGCGCCGATGGGCAAGGATCTGCGCCGGGTGCGCCAGGCGCTGGCGGCGACCGTGTCGCGGGCCAGGCGGGTGCGGGCGGTGCTGATGCCGCCCTCGACGATGCGCCGGCTGCGCGGCCTGGGCGAGGGCCTGCTGGACGGGTTCGACCGGCTGGAGAACATCAGGCTGCGCCGGACGGCGTCGCAGAAGGGCGCGTGACGAAACGGTCGTGGGGGGGGGGGGGGGGGGGGGGGGGGGGG